>NZ_JABCPZ010000152.1 GCF_013283785.1 Nonomuraea antri
GCCCCCGACGGGACCGCCCGCCTTACCTCCCGTAGGACCACCCGCCTTGCCTCCAGTGGGACCGCCTGCCTTGCCTCCGGCGGCGCCGCCCGTCCTGTTTCCAGCGGCGCCGTCCGTTTTGCCTCCCGAGGGGTCGACCACCTTGCCCTCGGTGGGACCGACTGCCTGACCTCCGGAGGGACCCGCCGATTCATCTGCGGAGGGACCGGCCGCACTGCCCCCGGCGGGATCGGCCGTACTGTCTCCAGCGGGACCGACCGACCTGCCCCTGGAGGAGCCCGCCGCCAGGCCCCTGGAGGCGCTGGCCGACCCACCCGCAGTGGGACGGGTCGGCTCGCCTGCGGAGCGGCCCGTCGGCTCGCTTACAACATGATCGCTCGGCCCGCCTACGGCATGCCCGCTCGGCTCGCCTGCGACACGGTCGGTGGGCTCGCCCACGGCACGGTCACTCGGTTTGCCTGTGGCACGGCCGCTCGGCTTGCCCGTGACGCGGTCGCTCGGCGTGTCTCCGGCGCGGTTGGTCGGCTGGGGTGTTCGGTCGGTGAGGGGGTCGCCCTCTCGCACGGTGATGCCTCCTTTGTCCGACCGGCTGTCCGACCCGTCATTCTCTCCCGCCCGAAAGCTTGATTCCCCCGCCACCCATTGACTACCGTCTGGTAACCCGAATCTGAACATGAGCGTTTTCAGATTTCGGCCTTCCGTGCTTTCAAGAGGTGTGAACATGGCAGAGTCCAGCGCTGACGCGGACGTCATCGTCGTCGGTGGTGGCCTGGCCGGGCTGGTCGCCACCGCGGAACTGGCCGCCGCCGGCCGCCGGGTGCTGCTGCTCGACCAGGAGCCCGAGGCGAGCCTCGGCGGTCAGGCGTTCTGGTCGCTGGGCGGCCTGTTCCTGATCGACTCCCCGGAGCAGCGGCGCCTCGGGATCAAGGACTCGCTGGAACTGGCCAGGTCCGACTGGTACACCACGGCCGGCTTCGACCGCGGCGTGGACGACCCCCTCGGCGAGGACCACTGGGGCCGCCGGTGGGCGGACGCCTACCTGGAGTTCGCCGCCGGTGAGAAGCGGGCGTGGCTGGCCGGGATGGGCCTGCGCTGGGTGCCGATCGTCGGCTGGGCGGAACGCGGCGGCGGCCGGTCGGCAATCGCGCCGGGCAACTCGGTGCCGCGTTTCCACGTGACCAAGGGCACCGGCCCGGGCGTCATGGAGCCCTTCGAACGGCGTGTCCGCCAGGCCGTCGAGCAGGGGCTGGTCGCGTTCAAGTTCCGGCACCGGGTCGACGAGCTGATCACGACCGGCCGGGCGGTGACCGGAGTACGCGGATCGGTGCTCGAACCCAGCTCCGCGGCCCGGGGCACGGCCAGTTCACGCACCGTCGTCGGGTCGTTCGAGCTGAACGCGCCGACGGTGATCGTGACCTCCGGCGGCATCGGCGGCGACCTGGACCTGGTCCGCGCGAACTGGCCGAGCCGGCTGGGCGCAGCGCCGTCCACCATGGTCACGGGCGTCCCCGCGCACGTGGACGGCCGCATGCTGGCCATCACGGAACGCGCGGGCGGACGGCTGGTCAACCGCGACAGGATGTGGCACTACACGGAAGGGCTGAAGAACCACAGCCCGATCTGGGCCGGTCACGGCATCAGAATCCTGCCCGCGCCGTCCACGATGTGGTTCGACGCGCAGGGACGCCGCTTCCCCGCGCCCGCCATCCCCGGCGGCGACACCCTCGGCACGCTCGAACTGATCCAGGCGTCCGGGTACGACTACTCCTGGTTCGTACTCAACCAGCGCATCATCAAGAAGGAGTTCACGCTCTCCGGGTCGGAGCAGAACCCCGAGCTGACCGACAAGCGGATCGGCGCGTACCTCGCCGGACGGCTGCTGAAGCGGACTCCGGCGCCGATCCAGCGCTTCCTCGACGCGGGTGAGGACTTCGTCGTCGCCGACACGCTGGACGAGCTCGTCGACGGCATGAACAAGCTGACCGGGAGCGGCCTGATCGACCGCGCGGAACTGGCCGGTCAGATCGTCGCCAGGGACCGCGAGGTGGACAACGCGTTCGGCAAGGACGTGCAGCTTATGGCCATCCGCACGTCCCGCGCCTATCGGGGCGACCGGCTGTCACGCACGGTCGCACCGCACAAGATCCTCGACCCCGCCGCCGGGCCGCTGATCGCGATCCGGCTCAACCTGCTGAGCCGTAAGACGCTCGGCGGGCTGCAGACCGACCTGTCCTGCCGGGTGCTCGGCCCGGACGGCACGCCGGTGCCCGGGCTGTATGCGGCGGGTGAGGTGGCGGGGTTCGGCGGCGGTGGCGTTCATGGCTATCGCGCGCTGGAGGGGACGTTCCTCGGCGGCTGCCTCTTCTCCGGCCGCCAGGCCGGCCGGGCCGCAGCGGCCGACACCGCGTGACCGCCGCAGCCGCCTTCACGCCGTTACCGCCGTGGCGACCGACATCGCCTTACTGCCGTGGGCGACCGACATCGCCCTACCGCCATGGGCGGGCGCCACTGCCCTTCCGCCGTGGGCAGCTGCCACTGCCTGACCGCCGTGGCGGCTGACACTGCCTGAGCGGCGTCGGGTTGTCGGCACTGTCTGACCGCCATGGGGCGTTGGGCACCGCCTGACCGTCGCAGTGGCAGGCGCCGCTTTGCCGTCGCGGTGGCTGGCGCCGCCCGGCTGTCGCGGTGGGCGACACCGCTTGGCGGCCATCGCGGTGCTCGTGTACGCCGCATCGTCGATGGCCGGGATCTGGTCGGCCCCCGATGTGGGCGACACTCCTCCCGTTGCGATGGGCTACCCCTCTCCTGTCGCAGCGGACGACAGCTCCGACCGCCGTGAGGGCCGACACCGGTCGGCCGCGTGACAACCCCGTCATCGTCCCCGGCCGGTTGTGGCGTCGTTCACAGGACGTCACAACCGGTCGGGACGCGGCGTCTTGTGGGCATGACGAACACGCAACAGACCTCAGTGCTCATCACCGGCGGCAACAAGGGACTCGGCCTCGAAGCGGCCAGACGGCTCGGAGCGCTCGGCTGGCGGGTCTTCCTCGGCTCGCGCGACGAGGGCCGGGGCCGGGCCGCCGCGGCAGAGCTGGCGGCGGGCGGCGCGGACGTGATCATGGTCCAGCTGGACGTGACCTCGGACGCGTCCGTGGCCGGAGCCGTGAAGCTGGTGCGGGAACACGCCGACCGGCTCGACGTGCTGATCAACAACGCGGGCGCGCCGGGCGGCGGCGTCGCGCCGGCCGACGCCACGGCCGAAGAGATCCATTCGGTCTACGACACCAACGTGTACGGCCCGGTCAGGGTCACGCACGCGTTCCTGCCGCTGCTGCGGGCCGCGGACCAGCCGCGGGTGGTGATGGTGTCCAGCGGGGGTGGTTCGTTCTCGGTCGTCACCGATCCTGGGCAGCCGTTCTCGAAGTTCCACGAACTGGCCTACAGCTCGTCCAAGGCGGCACTGAACATGATCACGGTCAGGTACGCCCAGGCGCTTCCGGAGATCAAGTTCAACGTGGCCACCCCGGGAGAGGTCGCCAACCGCAAGTTCGCCGCCACCGACATGAACCACCACACCGGCGAGCTGACCGTCACCGAGGGCACCGACTCGATCGTCCGGCTCGCGACGATCGGCGCCGACGGTCCCAGCGGCATCTTCGTCGACCGCCTCGGGCCTGTCGCATGGTGACCGGTCCCGGCTGAGTCCCGGCTGACGCACCCCCAGGCCAGACCTGTGTGCATGATGGTGGCGCCGGCACACCGATCAAAGTTGGGGCCAGATGAGAGTCGACGGCAACGGCAGGGCGCCACGGCTTGTGATCTTCGATCTGGACGGGACGTTGTATCCGCGCGAGGCGTACGTCGATCAGGTCCTGGGTGTGATCGCGCGCATGTTCGTCGAGCTCAGAGGCGTGTCGCAGCAGGAGGCTCGGGCAGCGCTGGCCGAGCTGCGCCAGGCCATGCGCGACGACTGGGACGGCACCTCCGCCACGTCCTTCGTCCTGGGGCACGGGTTCGGCATCGAGCAGTGGCGCGACTACCGGCACCGGCACCTGTCGATCGCCGACGGGCTGACGGCGGACGCGGTCACCGTGGGCGAGCTGTCCAGGCTGCGGGCGCATGTGCCGATCGCGCTGCTCACCAACAACGCGCGGGCGGCGGCGCTGGCGGTGCTGGCCAGGATCGGGCTGGGCCGGGACTCGTTCGACGCGCTCCTGGCCGCCGAGGACGTCGGTGACACGCCGAAGCCGGACGTCGGCGCGTACGCCGCGGTGCTCGCCGCGGCCGGGGTTTCCGCCGAGTACGCGTGGGCGGTAGGCGATCGGTACGACATCGACGTGGGGCCGCTGCGTCGGCTCGGGGGAGCGGGGATCGTCGTGTCCGGGCCGGAGGAACTGCCCTCGGCGGTCGCCTGGTTGCTGGACGGGAGGTCGGCGCCTGGTGACGAGGTGAACGAGGTGCCGGCCTTCGCTGGCGAGGTGAACGGGGTGTCGGCCCGCGACGGCGAGGTGAACGGCGTGCCGGCCCGCGACGGCGAAGCGAACGGCGCGCCAGCACGACAGTGACCCCGGGGGCGTCAACCCGAAGGCGCGGCGGGCATCAGCCGGAGGGCGCCACAGGCGAGGAGACGGAAGGCTCGACGGGGCGAGGAGACGGAAGGCGCCACGGGCATCAGTCGGAAGGCGCCACGGGCGGGGAGCCGGAGGGCGCCACGGGCATCAGCCGGAGGGCGCCACGGGCGGGGAGCCGGAGGGCGCCACGGGCATCAGCCGGAAAGCGCCACGGGTGAGGAGCCGGGTGGAGGTCGTTACGGTGGCGCGCCGGGTCGGACATGATCGGCGCGGACGATACGGTGGACCCCGCCCGGCCAACCGCCGGACGCCCAGAAAGATCCAGCTCCGATCACGGTGGGAAGCAAGACGTGACCAGCACCATCTCCGTTCCCGATCCCGCCGTGCTGTCGGCGGTGGAGTCGGCCGTCCCCGGGATCGCCCGCACGCGGGTGAGCGACCGGCTCGGCATGGCCCACGACGCCTCGCACTACCTGCTCACCCCCCAGGCCGTGCTGGTGCCGCAGAGCGCCGAGCAGGTGGCGGCGCTGATGCGGGCCGGGCTGCGGCTCACCTTCCGCTCGGGCGGCACGAGCCTCAGCGGCCAGGGCGTCAGCGAGCACCTGCTGGTCGACACCCGCCGGCACTTCCGCGCCATCGAGGTGCTGGACGACGGCGCCCGGGTACGCGTGCAGCCGGGCGCGGTGCTGCGCCAGGTCAACGCGCGGCTGGCGGCGTACGGGCGCAAGCTGGGGCCCGATCCGGCCAGCGAGTCGGCGTGCACGATCGGCGGGGTGGTGTCGAACAACTCCAGCGGCATGACCTGCGGCACGCACGCCAACACGTACCGGACGCTGGAGTCGCTGACGCTGGTGCTGCCCAGCGGCACGATCGTCGACACCGGCGCGGCCGACGCGGACGAGCGGCTGCGCGCGCAGGAGCCGGAGCTGGCCGAGGGGCTGGCGCGGCTGCGCGACCGGGTGCGCGGCAACCCCGAGTCGGTCCGCCGCATCGAGGCCCAGTTCTCGCTCAAGAACACCATGGGCTACGGGCTCAACAGCTTTCTCGACCACGACTCCCCGGCGCAGATCCTGGCCCACCTGGTGATCGGCGGCGAGGGCACCCTGGGGTTCGTCGCCGAGGCGGTGCTGCGCACGGTCCCCGCGCACCGGCTGGCGGCCACCGGGCTGCTGCTGTTCCCGTCGCTGCACGCGGCCATGGCGGCGGTGCCGTCCCTGGTGGAGGCGGGTCCTGCGGCGATCGAGCTGCTCGACGCCGAGTCGCTGCGGGTGGCGCGGACCGGCCCGGGCGCCGACGCGGAGCTGCGCGCGCTGGACGTGGCCGAGCACGCCGCGCTGCTGGTGGAGTGGCAGGAGCCCGACCCCGACCGGCTGGCCGAGCGCGAGAGCGCCGCCGACGTCGTCTTCGGCACGCTCGACCTGGCCGCGCCCGCCCGCCTCAGCAGGGACGGCGCGGGCCGGGCCGCGCTGTGGAACATCCGCAAGGGCCTGTACGCCTCGGTGGCCGGCGCCCGGCCCAGCGGCACCACCGCGCTGCTGGAGGACGTCGCCGTGCCGGTGCACGCGCTGGCCGGCCTCTGTGACGAGCTGACCGAGCTGTTCGGCAGGCACGAGTACGAACGCAGCGTCGTCTTCGGCCACGCCAAGGACGGCAACCTGCACTTCATGCTGAACGAGCGCTTCGACACCCGGCTGCGGCGCTACGCCGACTTCACCGAGGACATGGTCGAGGCGGTCCTGTCCAGGGGCGGCACGCTGAAGGCCGAGCACGGCACCGGCCGGGTGATGGCGCCGTTCGTGCGCCGCCAGTACGGCGACGAGCTGTACGAGGTGATGCGCGAGGTCAAGCGGCTGTGCGACCCCGCCGGCACGCTCAACCCCGGCGTGGTGCTCAGCGACGACCCCGAGGCGCACCTGCGCGACCTGAAGCCGGTGGTCACCGTCGAGCCTGAGGTCGACAGGTGCGTGGAGTGCGGCTACTGCGAGCCGGTCTGCCCGAGCCGCGACCTGACCACGACGCCACGCCAGCGCATCGTGCTGCGCCGCGAGCTGGCCGCCGCCCGGGCCGCCGGTGACCACGAGCTGGCCGCGCGGCTGGAGGCCGAGTACGGCTACGACGCCGTCGACACCTGCGCCGCCGACGGCATGTGCGCCACCGCCTGCCCGGTGCACATCGACACGGGCGAGCTGACCAAGCGGCTGCGCGGCGAACGGCACGGCCGGGCCGCCGAGGCGGCGTGGAAGGCCGCGGCCAGGCGGTGGGGCCCGGTGACCGGGGCGCTCGGGCGGGCGCTTGACGTCGCGGCCGCCGTCCCGCCCGGGCTGCCCGAGGCGGCGAGCCGGGCGGCGCGGGCGGTGGCCGGGACGGAGGCGGTCCCCGCGTGGAGCCGTGACCTGCCGGGCGGCGGCGAGCGGCGCCGCCCGGTCCGGGACGACCAGGCCGAGGTGGTGTATCTGCCGTCCTGCCTGAACACGCTGTTCGCCCCGGCGGCCGGCGGTCCCGGCGTGATGGCCGCGTTCCTGCGCCTGGCCGAGCGTGCGGGGGTGCGCGTGTCCGTCCCGGACGGCGTCGCCGGGCTGTGCTGCGGCACGCCCTGGTCGTCGAAGGGGTTCACCGGCGGGCTGGCGGAGATGCGCGGCCGGGTGCGCGCCGCGCTGGACGGCGTCGAGGTCCCGATCGTCACCGACGCCGCCTCCTGCACCGAGGGCTTCGACCGGCTCGGGGCCGAGGTGGTCGACGTGGTCGCCTACACCGCGGAACACCTGCTGCTCCGGCTGAGCGTCGAGCGCCGGCTGCCGTCGCTGGCGCTGCACCCGACGTGCTCGTCCACGCGGCTGGGGCTGGAGGACGCGCTCATGCGGGTGGCGTCGGCGGTCGCCGAGCGGGTGGTCGTCCCGGACGGCTGGCAGTGCTGCGGCTTCGCGGGGGACCGCGGGCTGCTGCACCCCGAGCTGACCGCGTCGGCCACCCGGGCGGAGGCGGAGTCGGTGCGGCGCGGCGGGTACGCGGCCCACGCCTCGCTGAACCGCACCTGCGAGCTGGGCCTGACCCGGGCGACCGGCATGACGTACCGGCACGTGCTGGAACTGCTCGACGAGGTCACGACGGCCGGCGCCAGTGGGTGAGGCGGCGCAGGCCGTACTCGATGGGGCCGTACCGGTGCCCGCGCAGCCACCAGGCGCTCAACGTGACCAGCAGCCCGAAGACGAGCACCGCGATGCCGACGGTGGCGAGCGGTGAGACCCGTCCGGCGAGGCCGAGCCCGCAGCCGCTGAAGATCAGGAACGCCAGCACCGACTGGCCCAGATAGTTGGACGCGGCGATGCGCCCGGCCGGGTTGAGCAGCGCGGGCACCACGGGCAGCCGCCTGGCCAGGCGCAGCAGCGTGACGACGTACGCGGCGGCGAGCAGCGGCGCGGTCGCGGTGGTCAGCGCCATGGACGCCACCGTGGCCGCGCCGTTCCGGTCGAACAGGACGCCGGAGAGCACGGCGGCGGGCAGGCCGATCCCGAAGCCGATCCACTGGACGGCCGTCATCCGATGGGCCCAGTCGGCCGGGCGTTCGAACAGGCGTGAGGTGCCGGCGGCGAACCCGAGCAGGAACATCGCCATCGCGGTGGGACCCTGGGCGAACCAGATCGACGCCACGACGCCCGGGTACTGGGCGACGTTCACGCCCACCGCGTCGAGCGGGCCGGCGGTGTACTCGGCCAGCAGGCGGGCGCCGGCCTCGGGGCCGTACGGGGTCATGACGCTGACGGGCTCGGGGCTGAGCGTGATCAGCCCGGCGAGCAGGGCGTAGGCCACGGTGACCAGCGTGAGCAGCACGATCCCGGCGATCACCGCCGTTCTCGGCCTGATGCGGCGCACGAGGAGCAGCAGCAGGCCGAGCGCCGCGTACAGGGTGAGGATGTCGCCCGGCCACAGCAGCAGCCCGTGCAGCAGGCCGAGCACGAACAGCCCCAGGCAGCGGCGCACGGTGCGGGCCACGGTCCCCGGCCGCCCGGAACGCGTCTGCAGCGTGAAGGAGTAGCCGAACAGGAACGAGAAGATGATGTAGAACTTCGACAACACCAGGATCTGGAGTGCCAGGTCGACCGGGTTGGACGGGCCGACGCCGACGGTGGCCAGCTGCCTCGGGTCGGCGAAGAAGCCGAGGTTGGCCAGCAGGATCCCGGCGAGCGCGAACCCGCGGATGGTGTCCACCTCGGGCACGCGCCGTCCGGGCCGCTCGTCCGCGCCGGTGGTGGGAAGGTCGTGGGTGGTCATGTCCTCGACCTTGGCCGGGACGGGCGTCCGGCGGCATCACCCGATCGAGCGCGCGCCGTCCTCCTTCCGAAGGATGGCGGGCTTCGGAGGATGGCGGACTTCGGCGGGTGGCGGGTCGCTCAGGTCACCTCGATGGCGGCGCCCGGGCACATGGCCGCCGCCTCGCGGACCGCGGCGTGCCGGTCCGGGGCGGGCTCGGGCGTCAGCAGCAGGACGATGCCGTCGTCGTCGCGCTGGTCGAACACCTCGGGCGCGAGCAGCACGCACTGCCCGGCGCCGCAGCACCTGTCCTGGTCGACGTGCACTCTCATCGGGATCTCCTCGTGAACGGCCGTGGTCACCAGCGGACCGGGAGCGTGCGCAGGCCGCCCACGGCCAGCCCCTCCACGCGCTCCAGCTCCGCCACCGGCACGGCCAGGTCCAGGGCGGGCAGCCTGCGCAGCAGCACCTCCAGCACGACCTGCAGCTCGGTGCGGGCCAGTGCCTGCCCGAGACAGGAGTGCGCGCCCACGCCGAAGGCCAGGTGCGGGTTGGGGCTGCGGGTCAGGTCCATGCGGCCGGCGTCGGCGAAGGCGTGCTCGTCGCGGTTGGCGGCGGCCATGCTGCACACCACCGTGGTGCCCTTGGGCAGGTGGGCGCCGCCGATCTCGGCCGGCTCCGGCAGATAGCGCGGCAGGCCGAAGCCGGAGTTGGCGTCCATGCGCAGCGACTCCTCGACCGCGGTGCGCACCAGCGCCGGATCGGCCAGCAGCCGCTCCCACCTGCCGCGGTCGGCCAGCAGCATGGCGACCATCTTGCCGATCATGTTGGCGGTGGTCTCGTGCCCGGCGACCAGCAGCGCGATGCCGGTGACCACGATCTGCAGGTCGGACAGGCCGCCGTCCTCGGGGCCGCCGGCCGCGATCAGCTCGCTCAGCAGGTCCTCGCCGGGCGCGGCGCGCTTGGCGGCCAGATGGTCCGACATGTACTGGAAGAACGCGGCCTGCGCCGCCTCGATCTCGGCCTGCTGGTAGCGGGTGAGGTTGAGCAGGGTGTCCGACCAGTACGAGAACCGGTCCCGGTCCTCGGCCGGCACGCCGAGCATGTCGCAGATGACGTACACCGGCAGCGGGAAGCCCAGGCTCGCCTTGAGATCGGCGGGGGCGCCGCGCTCGACCATGTCGTCGATCAGGTCCTCGGCGATCCGCGCCATCGCCGGCCGCAGCGCGGTCATGCGCTTGGCCGTGAACCACTTGGCGACCAGACGCCGCCAGTGCTGGTGCGCCTCGCCGCCGTCCGGGATGATCAGCGCCAGGTCGCTGCTGAACACGCCGCCGCCCTCGGCCGACAGCCGGGCCGCGTCGGGGGCGTTGAGCTGGCGGGTGAAGCGCGGGTCGGCCAGCACCGCCCGGACGTCGTCGTAGCGGGTGATCAGCGTCGCCCGGTCGCCGCTGGGCAGCTCGACGTGCGCCACCGGGCACGTGCCGCGCAGCTCGGCCCACTCGGCGGGCGGCTCCAGCGCCGCGTCGCTGGGGATCGGGTAACGCAGGACCTGCTCGTTCAGGCTCATACGGCTCCTTCTCGCACCAGGGGTGATCTCACACTCACGATCGGGACGATGCCACTCGAGTAACCGGACTATGTCGTCCGGTTGTCACCGTAGCCGCTGGCGCGGGCAGGTGTCGAGCGGTCCGCGGCAGAACCGGACGATGATGTCCGGTTGGTATCGTGGGCCCATGTCCCACATCCGGCGGCGGCCCAACCGGGGCCCGAGCGCGGCGGCCGAGAACCGCGCGGCGCTGATCGCCGCCGCTCGCGAATGGTTCGCCAGCAGCGGGTACGAGGCGCCGCTCACCTCGATCGCGCGTACCGCCGGGGTCGGCCAGGGCAGCCTCTACCGGCACTTCCCCGACCGGGCCAGCCTCGCGCTGGCCGTCTTCGAAGAGGGCGTCAGGGAACTGGAGTCGCTCGCCGCCGAACCCGGCACCACGCTCGACGACCTGCTGGCGCTGATGAGCGAGCAGGTCCTCGCCTCGACCGCGTTCATCGGCATGATCAGCGCGCCGGCCGACCCGCGCATCGCCGGCGTGCGCGACCGGGTGGCGGACCTGCTGCGCGGCCCGCTCACCCGAGCGCGGGCGGCCGGCCGGGTGCGTGACCACGTCACCGCCGACGACCTGATCACCGCCCTGGGCATGATCGCGTCACTGCTGGCCAAGCTCCCCGCGGCCGAACGGCGTGGCACCGCGCAGCGGGCGTGGCTGCTGCTGTTCCACGGGATGGTGGCAGACCCCGGCGTGCCCCTGCCGCTCGGCCACCCCGCCACCGACGGACCCGCATCCCACGAACCCGCAGCCGGGGCGCCCGCTAGTCGCGCAGGGCGTCCTTGACGAAGACGAGCCCGTCGATGCCCGGCAGGTGGGCCGGGTTCAGCGCGGCGTAGCCGAACCAGGGCGACACCCGGGCGGCGGGCCGCGCGTCGCCGAACGCGGCGTCCAGCCGGCGGGCGTCGAACAGGTGACGATCCCCGGGAAGGGCGGACAGCAGCCCTTCGAGGGTGTCGGCGGGCGGGTCGTCCACGCCGTGGTGCCGGATCGTGCCGAGCGCCGTGGCGACGAACGCGTAGTCCGCGCCCAGCCGGGCGTGCACCAGCGCGCCGGCGCTCCACCACGCCACCACCAGATCGCGCATGGCCATCGTGCTCTGGTGGCGCTGCAGGTGGGAGTTGCTCGCGTGCACCAGCACCGGGCCGCGCTCGGCGAGTGCGAGCAGGTTCCCGGCCATCATCGCGGCGCGCTGGCCCACGATCCGGCTCATCCGTCCGGGTGAGGCGTCGGCCAGCCAGTAGTGGTACCTCAGCAGGCCGACGGCGGTGCGGGCGTGCAGGCGGGCCAGGTCCCATGCGGCGCGCGAGGACGCCGCGACCAGGTGCGGCGTGTGCGCGTCGAGCAGCGCCACCAGATCGTCGGCGAGCAGCCGCAGCTCCCCGGCTTCCGCCGAGCGCCCGATCGACCGGGCCGGATCCATCATCGCGGCCTGGTCGGTCCACCGTTCGTCGGCGCCGAGCAGGCGGTCGAGCGTGCCGGCGGCGCAGGGGAGCAGGGGCGCGTCCACCCAGGTGGCCAGGTAGGTGTGCAGCGCCATGAGCGCCTGCCGCGGGGATTCCGCGTGGGTGGTCTCCAGCGGGCCGTCGAATCCGGCGAAGCGCACCTGCTCGGCGGCGGGCCGGCCGTCGTTGTAGGCGCGCATCCAGCGGACGAGCTCGCGGTTGCCCGCCATCTCGCCCCAGCCGTGGGTGATGCCGCGGGCCACGACCTCGTCCAGGTCGCCGGCGCCCGAGGTGACGTGGTCGTCCACGATCAGGCCGGCCAGGCAGCCGCTCTCGATCGCGATCGTCCGGTAGCCCTCCTGCTCGACGAGCCGCTCGAAGAGCTGGTTGCGTACGTCGAGGAGGGTCTCCTCGCGGTGGGCCGGCTCGCCCAGCGCCAGCACCCGGGGCCGGGACGGGAGCAGCTTCATGAGGTTCGCCGCGTCGACGGCGTGTGCGAGGTTCTCGATGCCAGTTGCCATGGCTTAAACGCTATCGTTGAACTTTCGATGTAAAGCTGGAGCTGGTGAAGGCCGCTTTCGCCGATGAAACCTTCAACCCGATGGTTCGGGTCGAGCGATTCGATGATCTTGGGCGGCGGGAGCGGCTAGGCTACCCCGGCCCCCCTCCTCCGGCCGAAAGTCCCCCGATGCGCGCTGTGAAGGTCTTCTGGGCGTCAGCCGTGGCGCTGTCGCTGTGGGAACTGCTGGCCGAGCCGCTGTTCACCGAGATCGTGCGGATCATGTGCGTCAGCGGCGGCCCGCTGGAGTTCCCGCAGCCCAACTCGGCGGCCCGGGCGGCCGGCGTCCTCGGCGCCGTGGTCACCCCGCTCCAGCCCCTTCTGCTGGCGCTGATCGGGATCTGGGCGATCCGGTCACTGCACAGGGCCGCGGCCGTGCCGCCGGCCGGACGGGCACGCGGGGTCTCCCTGCTGCCCGCCACCTTGGGGATGGTGGCCGCGCTGCTGCCCACCGCGCTGAGCGTGGCCGTGGACCTGCTGATGGCCGAGCCGTCCCTCATGTGGCGGGAGTGCCTGGAGGACCAGCTGCCGGCGCCGTCGTTCGCGGTGCCGCGCCAGATCCTGGCCTGGCTGCTCTCGCCCGCCGCCATGGTGCTGCTGGCCGGGCTCGCGGGCGCGGGACGGTGGCCGCGTCCGGCCGACCTGCGTGACACCGGGCTGGCGGTGGCCGCCGTCGTGCTGGCCGCGTTCCTGCCCGGGGTGCTCCTCGGGCCGCCCGCCAACGCCGACGGCACCCCGCGTTACGCGCTGGTCGGCGGGTACCGGCCGTACGTGCTCGACCTGGAGTCCGGCAAGCCGGTGCGGCTGCTGCCCAAAGCGAGCCGCGTCTACGCCCAGTACGAATTCGTCGTCCGCGACACCGAGCCCGGCCGGTACGTCGCCGCGCTCACCAGCCCGACGCAGCGCTACTTCCGCCTCTACCGGCTGTCCATGGGCCTCGACGGCCGGGTGACGATGGGCGAACGGCTCACCCCCACCATCAAGGGCACGATCAGCGGCCTGGCCGTCTCGCCCGAGGGCCGCGTCGCCTACGGACGGCTGCTCGACGGCCGCCGCTTCACCGGCACGCTGGATCGCGAATGGCCGGTCAGCGGCTACGGGCTCCAATGGCTGGACGACGAGACCCTCGCGCTCCCCGAGCACGGCGTCGCGGCGAACGCGCTGGCCACCCTCGACGTCGGCACCGGCACGATCGGGCAGGTCGCCGCACCGCCGGAGCACGAGTTCACCCGCCCGGTCCTGCCGCTGCCCGGCGGGCGGATGTTGCGCGCGCTCGGCTGGCCGACCCGCACGCTGGTCGTCCACGAGGGGACGCGGCTGGTGAAGAAGGTCCTGGCGCTGGACTGCGGCCACATCGAGCGGCTGGCCCTGGCCCCGGACGGCCGGCACGCGCTGGTCGGCGTCGACCGCCAGGCCGACGAGATGGAACGGACGCCGCTGGCCGGGCTGCCGGCGTGCGGCGGCGCGCGGACCCGGTTGCTGCGCGTCGACCTGGAGACCGGCGACAGCCAGGTGGTGCCCGGCCCGCAGGACACCTGGGTCCAGGCCTGGTGACCACCCCGGCCCGGGGTCGTCAGGTCGCGCGGGAGGCGGGCCGCCGCGTGTCCACGTTGGCGGTCAGCGTGGTGAGGATGCCGGGCAGCGCCGCCACCGTCTGAGCGGGCAGGCCGGCCACCGTCTCCTCGGCCAGCGCGCACCACAGCCGCTTGACCTCCTCGGCCAGCGCCCTGCCGCTGTCGGTCAGCTCGACCACGCTCGCCCGCTTGTCGGACGGCGCCGGCGCGCGCCTGATGTGACCCGCGGCCTCCAGCTTGCGCGTCATGACCGTGACGCTGGGCGGCTCGCAGCCGAGCGCGTCACTGAGCTGAGCCTGGATCATCGGCCCGGTACGCGCGAGTTTGAGCAGCAGCGCCTCCTGCCCGGGGTGCAGGCCGAGCGGGGCCAGCAGCGCCGCGGCCCTGGCCCGGTGGCGCAGGCTCAGCAGGCGGATGGCCTGGTTGAGCGCGTCGGCTTGGGCGAAGTCCATGGGCTCTCCTTGACAGGTTAGTTATGCGCATAATAGTTATCTGCGTAACTAATCTTACCCGACTTCGAGGAGTCCGGCATGACCGTGAAGGTCGCCGTCATCTACTACAGCGCGACGGGCGCGGTGCACGCGCTCGCGCAGGCCGTCGCGGAAGGAGCCGGGGCGGCCGGGGCCGTGGTGCGGCTGCGGCGGGTCGCCGAACTGGCGCCCGACAGCGCGATCGAGCAGAACCCGCGCTGGCGGCGGCACGCCGACGCCGCCGCGTCGATCGACCTGGCCTCGGTCGACGACCTGGCCTGGGCCGACGCCTACGCCTTCGGCACCCCGACCAGGTTCGGCGCGCCCGCCGCGCAGCTCAAGCAGTTCATCGACCAGGCGGGCGGGCTGTGGCGGGAAGGGGTGCTGGCCGACAAGCCGGTGACGGCCTTCACCTCGGCGTTCAACCGGCACGGCGGCAGCGAGGCGACGATCCTGTCGCTGGGCAACGTCTTCTACCACTGGGGAGCGCTGATCGTCCCGCCCGGGTTCACCGACCAGGCCGTGTACGCGGCCGGCGGCAACCCCTACGGCACATCCCATGTGTCGGGCCCGGACGGCGACGGCCCCGGCCCCGCGACCCTGGAGGCGGCCAGACACCAGGGACACCGGCTCGCCCAGATCGCCGGCCGCCTGCTGCTGGACGGCGCCGCGACCACCGCCAGGTCCGCGTGAGCGGCACGCGGTCCACGACGGGCGCCCCCGCCGCGGTGCGCCGTCGCATCGGCCTGGTCCTGGCGCTGGTGTGCGCCTGCCAGTTCATGGTGATCCTGGACGCGTCCATCGTGAACGTCGCCCTGCCCTCGGTCCGCGCCGACCTCGGCTTCACGCCCACCGGCCTGGCCTGGGTGGTGAACGGCTACCTGCTCACGTTCGCCGGTTTCATGCTGCTCGGCGGGCGCGCCGCCGACCTGTTCGGGCCGCGTGGCACGCTGGTCGCCGGGCTGTCGCTGTTCACCGTGTCGAGCCTGGCCGGTGGCCTGGCCGGGACCGCCGAGATCCTGGTGGCGGCCCGCGTCGCGCAAGGCGTCGGCGCCGCCATGATGGCCCCGGCCACGCTGGCCGTGCTCAACCTCGGCTTCACCGAGCCGCACGCGCGTGCCAGGGCGTTCGGCGCGTGGTCGGCGGCGGGCGGCGTCGGCGGGATGGCGGGCGCGCTCGCCGGCGGCGCCATCACCACCGGCCTGTCGTGGCGGTGGATCTTCCTCATCAACGTCCCGATCGGCGCGGCGCTGATCGCGCTGGCGGTGTTCTCACTGGCCGGCACCCGATCGATGCGCCGCGAACCGCTCGACCTCGTCGGCGCCGTCACGGGGACGGCCGGGCTCGCCGCCCTGGTCTACGGCGTCATGCGGAGCGCCGACCACGGCTGGACGTCCGTCCAGGTGCTCGGGCCGGTGGTGGCCGGGCTGCTCATGCTCGGCCTCTTCGTCCTGGTCGAGGCGCGGTTCGCGGCCCGTCCGACGATGCCGCCGCGGCTGCTGCGCATCCGCGGGGTGGCGGTCGGCAACGGCATGCTGCTGCTGTTCGGCGGCATCACGATCGCCATGTGGTACTTCACGTCGCTGTTCCTGCAGAACGTCCTGGGCTTCAGCGCGTTGCAGGCCGGGCTCGGGCAGACACCCGCGGCGGTGGCGTTCCTGCTGGTCGCGCGGTGGGCGGCGATGCTGCTGCCGCGTGTGGGCGCGCGGCTGCCAGTGCTCGCGGGCGGCGGCTGCTTCGTGGCCGGGTTCGGCTGGCTGTCCCTGGCCGGCGTCGGCAGCGGTTACCTCACCGGCGTGCTCGGGCCGACGCTGCTCGTCGCGGCCGGGATCGGGCTGACCTTCCCCACGCTCATGGCGGTGGCGACCGCCGGGGTCCCGGCGGGCGACGAGGGCGTCACCGGTGGCCTGGCCAACACCGCCGCCCAGGTCGGCGGGTCGCTCGGCCTGGCGGCACTGGCGACGGCCGCCGCGTCACAGGCCGGCGCGCCCGCCGCGGGTTACGCACTGGTCTTCCTCCTTGCCGCCGGGATCGGCCTGGCCCTCGCGGCGCTCAGCGTGCTGCTGCCCCGGCGCCAGGTCTGACCTGGGGGGATATCGCGACCGCTATCGGGAATCGGCCGATATCGCTATTGGACATACCGTGATCACATCTGCTTGGCTCCTGATGCCGGCAAGGACCAGGAAGGGATCTCCACGTGCGTATCGTCCGACCCCGACGGCTCGCCGCCGCGCTGCCCGCGACCGCCCTGGCGGCGTCCGCGCTGTCCGGCGGCCCGCTCGGCCCGGCCGCCGCGACCGCCGCCACCCAGGCGAGCACGGCGGCCACGCCGGGCGCGGCCGCAGGACCGGCCCAGGTCAGGAAGGAACTGCGCAGGCTGGAGGCGTCCTTCCGGGGTCGCATCGGCGCCTACGCCGTCGACACCGCCACCGGCAGGACCGTGACGTACCGGGCGGGGGAGCGCTTCCCGATGTTGTCCACCTTCAAGGCGCCGTTGTGCGCGGCCGTGCTGCACCGGGCCCGCACCGCGGCGCCCGGCCTGATGAACCGGCTCGTCAGGTGGACGGCCGCCGACATGAAACCCAACTCGCCGGTCACCGAGAAGCACGTCAAGACCGGCCTGACCGTGTCCAGGCTGTGCGAGGCGGCCGTCACCATGAGCGACGGCACCGCCTCCAACCTGCTGCTCGACCGGATCGGCGGCCCGGCGGGGCTGACCGGCTTCTTCCGCTCGCTGAAGGACCCGGTCTCCCGCATGGACCGCCGCCACCCCGAGCTCAACGACTGGACGCCGAAGGACGTCCGCGACACCACCACGCCCGCCGCCATGGCCGGCGACCTGCGCGCGCTCACCACCGGCGACGCCCTGCACGCCAAGGACCGCCGGCAGCTCATCGCCTGGCTGCTGGCCAGCAAAACGGGCGCCGGACGCATCAAGGCGGGCCTGCCCGGAACCTGGACGATCGCCCACAAGACCGGCACCAACTCCGACGGCTTCGGCGGCGGTAACGACATCGCCGTCATCTGGCCGGTCAAGGGCGCCCCGCCCATCATCATGGCCGTCTACACCAACCGCACGCGCGGCCTGCCCACCGACGAGGCGGCCATCGCGAAGACCGCCACCCTCCTGGCCCGCGGACTCGGCAGGCTCTGACGTCCCGCCTGGTCGACGCGTGGTCAGCCCGCGTCCCTGATCCGGTCGTAGATCAGGCAGATCGCGCCGGACTCGGTGGTCGACAGGTCCGTCAGCGACCAGGACGCGGCAGGCAGCCCGTCGGGGAAGAGCCGGTCGCCGGCGCCGGCCACCTCGGGGCAGAGCGTGATGCTCAGCCGGTCCAGCTCGTCGGCGGCCAGCAGCAGCGCGGTGATGACGCTGCTGCTGGCCAGCACGATGATGTCGGCGCCGGGCTGTCGGCGCAGCCGCGCGACCTCCTCGGCCGGGCCCGATCCGGCCACGCGGGAGTTCCGCCAGGGCGCCTCGCTCAGCGTCGAGGAGAAGACGATCTTCTCGGTCTCGTCGAGCCAGCGGGAGAAGGCCCGGTCGCGGGGGTCGGCGTCGGCGTTCTCGGCGACGGCCGGCCAGAACGAGCCGAAGCCCTGGTAGTTCTTGCGGCCGAGCAGGACCGTGGTGGCGGTGCCCGTCACCCGCATCATGTGGTCGCGGGCGCCGTCGGTGATGGCGTGCGGGACGATCCAGCCCATGTCCCCCTCGCCGCCTGGACCGTTGACCCGCCCGTCGAGCGAGAGCGAAATGTTCGCGACGACCTTGCGGGCCCTGGTCTCGGTGTGCTGCGTCATTTCTGTTCCGTCCTTCCGCGTGTTCCCGGCGACCCGTCGTCGCCCGGTAGGAACGATCCTGTCGTCCGCGCCGGTCGGGAACATCTGCCAGGTGGCAGATATGCCGGTGAGGAGGGTGGCGGAACTGCTGGCATACTTCCGAGGTGCCTGACGTTCGTCACCTTCCGCCGGAATTGTCATCGTTTGTGGGGCGAGCCGATGAGCTCGCCGCGATCGGCGACGCGCTGACGGCCGGGCGGGTGCTGACGCTGGCCGGGCCCGGCGGGTGCGGGAAGACCCGGCTGGCCATCCGCGTCAGCCGGGCGGCCGCCGATTCGTGGCCCGACGGCGCGTTCTGGGTCGGACTGGAGGAGGAGCCGGACGGCGCGCACGTCGCCCGCCGGATCGCCGCCGCGCTCGACCTCCTGCTGCCCGCCGGGCCGGACCCGGTCCCCGCGCTGGCCGGGGCGCTGCGCGGGCGCGAACTCCTGCTGGTGGTCGACAACTGCGAACACGTGCTGGACGCCGCCGCCGAGGTCATCGCCGCGATCCTGGCCAGCTGCCCGGGCGTGGCGGTGCTGGCCACCAGCCGCGCCACGCTCGGCGTCCCCGGCGAGCGGGTGTGGCGGGTGCCGCCGATGGCCCTGGCGGACGCGCTGGAACTGCTGCTCGAACGCGTCCGCGCGGGCGCGCCCGGCGCCGCCGAGTCACGTCCCGCCGCCAGGCGCGTCTGCGACAGGCTCGACCGGCTGCCGCTCGCGCTGGAACTGGCCGCCGGCTGGGCGGGCGCGCTCTCGCTGGCCCAGATCGCCGACTCCCTGAGCACCCCGTTCGCCCTCCTGGACGGCGGCGCGCGCACCGCGCCCTTCCGCCAGCGCACCCTGCAGGGCTCGATGAGCTGGAGCCACGACCTGCTGGACGAGGACGAACGCGTGCTGTTCCGCCGGCTCGGCGTCTTCGAGCCCGGCTTCACCGCCGACGCCGTCACCCGCCTGTCCGGCCTGGGCGGACCTGGCCCGGGCGACCTGCTCAGGGCGTTGCGCGGGCTGATCGACAAGTCGCTGGTCGTGGCCGACACGACCGGTGAGGTGGCCCGCTACCGGATGCTCGGCGTGGTGCGGGCGTACGCGCTGGACCGGCTGGCGGCGGCGGGGGAGTCCGACGCGGCCGCCGACCTGCACCTGGACCTGCAACTCGCGCTGCTGGGGCAGGCCGCGCCGCTGCTGGACACCGACAAGGACGCCTGGCGGGCCCGCGTCGGCGCGGCCTATCCGAACGTCCGGGCCGCGATCGAATGGGGGCTCTCACGCCAGGACCCGGGCCGGGGGCGGCGGCTGGCCGTCGCCTGCGTGTGGCTGTGGCACCTGGAAGGGCGCGGCGACGAAGGAGTGCGGCTGCTGCGCAAGGGCGCGGCGCGTGGCGCGGACGAGCGCACGGCGCGGCAGGCGGAGATCCTGGCGGCGCTGGCGCTGGTGCTCGACACCGCCGAGCCGGGCGTCGAATCGTTCGAGGTGGCGCGGGCGGCGCGGGAACTGGCCGCCGAGTCGGGCACGCCCGCGGCGGCGCGGCTGGCCGGGCCGCTGGTCGCGCTCGGCCGGCTCGCCGTCGGACTCACCGAGACGCTGGCCGAGGCCCGGGCGGTCAGGGACGAGGCCGCCGCGGCCGGTGACGCGTTCGTCGCCGACTGCGCCGAGACGTTCGCCGGCCTGGTGCACCTGCTGGCCGACGACTACCGCCGGGCGATCGACAGCCTCGAACGCGCCGCGGCCGGGCTCGCCGGGCGCGGCGACCGGGGGATCGGCTCGATCGCGCTGGGCTGGCTGGCGCTGGCCACCGCCAGGTCGGGCGCGGTCGAGCGGGCCGGCGAACTGGCCGAACGCGCGGTACGCACCGCAGAACCCCTGCGCGACCTGCACTGGACCGGCGCGGCCCGGGTCGTGCTGGCCGAGATCCGGGTGCTCCAGGGCCGCCTTGAGGCCGCCGCCGCCGCGCTGGAACCCATCGACCGCCTGGTCGACGGCTCGGAGCGGCTGCCGTTCATCACCGGCTGGGAGCGCGGCAAGGCGATGATCGCACTCGCCTGCGGCCGTCCCGAGGAAGCGGTGGAGTGGTGCCGGCGCGAGGGCCGCTGGCAGGACGAGCCCGACGACTCCCGGCTCGCGCCGGAGACCCAGCTCGTGCTGGCCACCGCGCTGCGGCCGGCCGGCGACCAGGCCGGCGCGGCGCGGGTGCTCGACGCCCTGGCCGGCGCGCCGGTGACCGGGGAGATGCCGCGCATCCGCGCGGGCGTCCTGGACGAGCAGGCACTGGCGGCCCACGAGAGCGACCCCGAGCGGGCGCTGCGCCTGCACCACGAGGCCCTGCGGACGCGGATCGAGCACGATCTCGTGCTCGGCCAAGTGTCGAGCCTGGACTCCCTCGCCCTGGCCAACCTGCGCAGAGGCGCCGGAGAGGCGGCCGGTATCCTGGCAGGAGCGGCCGAACGCGCCCGCCGCGACCTCGGGCTCGCGCCCCGGCCCTGGCCGGGCGCGGACGATCCGGCCCTGGCCGGCGCGATGGCACGCGGCCGGGAGATGGACCTGGCCGCGGCGATCGCCTACGCCACCCGCGCCCGCGGGCCACGCGGCCGGCCGCAGACGGGGTGGGAGAGCCTCACCCCGGCAGAACGCTCGGTGGCCGAGCTCGCCGCGCAGGGGTTGTCCAACCCGGAGATCGCCGGGCGCCTGTTCGTCGGCCGCGGCACGGTCAAGACCCACCTGGCGCACATCTACGCCAAGCTCCAGGTCGCCAACCGTACCGAACTGGCCCGCGCGGCGGCCGCGCGACCCGGCGGCGACGACTAGCCGCGCGGCACATCGCGCACACATAGCGGATGTATTGTCGCGATTCGGCATTGTTGTCCCATACCGAGAGCGACCTGAGGAGAACCACCATGAGCAGCGAATACGAGGGTTTCACCGCCGAAGAGCGGGCCGCGATGAAGGAGCACGCCAAGGAGCTGAAGGCGGCCGCGCGCCGCAGCCCGGCGGACAAGGCCGCGCAGGCCGAGCGTGACGTGCTCGCGAAGATCGCCGAGTTGCCCGAGGCGGACCGGGTCCTGGCCGAGCGCGTGCACGCGATCGTCACCGCCGCCGCCCCGGCGCTCGCGCCCAGGCTCTGGTACGGCATGCCCGCCTACGCCCTGGACGGCAAGATCGTGTGCCACTTCCAGAGCGCGGGCAAGTTCAAGACCCGGTACGCCACGCTGGGCTTCAGCGACCAGGCGAAGCTGGACGACGGCGCGATGTGGCCGGCCGCCTTCGCCGTGATCGACGTGACGCCCGAGGTGGAGGCCCAGATCAGCGAGCTGGTGAAGCGCGCGGTGGGCTGAGACACCGCCCGCCGGCCACCCGGCGCCGACCGTCGGGCGCTGGTCAGTCGCGTGCGGTGAAACGCAGCGCGCCGCGCAGCAGCGGGCGGGCGGCCAGGGCCACGAGCACCGCGGTGAGAACCCCGATGCCCGCCATGGCCACGGCCCTGGCCACCGCCCACCCGAGCCACTGCGGCCGGTAGATCTCCAGCAGCGGGAGCACCACCACCGCGACGCCCGAGACGGCCGCCACCGCGCAGACCGGCAGCGCGGCGATCACCGCCTGCCGCACCAGCACCCCGCCGAGCGCCCGCTCCGGCACCCCGGAGGCGGCCAGCGCGGCGAACGAGCGGCGCAGGTCGATCAGCTCCTCGGCCTGGTGCACCACCAGCGCGGCGGCCGAGGTCACCAGCGCCACCACCAGCGCGAGGTCCACCAGCGCGTGCGCGCCGGTGTAGCCGATCCCCGCCTGCTGGGCCCCGGCGCCGGCGCCGAAGAACACGGTCAGGCTCACCACGGACAGGGCCCTGGCCCACGCCCGCGGATCGGCCTCGACCAGCCGGGCCGCGAGCAGCGTCTCGGGCGAGGCGGCCCGCCGCCCGGCGCGCCTCGCGTACGCCCTGATCAGCCAGGTCGCCGCCATCGTCACGCCGAACAGCAGCAGCACCAGGCCGGCCGTGATGATGACCGCGGAGCCGTACCTGCCGGCGATCTGGAAGCGGGTCGACATCACGAGCACGAACAGCCCGGCGCCCGCCGCCGCGAGGAGCAGGTCACGCACCCGCGGGTCCCGCAGCCGCGCCCGCCGGACGACGCCCAGCGGCGAGGCGACGACGTGCCGCCCGGCGCGGGCCCCCGACACCACCCCGCCCAGCGTCACCACCGCCACCACCACCGGCACCTGCGGCAGCGGGCCGGACAGGTGGATGAGCACGTACAGCGCGGCGCCGGCCAGCGAACCGCCCAGGGCCAGCAGGCCGCCTTCCATCGCGCCCAGCCGCCGCACGTCGCCCGGCGTCGCTCCGGCCAGGCGCAACGCGGCCAGCCGCCGTTCCCTGGTGGCCGAGGCCAGCCGGTTGGCCTGGTGCACCAGCCCGGCGACCGGCAGGGCCAGCAGGGCCAGGCCGAGCCCGGTCAGCGAGCCGCCCTCGTCCTCGTAGTCGGCCAGGCTGACCGCCGTGCAGACCAGGAACGTGGCCACCCCCGCGCCCGCGGCGACCAGCAGGGCACGGACGCGCTCGGTCCGCGAGCGGCCCCGGTTGAGCATCCGCAGCACGTCGATCATCGGCTCACCTCGGCCGGCACAGCGCCGTCGCGCAGGGTGATCTCCCTGTCGGCGTAGGCGGCCACCCGGTTGTCGTGGGTGACCAGCACGACCGCGGTGCGTCCGGCCCGGGCCGCGCCGAGCAGCGCGGTCATCACCTGTTCGCCGCCGAGCGTGTCCAGCGCGCCGGTGGGCTCGTCGGCGAAGACCACGCGCGGGCCGGTGACCAGCGCCCGCGCCACGGCCACCCGCTGCCGCTGCCCGCCGGACAACTCGCCGACGCGCTGCTCCGCGCAGTCGGACACCTCCAGCCTGGCCAGCCACTCGGCCGCGACGCTCATCGCCTCCCGCCTGCCGTGCCGGTTGAACAGCAGCGGCAGCGCCACGTTCTCCACCGCGGTCAGCTCGGGCACCAGCTCGCCGTGCTGGAAGACGATGCCGAAGCTCTCGCGCCGCAACTTGGTCAGCTCCTCCTCCGGCAGGGTGTCGATCCGCCTGCCGTCCAGGACGACCTCGCCCGACTCCGGCCGGACGACCCCGGCCAGGCAATGCAGCAACGTCGACTTGCCCGCGCCGCTCGGCCCGGTCACGGCGACGATCTCGCCCTCGGCGATCGCCAGGCTGACGCCGGCCAGCGCCCTGGTCCGGCCGAAGGACTTGCCTAAATCCCTGGCCTCAAGCATCGTGATCCTCCTTCATCCGCGCGAGCGCGGTCTCGATCCAGCGCAGGTCGGCGTCGAGGTGCTGGAGCGCGTAGTCGGCCGCCAGCACCCGGGCCGGTGAACCGCCGGCCTTCTCCGCGGTGAGCTCCCGCATGCGGGCCAGGTGCGCCTCGCGCTGCCGCATGAGGTAGCCGTCGGCGGCGCTGCCGGCCACCGCGACGCGGGCGAACAGCGGGCCCGAGACGTACGGCGCGGACGGCTCGACGGTGTTCAGCCACCGGTCCAGCTCGGCCCGGCCGTCGTCGGTGATCGCGTACAGGGTGCGCTCGGGGCCGCCCTCCTGCTGGGTCTGCGTCACCTCCGCCCAGCCGTCGCGTTCCAGTCGTTGCAGCGTGGCGTAGACCTGCCCGTACGCCAGCGGCTTGGCGCCGGCGAGCCGGTGGTCGTGCTCCTTCTTGAGCTCGTAGCCGTGCTTGGGACGTTCGGCGAGCAGGCCGAGCAGCACATGAGCCGTTGACATGATCGCGACTATACATTCAATGAATAGTCGCGTCACGCCGATTCCGCGACCCGGATCACCCATCGGTGCGACGGATTTCCCGCCCGCGGCTGGTCTTGATACCGACGGAACCGGCCACCACCGCAGGAGCACGCCATGTCCCATCCACCTGAGAACGCCGTCGTCACCGGCGCCGGCCGCGGCTTCGGGCGCGCGATCGCCGCCGCGCTCGTCGCCGCGGGCACGCACGTCGTCGGCATCGCCCGCGACGAGAGAAGCCTGCGTGACGTACGCGACGAACTCGGCCCCCGCTTCACCCCGGTGGCCGCCGACGCCACCGACGAGACGCCGGCCCAGGACCTGATCCGCGCGCATCGTCCCCGGCTGCTCGTGCTCAACGCCGGGGCCGCGCCGCACCTGGCGCCGCTGCACGAGCACACCTGGGAGACCTTCAGCCGCAACTGGCACGCCGACACCCGGCACGTCTTCACCTGGACCCGGGCGGCGCTGCGGGAACCGCTCGCGCCCGGCAGCGTGGTCATCGCCATGTCCAGCGGCGCCGCGCTCGGCGGCTCACCGCTCAGCGGCGGCTACGCCGGGGCGAAGAGCGCGATCAGGCACATCGCGAGCTACGCGGCGGACGAGTCGCGACGGGCCGCGCTGGACCTGCGCTTCGTCACGCTGTTCCCGCGCCTGACCCCGGCCACCGCGCTCGGCGCGGCCGGCGTCACGGCGTACGCCGCGCGCCAGGGCGTGGACCGGGACGCCTTCGCCCGGGGTATGAACCCGGTGCTCACCCCCGAGCAGGTGGCCAAGGCGGTGGTGGATCTCGCCGCGGGCCCCGGCGGCGGAGTCCATGAGTATCTGGTCGACGGCGCCGGCCTGCGTCCGGTCGGCTGAGCGCGCCCGATGACAGCCAGGCGAGCCCTGAATCCGGAAACTTCGGACCTCGAACCCCGACCCCGGAAAAGTCCGGACTTAGAGCCCCTAACCCGGAAATGCCGGATCTTGAACCCCGAACCTTTGGAGGCGTCGTGATGCCGTCCCGTGCCGAGTTCACCGCCCTGGCCGAGCCGTTCCGGCCGGAACTGCTCGCGCACTGCTACCGGCTGCTCGGCTCGATCCACGACGCCGAGGACCAGGTCCAGGAGACCTACCTGCGGGCCTGGCGCGCGTTCGACCGCTTCGAAGGTCGCTCCTCGCTGCGCCGATGGCTGTACCGGATCGCCACCCTGACCTGCCTGACGGCGCTCGACACCCGCGCGCGGCGGCCGCTGCCCTCGGGGCTGGGCGCGCCGTCGGAGGACCACCGGGTGGCCGTCGCCCCCGGCGAGCCGTCGCGGCCCTGGCTGCAACCGGCGCCCGACGCGCTGTTCACGCCCGCAGGACCGGCGCCGGGCGCGCTGTCCGCTACCGGTGACCCGGCGGCAGGCGACCCGGCGGCAGGCGACCCGGCGGCCGTCGTCGCCGGGCGGAGCGGCGTGCGGCTCGCGTTCATCGCCGCGCTGCAGTTCCTGCCCGCCCGCCAGCGGGCCGTGCTGACCCTGCGCGACGTGCTGGCCTTCCGCACGTCCGAGGTCGCCGGCATGCTCGGCATGACCGACGCCGCCGTCGACAGCGCGCTCCGCCGCGCCCGCGCCCGCCTGGCCGAACGCGGCCCCGCCGAGGACGACCTGGCGGAACCGGACGAAGAGACCCGCCGCGACCTACTCGACCGCTACGTCGAGGCGTTCACCCGGCCCGACCCCGACGCGCTCGTGCACCTGCTGCGGGCCGACGTCGAGGTGGAGATGCCGCCGATCCCGACCTGGTTCAGCGGGCGGCCGGCCGTCATCGGCTTCCTGGCCGGCCGGGTGCTGCGCGAGGACCGGTGGCGGCTGGAGCCCACCAGCGCCAACGGCCAGCCCGCCTTCGTCGTCCACCGGCGGTTGCCCGGCGGCAGGTACGAGGCGCAGGGCGTCGAGGTCCTGACACTCAGCGGGGCCAGGATCGCCAGGATCACCGCCTTCCACGACCCGAGCCTGGTGCCGCTGTTCGGCCCCGCCCCCGCGCCCGCGCTTTCGACCCGACCCGTCACTCCGCCATGGCAAGGAAGACCCTGATGCGTAGCGTGATGCGCCCGGGCCGGGCGAACCTCGTCCTGGCCACGTTGTTCGCGGGCATGTTCGTGCTGGGCAGCGCCGAACTGCTCGTCGTCGGCGTGCTCAACCTGATCGCCGC
This sequence comes from Nonomuraea antri, assembly GCF_013283785.1. Taxonomy (GTDB): domain Bacteria; phylum Actinomycetota; class Actinomycetes; order Streptosporangiales; family Streptosporangiaceae; genus Nonomuraea; species Nonomuraea antri. Next base: position 26,243 of record NZ_JABCPZ010000152.1, read on the forward strand.
CGACCTGCGGATCTCCATCCCCATGGCCGGCACGCTGGTGACCGCGTACGCGCTGGGCCTGGCCATCGGCGGCCCCCTGCTGACCGCGCTGACCATCAAGGTGGACAGGAAGGTCGTCCTCGGCGGCGCGCTGCTGCTGTTCCTGCTGGCCAACCTGGTGAGCGTGATGACCACCGAGTACCCGGTGTTCCTGGTGGCGCGCGCACTGGCCGGGGCGTTCCAGGGGCTGTTCATCGCCGGGGCGTTCGTCGCGGGCGTCTCGGTCGTGCCGCCCGAGCGGATGGGGCGGGCGATGTCCGTGGTCGTCTCGGGCGTCGCGGTGTCGGCCGCGCTGGGCGTGCCGCTGGGCACGCTGGCCGGCCAGTCGCTGGGCTGGCGCGGCTCGTTCGCCGCGATCGTCGTGCTCACCGGCCTCACACTGGTCGCCACGCTGGCGCTGGCGCCGTCCGTGCCGGCCACCGGCGGCGGCGCGGGCGACCAGGCCAGGCACGCCTTCGCCCCGCGCGTGCTCGCCGTGCTGGCGCTGAACGTCCTGGTGTTCGCGGCGCTGTACGCGGCCCTGACCTACATCGTGCCGTTCCTGGAGCGGGTCACCGGCATCTCCGGCGCGCTGACCAGTGTGTTCCTGCTGGCCTACGGGGTGGCCACGGCGGCCGGCTCGTTCGGCGGCGGCCGGTTCGCCGACAGGGACGCGGCACGCACGCTGGTCCTCGCCACCGCCCTCGCCGCGCTCTGCCTGCTGGCGCTCGTCCTCGTCGGCGCGTACCCGATCCCGGTGGCGCTGGTCCTGCTGGTCTGGGGGCTGGTCGCGTTCGGCATGGTGCCGTCGCTGCAGTACCGGGTGGTCAGCCTGGCCGGGCCGGGCGGCGCGCTGGCGCAGTCGCTGCCCGCCTCGGCGGCGAACGTGGGCATCGCCGTCGGCTCGGCCGCGGGCGGGCTGGCGATCGGCGGCGGCGCCACCCCCTCGGCCGCCGTGATCACCGGCCTGGTCATCGCGGTGGTCGCCGTCCCGGTCGCCTGGGCCACCGGACGGCTCACACCACCTCGGACGGAGGAACTGCCCCCGAGCCCGCCCGACCCGATCGACGCCGCGGGCCAGGAACTTCACCACCCCTGATCGGGCGGCGGGCGGCGAGGCGGCGGGACAGGGACGGTTCGAGGG
>NZ_JABCPZ010000153.1 GCF_013283785.1 Nonomuraea antri
GCGCGGGCGCGCGCCCGGCCAGCACCACCGTCCTGGCCGGATCGGGCTGGCGGATCCGCACCGCGGGCAGCCCCGCCGCCTCGGCCACCTGACGCGGCACGATCGCCACCCCGATGCCCGCCCGCACCAGGTCGGCCAGCAGCCGGATCTGGGTGACCTCGCAGGTGATCTGCCGGTGCAGGCCGCAGCCCGCGGCCAGCCTGCGCACCGCGGTCTCCAGGCCGGTGCCCGCCTTGAAGTCGATGAACGGCTCGCGCGTCAGGTCGGACAGCAGCGTGCGCTCGGCGCCGGCCAGCCGGTGCTCGGCCGAGGTCATGAGCACCAGCTCCTCCTCCCACGACTGGAACACGGCCAGGCCGTCGGGCAGGTCGGCACCGTCGAGAGCCAGGTAGGCCAGGTCGAGTTCGCGCGCGAGCAGCGCGTCGAGCAGGCCTGAGACGGGCGCGTCGCGCACCGAGATCTGGACGCCCGGCCACCGGCGGTGGAAGGCGGCCAGCTCGGCGGGCAGGTCGACGCTGGTGAGCGTCTGGATCGTGCCGATCGCCACCCGTCCGGTGGCCAGGCCGGAGACGGCGGACACCGCCTCGGTGGCCGCGGCGGCGTCGGCCAGCAGCGCCCGCGCGGCGGGCAGGAACGCGTGCCCGGCCGGGGTGAGGATCGGCCGGCGCCCGGTGCGCTCGAACAGGTCGGCGCCGAGCTCGCGCTCCAGCTTGCGGATGGAGGTGCTGAGCGCCGACTGCACGATCAGCTCCGCCCTGGCCGCCGCGGTGAAGCTGCCGTGCGTGGTGACGGCCACGAAGTGGCGTAGCTGGCGGAGTTCCACCCATCTACATTAGCGATGTCCGCCAGCGAGACGATGTGTTGGATCGATGGGCAGGCTCCGGAGCATGCTGGGCGGCATGACTCATCATGTGCCTCCGCTGTGGGCGTCCGCCTACGGATCCCGCCGTCCGGCCCCGGTCCGGTGGCCGGCTCGCGCGTTGTTGCGGGTGGCGGACTTCGTCCGCATGCTGGCCCTGGCCGACCATCAGACGTTCGTCGCCCATTGAGCGGGTATGACCGACTCTGAGGGGGAAACGCAATGACAGAGGTCAAAAACATCAACAACCCGGACGAACGGCGCGAATTTCCGAGCGGCCATCTCGACGTGTGCAACCTGAGCGGCCTGACCTTCGGTGTCGCCACGTTCGAGCCGGGCTGGCGCTGGTCGGAGTCGGTCAAGCCGATCGCGGGCACCGACTCGTGCCAGGTGCACCACAACGGCTTCGTCGTCTCCGGCCGGCTGCACCTGCGCATGGACGACGGCAGCGAGGTGGACGCCGGCCCCGGCGACCTGTTCGTCTGCCCGCCCGGGCACGACGCCTGGGTGGTCGGCGACGAGCCGGCCGTCGTGTACGACTTCGCCGGCGGCGCCGCCGACTACGCCAAGGCGAAGCAGGGCTAGCCGACCGCTCGCGGGGGACGGAGGGCGACTCAGGCCGGCTCCGAGGGAAGCGTCGCCTGGTCGTCCAGCATCCGGACGATCGCCTCCTCCACGCTGGCGTGGATGGACAGCGCCCGCCACACCCCCGTGACCCGCAGCAGACGGGCGGGCAGCCGGCGCACCGAGGTCACGTGCAGCGCGGCGCCCTGCTCGCGCTGCGTCGCGTCGAGACTTAACAGCAGGCGCAGCCCCCTGCCGTCCATGAAGGTCACGCCGCCGAGGTCGAGCACCAGTGGCTCGCCCGGGATGCGCCGCGAGCCGAGGTAGTCCTCCAGTTCGTCGACGTTGGTGGAGTCGATCTCACCGGTCAAGGTGATCAGCACGCCGATGATCAGCCGCTGGCTGTCCATGCTCAGGTACGACATGGTCGCTCTCGCAACGCTCAGCCGGTCTGGAACTGCACGACGGTCATCACGTCCTTCATTCGGGTCCTGGGCCAGGACTTACTGGGGCGAGATGGGGCACGCGCTCGTACGCTGAAACTCTAAACCCGGAAGTAGGTTACCAGAAAGACATTTCCGCATAGGATCTTCGGAGATGAGCGAACCCATGGAGGGCTGAAGATCAGTGAACACTCCTGCCGAGCGCGCGGCCTCCTGGACGTTTCTCACCCATCACGCCCGCGTGCTGCTGGAGATCGCCCGCGACCCGCAGGCGCGGCTGCGTGACATCGCCGTGCGCATCGGGATCACCGAACGCGCGGTGCAGGGCATCGTGACCGACCTCCACGAGCACGGCTACCTCACCCGTGAACGCATCGGCCGCCGCAACCACTACAGCCTCAACCTCGACCAGAGCTTCCGCTACCCCACCGAGGCCGGCCTGCCGGTCCGCGTCCTGATCGACATGTTCGCCGAGCACGACTTCCCGGCCGCGGAAGAGTCGTAGACGAAAGAATGAAGCGGCGCGGCGCGGGGATTCGCCACAATGGCACCCGTGTCCGACGACCCCGAGCAGCACGACGACCCCGCGCCCGATGCGGCCGACGACCCGCGTCACGAGCCCGCGCCGTTCGCCACCACGGTGCTGCTCACGGGCGGTTCCGCGGTGGCGGTCATGGGGATCGCCGCGCTCCTGTCGCACCCGCCAGGGCTGAAGTTCCTCCTGTTCGGCCCGATCGCCCTGGTCGCGTTCGAGGTGATCACCGCAGAGGTGTGGTGGAAGCGCTGGTGGGGCGCGCTCCCGGGGGCGGCGATCAGCCTGGCCTGCTACTTCGAGGGCCGCCAGGCGCTGGCCGACGCCCTCGGCGACACCTGGGCCCATCCGGTCGCGTACGTGCTGGCCTGGACCTTGTTCGCCACCGTCTTCGCGCTGTGCAGCAGGTACCCGCGGCCGCTTCAGCCCTCCGGCTGATAACCGTCGTAGTCGCCCCAGCCCGAAGGCTGGGTCATCGCCTGGCGCCAGGTGGGCCAGGCTCCCCCGGTCCACTGCCTGAGCAACTCGCCCGGCATGGTGTACGGCGGGGCCTTGTGCGGCCGGTCAATCGCCTGGCCGACGATCGCGTCGTACAGGACGGCCGTGGCGTGCAGGCGCGGCAGCACCGCGTGCACGCGCTCGGCGTAGCCGGCCGGCAGCCGGTGCGGGTCGTCGCGGCCGAGGTCGAACCCGGCCCCCGCGGCCACCAGCGCGATCTCCGGCCGCTTGCGCAGTGCCACGTCGCCGCACAGGTGCAGGGCGACCGCGTCCCAGACGACCTCCACCCGATCGGCGGCCACCCCCTGCCCGGCGAGGAAGCGGGCGGCCAGGTCGGCGCCGTCGAGGTCGAAACGCTGGTCGCCGTCGCCCTCGTCGCTGAGCCCCACGTCATGCAGGACCGCGCCGAGGAACAGCAGTTCGTCGTCGTAGTCGAGGTCGGGGCGCAGCCCCTGCTCCGTGCCGATGAAGCGGCCGTACAGGTAGGTGCGCATGCTGTGGTTGAAGATGGCCGGGTGTTCGAGGTCGCGGGCGAAGCGCGTCGCGGCGACGGCCAGGTCGCCGCCGGGGAAGGGCAGGTCGTCGTAGGAGTCCATCGAGGTCGTCCTTTCTCGCTGGGATAACCTTCAAGCAGCCTGAAGCCTAACCGAGCCTTCAGGTGTCCTGAAGGTTGGGGGACGGCATGCGGGTCGAGGGTGCCGACGAGTCGGCCGTCGAGGTGTTCGAGGGGCAGCGGGCGCGCCTGCTGGGGCTGGCCTACCGGCTGCTCGGCTCGATGGCGGCGGCCGAGGACGTCGTACAGGACGCCTACCTGCGCTGGAGCCGAGCCGACCGGGTCGAGACCCCGGCGGCCTGGCTGACCCGCGTCGTCACCAACCTGTGTCTCAACGAGCTCGACTCGGCCCGGGTGCGGCGGGCCGGCCACGTCGGACCCTGGCTGCCCGAGCCGGTGCTCACCGGCGGCGGCGCGCTCGGCCCGCTGGAGACGCTGGAGCAACGCGAGTCGGTGTCCATGGGCCTGCTGGTCCTGCTGGAGCGGCTGAGCCCGGCCGAGCGCGCGGTCTTCATCCTGCGCGAGGCGTTCGGGCACAGCCATCGGGAGGTCGCCGCGATCCTCGGCGTCGACGAGACGCACTCACGGCAACTGCACCACCGCGCGCGTGCGCACGTCAGCGCCGCGCGCGAGCGGCACGACACCGCGCGCAAGCGGCATGACGCTGACGGCGCGCATCATCGCCGCATCGTGACGGCCTTCTTCGCGGCGGTCACCCGGGGTGACCTGGCGGCGCTGGAACGCCTGCTGGCCGCCGACGTGACGGCGTGGGCCGACGGCAACGGCACGACGGCGGCCCGCCGGCCGATCACCGGCCGCGCGAAGGTGGCCAGGTACCTGCGCGGACTCGGGACGCGGATCGAGACGATCCCGGTGCGCGCGGAGATCGCGGAGGTCAACGGGGAACCCGCGGTGCTGGTCTGGAACGAGGGCACGCTGCGCGCGGTCCTGGCCGTGGAGATCGCCGGCGGCGAGATCAGCGCGGTCCGGATGGTCCTCGACACCGGCAAGCTGGCCTACGCCGCCGCGCAGACCCGGATGTGATCACCGTCACTCCCGCCGAGTGTCACGAACCGGCCGGCCGACCGGTTCAGCTACGGAACTCATCGGGAGGAAGCATGACTCATCGCATCGTCGTCCTGGGCGCCGGATACGCGGGGCTGGCCGCGGCCAAGCGTGCCGCCAGGAGGCTCCGCACGGCAGGACGCGCCCGGGTCGTCCTGGTCAACGACGCGGACCACTTCGTGGAACGGGTCCGGCTGCACCAGGTGGCGGCCGGGCAGGCCCTGCCCGGCAGGCCGCTGGCCGGGCTGCTCGCGGGCACCGGGATCGAGCTGGTGATCGCCCGCGTCACCGGCGTGGACCTGCGGGAGAAGGTCGTCCGGCTGGACCGGGGGCACGGCACGCTCGGCTACGACACCCTGGTCTACGCGCTCGGCAGCCGGGCGGATCTCACGTCCGTGCCGGGCGCGGCGGAACACGCCTTCGGCGTGGCGCGGGCCGGCGACGCCGAGCGGCTGCGGGACGGGCTGGCCGGGGTCTCCTCGGTGGTCGTGGTGGGCGGCGGGCTGACCGGGATCGAGACCGCGGCCGAGCTCGCCACGTCCAGGCCGGGGCTGAAGGTCGGCCTGGTCACGGCCGGGCGGATCGGCGCCGGGATGTCCGGGCGGGCCCGTCGTCACCTGCTCGCGGCGTTCGGCAGGATGGGCGTCGACCTGCGCGAGGACGCCACGGTCCGCGCGGTCACCGCCGCCGGCCTGCTCCTGGACGACGGACGTGACCGCCCCGCGGAAGCGGTGGTGTGGACGGCCGGGTTCCGCGTGCCAGCGCTGGCCGGGCAGGCCGGTCTGGCCACCGACGAGCACGGACGAGTCGTCGTGGACGGGACGCTGCGCTCGGTGTCGCACCCGGAGGTCTTCGCGATCGGCGACGCCGCCGCGGCCCCGGTGCGCGGCGGCCCGTCGCGGATGTCGTGCCAGATCGGCCTGCCGATGGGGTGGCGCGCGGGCGACCTGGTCGCCGACCTGGTCACCGGGCGCGAGCTCGTCCCGGTGCGGCTGCGTTACGTGTGGCGGAACATCAGCCTGGGCCGCCACGACGGCGTCACCCAGTTCACGTACGCGGACGACCGGCCGCTCGGCCCGGCCGTGCTCACCGGCCGGGCCTCGGCCCTGTTCAAGGAGGCCGTCACGCGCGGGACCGTGCACGCGATCCGCAGTAGTCTGATTCCCGGACGACTCGGACGGAGGCCCGGACGCGTATGAGCGACACGGATCCGCACATCCACGTCGAGCGGAAGGTGATGCAGGCCGGCGCCGACTTCCGCAATATGATCGCCACTTCGCTGGGGCGCGCGCCCGACGCCCCGAGCGTCGTCACGACCGGTTGCGGGATCGAGGTGCCGTACGCCATGACGTCTCCCCGCCCGGAGAGCGTCACCTGCCTCGCCTGCCGCGAACACGCCGAGCGCGAGCACCTGCGCTTCGCCGAGCTGGTCGAGCGGCTGAGCCGGACGCCGGGCGCGCCCGTGCCCAGCGACCAGGCGGCCGAGGCCGCGCGCTGGGCCAGGGACGTGGCCCGGCGGTTCGCCGGCTGACCGGCGCGGATCGCCCGGGGCGTCAGCGGTCCGCGAACCGGGCGGTCGCCCGCTCCTGCCGGTCGATGGTGCCGGCGATGAAGCGCAGGATCGTTTCGAGCTGGTCGTCGGTGAACTCGCCGTAGAGCTCGTCGAGCGAGCGCGCGAAGTGGCCGAACAGCTGCCCGATCGCGGCCAGCCGCTCGGGCACGGCCTCGATGACGACCTTGCGCCCGTCGTCCGGATGCGGCTTGCGGCGGGCGTACTCCTTGTCCTCCAGCCGCCTGACCAGCGAGGTGATGGAGGCCGGGGCCATTTTCGAGCGCTCGGCCAGCTCGCCCGCGGTCATCGGGCCGAAGCGTTCCAGCAGCTCCAGCGCCTTCTGCTCGGTGGCGATCAGCCCGAGCCGCTCGGCGAGCGCCGCGTTGAACAGCACCGTGCTGGTGGCCAGCGCGCGGCCGGACGCCTGGAGGCCCGCCAGCAGCTCGGCGCGGCGGCCGGGGATCGATTCAGATGCGCTTGACACGGGCACGATCCTACTCCATATATTTCTTTCGACGAACGAAATAAGGAGGTGCGATCATGCCGACCGCGTTGGTGATCGGAGCCGGTCCCGCCGGAGTCGCCGCGGCCCTGGCCCTGCGCAAGATCGGATACGACGTCGTCGTGTACGAGGCCCACGACCGGCCCGGCCGGACCGCCGGCTCGTATCTCACCGTGGCGAGCAACGGCCTCAGCGCCCTGCGTGCCGTCGGCGCGGCCGCCGCGGTGATCGACAGGTCCTTCCCCACCCCCGACACGATCCTGTGGAGCGGCACCGGCAAGCGTCTGGCCAGGGTCTCCAACGGGGTGCTGCCCGACGGCACCGCCACCAGGACGATCCGCCGCGCCGACCTCGCCGCCGCGCTCACGTCGGCGCTGGACGTGCCGGTGACGTACGGCAGACGTCTCACCGCCCTGGACCTGACCGATGATGGCGGTGGCGTGGTGACGGCCGGGTTCGCCGACGGCGGTGAGGCCCGGGGCGACCTGCTCGTCGGCGCCGACGGCGTGCACTCGGCCGTCCGCGGGCTGCTCGATCCGGCCGCGCCCCACGCCCGCCACGTCGGCCTGCTCAACTTCGGCGGATACACCGCCGCCGGCGCCGGCGTCCCCGACGTCGCGCCCGGCTGCTGGAACCTGGTCTTCGGCAGGCGGGCGTTCTTCGGCTACTGCCGCGACGACGTGGGCGGAATCGTCTGGTTCGCCAACGTGCCCAGCCCGCGCGAGCGCCCGCCGGCCGAGCTGAACGCCTGGACGAGCGCGGAATGGCGGCACCACCTCGTCGGGCTGGCGGTGGCCGACCGCACCCCGGTCGCCGCGCTCATCGAGGCCGGCGACCTGCGGTACGGCCCGGGCAACACCTACGACCTGCCCTCGACCCCGATCTGGCGCCGGGGCCACGCGGTGCTCATCGGCGACGGCGCGCACGCCACCTCGCCCAGTTCCGGGCAGGGCGCGTCCATGGCGTTCGAGGACGCGGTCGTGCTCGCCCAGTGCCTGCGTGACGTCCCCGGGGTGCCCGATGCGCTGGCCGCCTACGAACGCCTGCGCCGCGCCAGGGTGGAACGCGTCACCGCGCACGCCGCCCGCATCAGCAACGCCAAGGCGGCGGGACCGGTGGCCAGGACACTGCGCGACCTGCTCCTGCCCCTCGTGCTCCGGGCGGCGGAACGGGGCCGGTCGGAGTCGTGGATGCACGAGCACGAGATCGACTGGCACGCCGCCGTCCACTGAGCGGCCGCCGGGCCACCTGGACCACCGCCGGGCCTACTTCGCGATCGCTTCGCGCACCGACGGGACGATCTCCTGCGCCCACCGGGCCAGGACGGTCCGGTCCGGGGCGCCGTGCCCGGAGCCGAAGAGCGTGAAGCCCGACGCGCCGTGGTCGAGCACGGCCCCGGTCAGTTCCTCCACCCACTGGCCGACGGATCCGCCGATCCAGCGGCCCTCGCGGTCGCGGGTGGCGGCCAGCGGCCGGTCGGTGATGCGTCCGGGCAGGTTGAAGACCGTGCGGATCTCGCCCGGGTCGCGTCCGGCGGACGCCGCCGCCTCGTCGATGATCGGCCGGGAGGCCCGGTAGCGCTCGCTGAGCCAGTCGGCGGCGTGGCCGGGGATCCAGCCGTCGGCCACGCGGCCGGTGGCGGCCAGGGACTTGGGTCCGACGGATCCCGTCCAGACGGGCGGCGCGGCGACGGGGGCGGGCTCGATCTGGTGCACCTGGTAGTGCTCGCCCTCGAAGGTGACCGGGGGTCCGCCGCCCGACAGCAGCTTGACCAGGACGATCGCCTCCTCGAAGGCGTCCACCGCGGCGCCGGGCGTCAACCGGGGCACGCCCATGTCCGCGATGCGGTCCCACAGCCCGCCGGCGCCCATGCCGAGCACGACCCGGCCGTCCGACAGCGCGGCCAGCGACGTCACCGTCCTGGCCAGCATGGCGGGCGGCCGGGTCGGCAGGTTGGTGACGTTGGCGAAGCCGGCGATGCGCCGGGTGCGCCCGAGTATGAAGCCGAGCGCGGCATACGCGTCGAGCCGGTCGCCGAGGTAGGGGTGGTCGGACAGGGTGAAAACGTCCAGGCCGTCGCGGTCGGCCTGCTCGGCCATGCGCAGTAACTCGGGCATGTCGCCGATGGCGGAATGCGCGCCGAATCCGAAGACGACGTCGTGCACGGACACTGTGTTTCCTTCTTCCTTCGTGGGGTTCAGCGGGCGGGGCCGGTCAGGACGCGCCGAACTGCGCGGAGAAACGGCCGGTGAACAGGTCGGCCCCCTTGTACGCCGAGACCGTCTCCGCCGGGACGACGGCGGGCCCGTCGGGGCTGGGCAGCTGGCCGATGCCGCCGCGCGGGCCGAGCGGGAGCAGGATGATGGGGTGTGGCAGCGGCTGATAGGCGGCCGTCGGCTGCTCGCCGCGCAGCTGGGCGAGGATGTTCCGCGCCACCACCTCGGCGTGCTGCATGGCGAACCCGGCCATCTTGGTCTCGGGGACGTCCGTGAGGTCGCCGATGGCGTAGACGCGCTCGTGCACGGCGTCGTGCCCGTGGACGTTGAGCGTCGGCGTGACCGGGACCTGGCCCTGCGGGGTCAGCGCCGTCAGGCGGCGGTCGGCGAGGTAGTCGCTGTTGACGCGCACGCCGTGCGCGCGGAACCAGATGTCGGCGCCGATCTCGTCACCGCCGGTGGTGGTGACGGTGAACGCCCCCACCTGCCCGGCCTCGGTGGCCGGCGGCGCGGTCAGGCCGGCGCCCAGCCGCAGCTCCACGTTCAGCTCGTCGAGCTGGCGGTGCAGCTCTTCGCGCAGCTCGTCGGGGAAGGGCGCGAGCAACCGGTCGGCCGGGTCGACGATCGTCACGTGCTTGCCCGGCCAGACCTCCTTGATCTCGCCGGCCAGCTCCAGCCCGACAGGACCGGCGCCCAGGATGAGCACCCGCTCGGCCCCCGCCAGCTCCTTGTGGGTGCCGAGCAGGTCGCCCAGGACGTCGTCGGTGGATTCCGCGGCGGGCTTGGCGGGGTAGGCGTAGCTGGAGCCGGTGGCCAGGACCAGGTAGTCGGCCTCGATCCGGCGGCCGGAGGCCAGGGTGACGCCGCCAGGGTCGGCCGACACCGCGCGGTCGCGCACCACGGTGCCGCGCCGCAGCCACTGCTCGTAGGGGAAGAACATGTTGCCCGCCCATTCGGGCTGGGCCAGCGCACGCAGCGAGCCGGCCGTGTTGACGAACGCCTCCCTGGGGTCGATGAGGACGACGTCGGCCTCGGCGTCGAGCGCCTTGGCGACCGTGGAGCCGCCGTAACCTCCGCCGACGACCACGACAGTAGCACCCATTGTTTTACGCTCCAGACACAGAAAGGAGTTGCAGTTCGTGTTACGAACCATATTAGTTCGTACTACGAACTGCAACTCCTGTTGTGGGCCCGGGGTTCAGCGATGCTGCTCAGGCTCCAGGAAGACGGTGGGCACCTGGTTGTCGGCCACGACCCGGCCGAGCAGCGCGGCCAGCGCGTCGCGGTCGGCCTGGTCGAACCCCGCGGTCAGATCCTCCACCCGGCGGCAGGTCTGGTCGTGGAAGTCCTCGACCAGGCGGGCGCCGCGCTTGGTCAGCGCCACCCGCACCGCGCGGGAGTCGTCGGGGTCGGGCAGGCGCTGGACCAGGCCGTTTCGCTCACTGCGATCGACCAGGCCGGTCAGGCTCGACTTGGCCAGGCCGAGGATCGAGCCCAGCTCGCTCATGCCGTACGGCTGCGCCATCAGGACGCACAACAACTGGCCCTGCTGCTGGGTGATGCCGAACTCGCGAGCGGACTCCGCGTACACGGCGTTCACCAGGAACGTGGAGCGTACCAGCGCGGCCACCGTCCCGATCGGGCCGTCATCATGCTTCATCATCGATCAAGTCTAACAAATTCGCGAGACGAACTACCGGTTCGGACGCGGCCGGCCGATATCTATAGTCTGGCCCCGGCACGAGAGAGCGGAAGGGAACCGAATGTCAGAGGCACCGCCCGGGCTGCGCCGGGCCCGCGTCACCGATCACCCCGCGCTCGTGGAATGCGTGCGGCGGTGGTGGGGCGACTCACGCACCCCGCAGGAGGCCCGCGAGCTGTCGTTGCTGCTGCCCAGGCTGTTCCTGGAGTGCTTCTCCGGCACCAGCCTGGTCGTCGCGGACGACACCGGCGTCCAGGCGTTCCTCGTCGGCTTCCACTCGGCGGACGACCCGGACGAGGCCTACGTCCACTTCGTCGGCGTCGACCCGCGCCTGCGTGGCCGCGGCCTGGCCCGCGCGCTCTACACGACCTTCTGCGCGGAGGCGGCGGCGGCCGGCCGCCGGGTGGTGCGCGCGATCACCTCGCCGGGCAACGCCGGCTCCATCGCCTTCCACCGGGCCATGGGGTTCACCGTCGAGCAGGGCGACCAGGACCTCGACGGCCTGCCCGTGCACCGCGACCACGACGGACCCGGCCAGGACCGGGTGACCTTCCGCAAGCACCTCACGCCCGGCGCGGCCGGCCGGCCCTTCCTGGCGCACCCTCTGGGCGGCGGGGCCGAACTGCGTCCGCTGGAGCCCTGGCAGGCCGCCGAGTTCGCGGCCTACGTCGAGCGCACGCGCGGGTCGCTCCAGCCGTGGATCCCGTGGGCGTACACGATCACGGACGAAGCCTCGGCCCGCGCCTTCCTGCGGCAGTACGCCGAGCGCCAGGCCGCCGACACCGGCCGGATCTACGGCCTGTACGTTGGCGGCGCGATGCGGGGCGGCGTGCTCTACCGCGCCTTCGACGCCGCCCAGGGCGTCTGCGAGATCGGCGTCTGGCTCTCTCCCGAGGCCCGCGGGCAGGGCCTGATCACCCGGGCGTCACGCGTGCTCATCGACTGGGCGTTGCGCGAGCGCGGCATGGTCCGCGTCGAGTGGCGGTGCGACCCGCGCAACGAGGCGAGCGTCGCCGCGGCCCGGCGGATCGGCTTCACCTGCGAGGGCACCCTGCGCAAGTCCTTCCAGGTGAACGGCGAACACCGCGACGTCCAGGTCTGGGCCATCACCGCCGGGTAGCGGCACTCCCGCTAGTTCCCGGTGCCCGGCGCCTCGCGCGGCAGCTCGTCACCGAACTGGCCGCGGTCGAGCACGTCGCCCTCCAGCGGCAGCGGGATGGTGATCTCGCGCTCCCAGTCGGCGAACCTGGTCTCCGACTGGATCCGCAGGGTGCCGTCCTTGCGCGGCAGCACGGCGCTGGCGGACAACCGCTGCACCAGCCCGGTACGGCTGAACCAGATGGCGTAGGTGACCGTGCCGGGGTTCTTGGCGGAGGCGCCGTAGCGTTCGGCGAACCTGCGTGACACCTTGGCCAGCTTGTCCGTCTTGATCGTGCCCTTCAGCACCCCGTCGCGGTAGGACGTGCGGTGCGCCAGGAGGGTCTTGAGCGTGTCCGACTCCAGGATCTCCACCACCAGGTTGCTGGTGGGCAGGCCGGTGCGCGAGTACCGCACCCAGGTGGTGCCGCGCGGCAGCGCGTGGTCGACCACCGGGCCTGAGATGTAGTCGTCGTGGCCCGAGGAGATGATCCTGACCGGCGTCTGCTCCAGGGCGACCGTGTCGGCGTCCGAACCCTTTCTCGCCAGGGCGGCCATGTTCCCGCTGTACTGCGTGGTCTCCGAGACGTCGGCGGCGGCCTCGCCCGCGGGGCCGTAGCCGAGCGTGCCGTCCATGGCGACGGTCAGGGAGACGCCACGACCGTGGTCCACCTTCGAGGTGGACACGACGTTGACCGCCTTGCCGCGCGTCCACACGGCCTTCAGCGCCTTTATCGGGTCGGCCAGGGACGCCGCCTGTGCGGGGGCGGCGGCGAGCTGGGCCAGGCCCGTGGCCACGACGATGCCGGCGATGGTTCGTTTCATGGGATTCCTCGGACGATCTGGAAAGACGCGAACAATCTTGCCCAGCTAAGATCAGCAGTCAAGCCGAACCACGAAAGCCGATATTTCCTGTTTTGCCCGGGCGGGCGCGCGCGGCGTTCGAGGCGACGTTCACCAGGCAGCGTTCACCGGGCGAGTGTGACCTCCGCCAGCTTTCGCCAGTCTCCCTGTTCCCCGGCCCGGGTCGCCGCCGCGAACCCGCTCTCACCGAGACGTTCGCGTGCTTCCGCGGCGACGCGCGAGAAGTCCGGGTGCGAGCGCGCCGGAGTGCCGCGCACCTGGTCACTCGCCGCGAGCAGGCGCGCGGCCTGCTCGTACTGCCCCTGGCGCAGGGCCAGGTCCGCGATGCCGATCAGCAGGTCGGCGATCGTCGGCGGGTGCGAGTACGCCATGGTCGACAGCGCCTGGAACCCCTCGGCCCGATACGCGCGGGACTGTTCGAGATCGTCGGTGAGATAGGCCCGCAGGTCCAGGGTCGCGGCCTGGATCGACTCGACCCTGCCCGCCTCGCCCAGCACCTCGCCCATCGTGTCGAGGTGCCGGCGCGCCTGCTCGGGCTCGCCGCGCCAGCGCGCCAGCTGCGCCTGCGCGAGCGCCAGTTCGGCGAGCGCGTCGGGCCAGGTGATCCGGCCCGCGCACCGCTGCGCCTCCGCCATGGCGGCCGCGCTGGCCGCCTCGTCGCCGAGCAGCCAGTACAGCTGGCCCAGCCGCGCCCGCATGCCGATGACCTCTTCCGTCGCGCCCAGCTCCGTCATCGCGGTGGCAGCCGCCTCGTAGTGTTCGCACGCCCGGGCGAACTCGCCGCGCATGGCGAACCTGTCGGCCAGGAAGGTCAGCGACAGCGAGGTGCCCATCCGCTCGCCCAGCCTGCGGAACTCGGCCAGCGCCGTCTCCGCGTCGGCGTCGACGCCGGTCTCGTCGCCTTCGAGCATCAGCCTGAACCGGCCGCGGGTGAGCGTGGCCTGCGCGCGTACCCAGGGATCCTCGGTGGCCATGAGCGACTCGATCGCGGGCAGGAACTCCGACGGGCCGCGCAGCGTCGCGTCGAGCAGCGCGGCGAACCCGAGCAGCGGGTTGCGAGAGCCGCTGCGCTTGGCGAACCTGTGTGCCTCCCTGATCCAGTCCCTGGCCTGGAACTGGTCGCCGCTGACGCCGGCGGTCAGGAACATGGTCACGATGAGGTAGGCCATCGCCCGCACCTCGTCGGGCACGTCACCGGGCAGCGAGGCGGCCGCCACGCTCAGCTCCGTGCCCTCGGCCCGGTGCCCGCCCAGGTACCAGTACCAGCCCGCGGCCCAGCTCAGCCGCATGGCCTCCGCCGCCCAGCCCGCGGCGATCGCCCCGCGCGCGGCCGCGCTGAGGTTGTCGTGCTCGGCCTCCAGCATGGACAGCCACTCCACCTGCCCGGCCCGGCGCAGGTGCGGCTCTGCCGTCTCGGCCAGTTCGGTGAAGTACGCCAGGTGCGCCCGCCGCGCGGACTCGGTCTCCCCCGCCTCGGCCAGCCGGTAGGCCGCGTACTCCCTGATCGTGTCGAGCATCCGGTAGCGCGGGGCGTCCTCGCCGTCGGCGAGCAGCAGCGACTTCTCGATCAGCGCGGTGAGCACGTCGAGCACCAGCTCGCCGGCGAGCGCGTCGTCGTCGCCGCAGACCCGTTCGGCCGCCTCCAGGCTCGCGCCGCCGGAGAACACCGACAGCCGCCGCAGCACGCCGCGTTCTGCCTCGGTCAGCAGGTCCCAGCTCCAGTCGACGACCGCGCGCAACGTCTTGTGCCGGGCGAGCGCCGTACGGCTGCCGCTGGTCAGCAGCCGGAACCGGTCGTCGAGGCGGCGGGCCAGCTGATCGACGGACATCGTCCGCAGCCGGGCCGCGGCCAGCTCGATCGCCAGCGGGATGCCGTCGAGCGCCCGGCAGATCCGCGCCATGGCGGCCAGGGTCTGCGGGTCGGCGCCGATGTCCTTGCGCACCAGCTCCGCGCGGTCGCGCAGCAACCGCACCGCCGGCGACGAGCCCGCCTCCGCCGGGTCCGCCTCCTCGGCGGGCAGCGTGAGCGGCTCGACCTGCCACAACACCTCGCCGGTGATGCCCAGCGGCTCCCTGCTCGTGGCCAGGATCCGCAGCCTGCGGCACTCACCCAGCAGCCGGTCGGCGAAGTCCGCGGCCGCCTCGATCACGTGCTCGCAGTTGTCCAGGATCAGCAGGATCGCGCGTTCGCGTACCGCGGCGATGAGTCGGTCCATCGGCTCACCGCCGCGCGCGCCGCCGAGCATGGCATGGTCGCGCAGGCCCATGGCGGTGAGCGCGGCCTGGGCCAGATCGCCGCCGGACCGCACCGAGGCCAGCTCGACCAGCCACGCGCCGTCGGGCAGCTCGCTGAGCATCGTCCGCCCGGTCTCCGTGGCCAGCCGGGTCTTGCCCGAGCCGCCAGGGCCGGTCAGGGTGACCAGCCGGTGCCTGATGGCCAGGCCGGCGACCGCGGACAGGTCGTCGTCCTTGCCGACGAAGCTGGTCAGCTCGGCGCGCAGGTTCGTCCTGCGGCTCTCCGACCGCTCGCCCAGCTCGCCGCGCAGCAGCGCGGTGTGCAGCGCCGACAGCTCGGCCGACGGGTCGGCGCCCAGCTCGTCGGCGAGCCGTTCGCGGGTGCGCTGGTAGAGGGTCAGCGCCTCGTTGCCGCGGCCCGCCTCGGCCAGCGCCCGCATCAACGCCGCCACGAACCCCTCGCGCAGCGGGTACGTGGCGACCAGCTCGGTCAGCTCGGACAGCATGTCGGAGCCGCGGCCCAGGCGCAGGTCCGCGTCGACCCGGTCGCCGAGCGCGGCGACGTGCAGCTCGTCCAGCCGTGCGACGGCGGAGTCGAACAGCTCGCTGCCCTGCAACGCGATGTCCGTCATGGCCTTGCCGCGCCACAGGGCCAGGGCCGAGCGCAGCAGTTCCGCCCGTTCTGCGGGCTCGGCGCCGCGGGCCTGGCCGACCAACTGCTCGAACCGGTACGCGTCGACCGCGTCGGCGGCCACGGCCAGCCGGTACCCGCCGGACTCCGCCTCGATCACGCCGTCGGGCAGCGCCCTGCGCAGCCGGGAGACCAGCGCCTGCAGGGCGTTCACCTCGTCCGCCGGCGGCTGCTCCCCCCAGATCCAGTCGACCAGCCTGCCGCGCGTGACGATCCGGCCGGGTTCGAGAGCGAGCGCGGCGAGCAGCGCGCGCAGCCGGGCTCCTGGAACGTCCACCACGGCGCCATCTCGGTTCCGGACCTCGAACGGCCCGAGCAGTCCAACTCGCACAACGGTCATTGTGCCGAATCGGGACCACGCCCGGCCAATCGTCACCGGGTCGGGGCGGCCGGGCTACGACGCGGTCCGGACGAGTTCGGCCATGTCCTCCAGCGGGAGGGCGGGGTTCGCCGCGGCCGCGTACGCGATCTGATCGTCGGCGTCGTGCAGGAGTGCCCGCAGCCGGGGGACGGGCAGTCGCGGGTCCTGGGCCGCGGCCGTCCTGACGCCGCGTTGCTCGTCATGGCTCAGCCGCTCGACGGTCTCCGCGGTGGTCAGCGGATCCAGCAGGGCCAGGCGCCGGTGGTGCGGGTCGGGCGAGCCGGCGAGACGGGCCAGGCCCGACCGTGGAAAACCGGGCCGGCCAGCGCACCCGGAGAACGGGATCCCGGGCGAGCCTCGACCGGGTCCCCGCCGAGACGTGCGGGTTGACGGCGAAGCACTCCCTGACCCTGACCTCGGGATGCCCGATCAAGGCTTCCGCCACCCGCTCCGGCAGCCCGGACCGCCACACCAGGAACGGCAGCACGTCGTCGGGCACCGGGGACCGGAGCAGCCTGAGCATCAGGGACTCGGGCAGCGCCGGGTTGACGGCCAGGCCGGACAGCGCGTTCACCGTTCTCCCACCACCTCCGGCGCCGGTTCCGGCAGGTTCATCATGGCCAGTTTGCCCGGGTCGATCCAGGCGTCGATGCCGGCGATCCGGTCACCGGCGACGGTGAACGCGAAGACCGAGAGCGGCGTCCCGTCCTCGCGCCAGGAGACGAATCCCGGCAGCCCGTCGACGAGCACCGGCCGGTGCCGCGCCGCCGCGCCGGAGAAGCGTTGCGCGCCGGCGACGACCTTGGTGGCGCCGAGGGTGACGAAGACGCCGTCGTGGGTGTCGACGGTCAGCTTCACCTCCGGGTCGAGCACGCGCAGCAGCCCCTCGAAGTCGCCGCCGCGCACGGCCGCCTGGAAGGCGTCGACCACCTCGCGCCGCCGCCGTCCGCCGGCCGCCGGACGCTCGGTGACCTGTACTTTCCTGCGGGCGCGGCTGGCGAGCATCTTGGCCGCGTCGGCGGACTTGCCGAGGATCCTGCCGATCTCGTCGAACGGCACCGCGAACAGGTCGTGCAGCACGAACGCCAGCCGCTCGCCGGGCCGCAGCGATTCGAGCACGACGAGCAGCGCGAGCCCGACCGAGTCGGCGAGCGCGGCCTCGTCCTCCAGCGCGGGGCCGTCGTCGGCCGTCACGACGAGCTCGGACAGCGGGTCGTCGTAGGCGGCCTCCGGCCAGTGCCGGCGCGATCGCAGGACGTCGAGGCTGATCCGGCCGACGACGGTGGTCAGCCAGCCGGCCAGGTTGCCGATCGCCGCCGCGTCCTGACGGGACAACCGCAGCCAGGCCTCCTGGACGACGTCCTCGGCGTCAGCGTGCGAGCCGAGCATCCGGTAGGCCACCGCGCGCAACCGGTCGCGCTGCGCCTCGAACGCCGTGGCCACCGGGTCGGCCGGGCCGGGGTCGAACATGTGATCACCTTTCTCGGCGCGATCCATCATGCCCGATCGACCTCCCCGGACTCCGCCGCCGGCTCCGACACCGGCGGGCGGCGGCGCTGGCGGAGCGAGATGCGGTTGCCGTCCGGATCCGTCGTCTCGATCCTGACGCCGAACGGGTAGTCCACCGGCTCCGGCTCGTCGAACGTCACGCCGCGCCGGCCGAACTCGATGAAGTCCTTGCGCAGGTCGTCCGATTCGAGGATGAGCGTGCCCGGCGGCTGCCCCTCGATCGGCCGCGCCGCGGCGGACGGGTGCGACCAGAGCAGGATCTCGACCGGGCTGCCGGGGACGCCCACGGTGAGGAAGCGTCCGTCCGGCCCCCGGTAGTCAGCGCGCCGCTCGAGGCCGAGCCCTTCCGCGTAGAACCGCAGCGCGCGGTCCTGGTCGGTCACGTAGATCGTCACGTACATGATGCTGTTCAGCACTCTGTTCTCCGTTTCGTTCGCGGTCGGTCGTCATCGGTATGACGGGAGGCGGCGGGAGAACGTAACGACGCACACTGCTTAGACAGATCTCTAATTTGACTTCTATCTAACCAAGGGCGCATGATGGCTCTTGATTAGATGAACGTCTAACTCACCACGCGTGCCCAACCTGGAGAGCCGTCATGAGTGACAGTTGCTGCGGTACCACCACGATCGAGATCGAGCGGTTCCCGCTCCGGCAGGCCGGCGCGCTGCCGGTCGTCGTGATCGGCGCCGGGCCCGTCGGCCTGGCCGCCGCCGCCCACCTCGCCGAGCGCGGCATCGACTTCCTGCTCCTGGAGGCCGGCGAGCAGGTCGCCGCCTCGGTCGCGCGGTGGGGGCACGTCCGCGTGTTCAGCCCGTGGAAGTACGACATCGACGCCGCCGCCCGCCGCCTGCTGGAGTCCGACGGCTGGACCGCCCCCGACGGCGACTGGCTGCCCACCGGCGCCGAGCTCGTCGACGACTATCTCGCCCCGCTGGCCAAGCTGTTCGGCGACCGGGTACGCCTCGGCGCGAAGGTGACCGCGATCAGCCGCCTCGGCTACGACCGGGTGCGTACGCCGGGCCGCGAAGCCGCGCCGTTCCTGATCCGCCTGGCCGACGGCGGCGAGCTGCAGGCGCGCGCGATCGTCGACGCGTCCGGCACCTACACCAGCCCGAACGTGCTGGGCGCGAGCGGCCTGCCCGCGCACGGCGAGGGCGAGGTGGCCGTCGACCACGCGCTGCCCGACGTGCTCGGCGCCGACCGTGACCGCTACCAGGGCAGGCACACGCTGGTGATCGGGGCTGGACACTCGGCCGCCACCACCCTGCTGGCCCTGGCCGAGCTGCCGGACACGCCGATCACCTGGGCGATCCGCGGCGGCGGCGCGGGACGCGCCTACGGCGGCGGCGACGCCGACGCGCTCCCGGCCCGTGGCGCGCTGGGCACCCGGCTGCGGGCCCACGTCGAATCCGGCCGCATCACGCTGCTGACCGGCTTCTTCACCCATCGCGTGACCGCCACGACCGAAGGCGTCGAGGTGATCGGCCGCGACCCGTCCGGGCACGAGCAGCGCGTGACGGCGGAGCGCGTCGTCAGCGCGACCGGTTACCGCCCCGACCACTCGATCGCCGCCGAGCTGCGCCTGGACCTGGACCCGGTGCTCGGCTCCACCCGGCGGCTCGCCCCGCTGATCGACCCGAACGAGCACTCCTGCGGCACCGTCCCGCCGCACGGCGTGGACGAGCTGGCCCACCCCGAGCCCGGCTATTACGCGGTCGGCGTCAAGAGCTACGGCCGCGCGCCCACGTTCCTCATGGCCACCGGCTACGAGCAGGTGCGTTCGGTGGTGGCCGCGCTGGCCGGGGACTGGGCGGCCGCCCGTGACGTGCGGCTCGACCTGCCCGAGACCGGCGTGTGCTCCTCCAACCTGGCCGAGGCCCAGGAGCGGCGCGTCGGGCTGGCCACCGGCATCAGCGGCGGTCTGCTGTCGGCCCCGATCCCGCTGGCCACCGTCGGCGCGAGCGCCGAATCCGGCGGCGGCTGCTGCGGCTGACACCCCTGGGCGTGGTGAGGGCCATGGCGGCGTTCGCACGGCTCGGTCGCTGCCGCCTATAATTTAGACCGGCATCGAATTAAGGAGTCGCGTCATGGCCGCCCCCTCGCCCGCCGGCGCCCAGTGCTGCGCGCCGATCGCCCGCGAGCCGCTCTCCGAGGACGCCGCCGTCGAACTCGCCTCGCTGCTCAAGGCCGTCGCCGACCCGGTACGGCTGCGCCTGCTGTCGATGATCGGCTCCCACGCCGGCGGCGAGGCGTGCGTCTGCGACCTGACCGACGCCTTCGACCTGACCGCCCCCACCATCTCCCACCACCTCAAGGTGCTGCGCACCGCCGGGCTCATCGACGGCGAACGCCGCGGCACCTGGGTCTACTACCGCATCGTCCCCGAGGTGGTGAACAAGCTCGGCGCCCTGTTCACCCCGCTCGCCGCGCCCGCACCGGCCCGAGTGCTCCAGAACCTGATCCAGGAAGTTTGAATGGGTTTACCGGTGGGACGATAGGTAACGGAACGTAGTCCACAGGGCTGCCCCGGACCTCGGTGGTCCTCCATCCTCCCGATCCGCGAGCACGCGGAGAAAGTGTGAGGGCCTCCGATGCATCTCGGCAGCACGCTCCCCGTTCTCGTCCTCGCCCCTCCGGCACCTCGCGCGGACGCGCCGCCACCCGCCATGCGCGCGGCGATGC
Organism: Nonomuraea antri; assembly: GCF_013283785.1. Taxonomy (GTDB): domain Bacteria; phylum Actinomycetota; class Actinomycetes; order Streptosporangiales; family Streptosporangiaceae; genus Nonomuraea; species Nonomuraea antri. The sequence continues at coordinate 19,969 of NZ_JABCPZ010000153.1, forward strand.
GGCCGATCCGCGTGGTCGCGCCGTCACCCGCCGAACCCCGGCTCGTGTGCGGCGACGCACCGGTCTGAGCCGTGCCCGGCGACCCACTCGACGACGGGCCGCCGCTGATGACGCGGCGGTTCACCCGCGGCGACCTGTTCGAGGTGCGCCGCAGCCTGGCCGATCACGTCGCCGGGCAGGGGCTGACCGGGACGCGCGCCCAGGACTTCGTGCTGGCCGTGCACGAGAGCATGACCAACGCGATCGACCACGGCGGCGGATCCGGCCAGCTCCAGCTCTGGCGGACCGACCGGCTGCTGTGCTGCCAGATCAGCGACAAGGGCCCCGGCATGCCGGACGGGCGGCACGACGGCTTCCTCGACGGCTGCCGGCTGCCCGACCACGACAGCGTGGGCGGACGCGGCCTGTGGATCATCGCTCAGCTCAGCGACGTGGCCCACGTCGTGAGCGGCGCCGGCGGGACAGTGGTCCAGATCGCCGTCCGGTTACCCGGCTGAGCGGGCCGGCGCAGGTCGGCGACCGGTACCGGCTCGCGGGCACCGTACGCCCGTGGCCACCGGAGGGCGGCTCACATCCGTCGGCTCGATCCTGGCAAGATCGAGTAAAGTGAGCTCCGGGGGAGCGTCCGAGGTCGTCCGCCGGGGGTATCCGAGGAGGCGGTGCATGAGCCGGAGCTCGATCGACTCCTACCTCGCCGACCTGAAGCACGACCTGCGCGGCCCCCGCCGGCTGAAGGCGGAGTTCCTGCAGGAGGCCCGCGACAGCCTCGACGACGCCGTGGAGGCCCTGCGGGAGGAGGGCCACGACGATCGCGAGGCCGAGTCGCTGGCGCTGGCCGACTTCGGCACGCTCGCCGAGGTCTCCCCGGCCTACCAGCGCGAACTCGCACTGGCCCAGGCCCGCCGCACGGCCTGGTGGTTCGCGCTCGTCATGGCGCTCCAGCTGTTCCAGGCCAAACAGAGCTGGCGTGACACCGGCGCCTGGTCCGACAGCGAGCCCCACCCGCTCTACCTGGTGTTCATCCAGGTCTGGGGCTACGGCCAGATCCTCTTCGTGGGCCTGGCCGGGGTCACGATCTTCATCTTCGGCCTCGGCACGCGTTACGTGGACGCGCCGTGGCGCTTCGCCAGGCTCACCGGCCTGGCCACCCTGATCATGCTCGTGCTGAAGGCCGGGGTGTCGGTCGTCCTGCTGCTGACCACGCCTTATCTGGCCGCGAGCATCCTGTCGGAGCTGTCGCCGAGCGCTCCCGGGTCGCTGCTGGCCACCGCCGACCTGGTACGACCCAACCGGTCCGTCCTGTATCCCTGATGACCAGGGCCGCGGGTTTCCTTCCCGGGCGGCCGAGGCCGCATATGTAGAATGCCGACATGAAGCTCGACACAGTTCGAGGGCATCTGGATGCGATGGTGCTCGCTGTGCTCGAACCCGGTCCGCTCCACGGCTACGCCATCATCAGCACTCTCCGATCCCGCGGCGGCGGCTCTCTCGACCTGCCCTCGGGCACGATCTATCCCGCGCTGCGGCGGCTGGAGCGCGCCGACTACGTGGCCGGCGCCTGGAGCGTCGTCGGCGGGCGCAAGCGCCGCACGTACGAGCTGACCCAGGCGGGGCGCCGCGCGCTGGCGAACGAGCGCGACACCTGGAAGAGGTTCGGCGACATCGTCGAGGTCGTGCTCGGCTCCGACTGACCGCCACGGCCCGCGAGAGGGTCGGCGAACGGCCGAGGCTCCTACCTCGTGCGGGTCTGGTCCGGCGGGCGGGTGAGTGCCTCCCAGGCGGCCATCGCGCAGGTGATGACGGTTTCCAGTTCCGTCCGGTCGGCGCCGTCGCGGGCCTGGATCGACAGGCCCTGCACGACGGTGGTGTAGTAGCGGGCGACGGCGTCGAGCGTGGCGGGCGCGGCGGTGAGGTCGCCGTCGGTGACACCGCGCGCGAGCCGGTCCCTGATGAGGACGTGCATGCCGCGACGCAGGTCGGCCAGGAACTCGCGGACCGGGTGGTTCTCCTCGGCCCCGGTGGGGGCGGCCAGGATGAGCATGCAGTAGTGGGGGGCGTCGGAGCGGGTGATCTCGTCGGCGGTGGCCCGCAGCATGGCGTGGATCGCGGCGCGCGCGGTGGGCTGCTCGCGCAGGGCGCGCCGGGGCGGTTCGCCGGAGGTGGCGCCGTAGAGTGCCATGACCTTGCGGAACAGGTCCTCCTTGGTGCCGAAGCAGGCGTAGATGCTGGCCGAGGCGATCCCCATCGCGTGTGCCAGGTCGTTGAGCGAGGTGCCTTCGTAGCCCCGTTCCCAGAACACCGTCAATGCCTGGCGCAAAGCGGTGTCGGGGTCGAAGGTGCGGGGTCTGCCGCGTGCGGCCATCCGGCGGTCTCCCATTTGTTTGTCGTTCGATCAACTATACCTTGACCGGCACCGAGCGCACGTGCCACGGTTTGTTGGTCGTTCGATAAACAAAAGGAGCGGGTCTTCATGAGCATCCCTTCCACCATGCGCGCGCTGGAGCAGACGTCGCTGAACGGGCCGCAGGACCTGCGTCTGATCACCGACGCTCCCGTGCCGGCCCCAGGTCCTGGCGAGGTCCTGATCCGCGTCACCGCCGCCGGCGTCAACTTCGTCGACCTCTCCCAGGCGCATGGGCTGTTCCCGGGCGGCCCGCGCCCGCCGTACCTGGCGGGCGTCGAGGCCGCCGGCGAGGTCGTCGGCGTCGGCGCGGGCGTGACGGCCCTGCGGCCCGGCGCCCACGTCGTCGGGGTCGGCATGACGGGCGGCGCGTTCGCCGAGTACGTGGCGCTCCCCGCGGCCGGCGCGATCCCGGTGCCGGCGGGCTGGACCGACGAGCAGGCGCTCGGCCTGGTGGTGAACTGGCCGACCGCGCTGGCGGCGCTCAGGCCCCTGGGCGGGCTCACCGCGGGACAGACCGTGCTGATCCACGCCGCGGCGGGCGGGACCGGACAGGCCGCCGCGAGGATGGCCAAGCACTACGGCGCGACCGTGATCGCCACCGCCTCGACGGAAAAGCACGAGGTCGTGCGGGCCCTGGGCGCCGACCACGTACTCGACTCGCGCGGCGGCGACGTCGCGGCCGAGGTCCTGGCCCTGACCGGCGGCGCGGGCGTCGACCTGGTGCTGGAATCGGCCGGCGGCGACCTGCTGGAGGCCGGTCTGGCCGCGGCCAAGCGGGTCACCGGCCGGGTCGTCGTGTACGGGCTGGCGGGCGGCGAAGCCGCGATCACCAACCGGGACCTGGTCTACCGGCACCAGGTCCACCTGATCGGACTGAACATCGGCACCCTCATCCGGGCCACGCCACACCTCTTCGGCGAGGTCATGACTGAGCTGTTCGGCCTGCTCGCCGCCGGGGTCCTCGTCCCCGGCGAGCCCACCGTCCACGCGCTGGCCGAAGGGCCCAAGGCCCTCGCGGAACTCCAGGCCCGCGCCACCGTGGGCAAGCTCGCCCTGGCGCCCTGACCTGATCGGGCACCGAGCCGAGCACCGAGCACCGAGCCGCACGCCGGCGTGACATCGGTCGGTCCATCCGGGGGCGATCGCCGCACGAATCCTTTCTCAGCGCTTCGCAGGCGGGCGGCCGCCGGTCGCCCTGATCAGGAAGGACTCCAGCAGTGTCATCGAGACGCACCCTGGCGGTGCGGGGTTCGGCGCTGATCGCGGGCCTCGCGCTCGCGAGCGGGCTCACCGCGACCGCCCCCGCCGTCGCGGCGGAGCGGGCCGAGCTCACCGCGCCGGCCCTGACCGGCCAGTACGACGTCGGCACCACCGACCTCCACCTCGTCGACCGCTCCCGCCCCGATCCGTGGAAACCGGAACGGCGCAGGGAACTCATGGTCACCGTCACCTACCCGGCGGACCGGTCCGTCACGGGCCCGCGAGCCCCGTGGCTCACGCCCGGCATGAGCGCCGTCATCGACCAGGCCCTGGCGGGCAAGGGCCTGCTCGACCTCCCGGCCGGCTCCATCGACTGGGCTTCGGCGAAGCGGCGGGCCAGGACCGGCGTCCCCGCCGCGCCCGGCGCGCCGAAGCCGGTCACGCTCTTCTCGCCCGGCTTCGGCGCCCCGCGTGAGACGTACACGGCGATCATCGACGATCTGGCGAGCCGCGGCTACGTGGTCGTCTCGCTCTCGCACACCTACGAGAGCGCGGCGGTCGAGTTCCCCGGCGGACGGCTCGAACTCGCGGTCCCCGGCGACGACCATCCCGCCCTCGAGAAGAAGGCGCTGGACGCCCGGGTCGCCGACAGCAGGTTCGTCCTCGACCAGCTCACGAAGATCGCCAGGGGCGAGAACCCCGACGCGAACAAGCGCCCGCTCCCCCGCGGCCTCGGCCGGTCGCTCGACCTGACACGGGTCGGCGCCTACGGCCACTCCTACGGCGGGTTCACCGCGGGCGAGACGATGGTTCACGACCGCCGGATCGACGCCGGGATCAACCTGGACGGCGCGCTGGCGACCGCGTTCGGCTATCCCCCGGGCACTCCCTACGTGCCGGGCGAAGTCGCCAAGCGCGGCCTGAGCAGGCCGTTCCTCCTGATGGGCGCCGAGGGCGTCGACCAGAACGGCGAACCGCTCAAGCACACCCACCGGCATCCGGAGTTCGACCGCAGCTGGGCGGACTTCTGGGCCCGCCAGCGAGGCTGGAAGCGGGATCTGCTCCTGCGCGGCGCCAGGCACCTGTCCTACAGCGATCTGCAGGTCATCGTGCCGCAACTCGGCGCGCGCGTGACGCCGGAGCGGCGTGAGGCGGCCATCGGCGCCATCGATCCCCGTCGTTCGCTGGCCGCGCAACGCGACTACCTCGGCGCGTTCTTCGACCTGCACCTTCGCGGACGAGACCGGCACCTGTTCGACGGCGAATCCCCCCGGCACCCGAACATCGACTTCATCGACTGAACACTTCCTCACCAAGGCCCCGGCGGTGCACAGTCCCGCCGGGGCCTCCCCGTCAGCGGCCGTGTCAGCACGGCGACGGCCTGATGTCAGCGCCCGCGGCCAAAGTAGCCGTCATGAACGCGCACAGCGACCAGGCCGCACACCGCCCCACCCACCCACCTACTCGGTGTTGCTAGGTACTGGTAGTCAGTGTTACTTTATACCGGTAGTCAGCAGTACCGAGTAGCTGAAGGGGGACGTGGACATGCCCGCAGACTCGACCGAGCCCAAGAGCCGCTACCTGCAGTACCTGGAGGTCCTCACCGGGTCGCTGGAGGAGAAGAAGCGCTGGCGGCAGTACAAGGCCCGCGTCAAGCAGCTTCCCGGCAACTACCGCATCGCCGTCGAAGCGCTGGAGCGGTACCTGATGCACTTCGGGCCGGCCGACGGCCCGGGCGCGATGGGGATGTACGAGGACCTGGCCGACCTGTTCGAGCAGAGCGCGGCCGACGGCACCCCGATCCGCGACATCTTCGGCGCCGACCCGGTGGAGTTCGTCGAGGCGTTCATGGCCAACTACCCGCTCGGACAGTACAGAACCCGCGAACGCGACCGCTTCACGAACGCCGTCGAGCGGGTCGCGGAAGAAGACAGGACGAAGTGATGACGACCCAGCAACCCCCCGCGATCCAGGTGCACGGCCTGGAGAAGTCGTACAAGGACCTGCACGTGCTGCGCGGCGTGGACTTCGAGGTGGCGCGAGGCAGCATCTTCGCCCTGCTCGGCTCCAACGGCGCGGGCAAGACCACGGCCGTGAAGATCATGTCCACGCTGCTCAAGGCCGACGCGGGCACGGCCCGCATCAACGGCTTCGACGCCGCCACCCAGGCCGCGGACGTGCGCGAATCCATCAGCCTCACCGGCCAGTTCGCCGCCGTGGACGAGATTCTCACCGGCCGCGAGAACCTGGTGCTGGTCGCCAAGCTGCGGCACCTGAAGAACCCCGGCAAGATCGCCGACGACCTGCTCGCCCGCTTCTCCCTCACCGACGCGGGCGGCCGCAAGGCCTCGACGTACTCGGGCGGCATGCGCCGCCGTCTCGACATCGCGATGAGCCTGATCGGCAACCCGCCGATCATCTTCCTGGACGAGCCGACCACCGGGCTCGACCCCCAGGCCCGCATCGAGGTGTGGGAGGCGGTCAAGGAACTCGCCGCGAACGGCACCACCGTGCTGCTCACCACCCAGTACCTGGACGAGGCCGAACAGCTCGCCGACCGGATCGCGATCCTGCACGAGGGCCGGATCATCGTCAACGGCACCCTGGACGAGCTCAAGCGGCTGCTGCCGCCGGCCAAGGTCGAATACATCGAGAAGCAGCCCACCCTCGAGGACGTCTTCCTCTCCCTCGTCGGCGCCAAGTCCTAAGGAACCCCCTGATGAACAAGAACTTCTTCGGCGACACCACCACCCTGCTGGGCCGCTCCCTGCGCCACATCGCCCGCAGCCCCGACACCATCATCACCACCGCGGTCATGCCGATCGCCATGATGCTGCTGTTCGTGTACGTGTTCGGCGGCGCGATCAACACCGACTCCGACTCGTACGTGAACTACATGCTGCCCGGCATCCTGCTCATCACGATCGCCTCGGGCATCTCCTACACCGCCTTCCGGCTGTTCACCGACATGAAGGGCGGCATCTTCGAGCGCTTCCAGTCGATGCCGATCGCCCGCTCGTCGGTGTTGTGGGCGCACGTGCTGACCTCGCTGGTGGCCAACGTGATCTCGCTCGTGGTGGTCGTCCTGGTCGCCCTGCTCATGGGCTTCCGCTCGTCGGCCGGAATCACGGCGTGGCTCGCGGTGGCCGGCATCCTGATCCTGTTCACCCTGGCGCTGACCTGGATCGCCGTCATCCCCGGCCTGACGGCCAAGACCATCGACGGCGCGAGCGCGTTCTCCTACCCGCTGATCTTCCTGCCCTTCCTCAGCTCGGCCTTCGTGCCCACCGACACCATGCCCGGCCCGCTGCGCGCCTTCGCCGAGAACCAGCCGGCGACGTCGATCGTGAACGCCATCCGCGCCCTGTTCACCGAGCAGCCGATCGGCGACGACATCTGGATCGCGCTCGGCTGGTGCGTCGGCATCCTGCTCGTCGCCTACGTCTTCGCCATGAACACCTACCGCCGCAAGGCCTCCTAGGAGCTGTTTAAAGTTTGGATCATGTGGTTGAGGTGAGGAGTCTTAACCACATGATCGAGCCACGGAGGTAGAGCCCGGCCTCGTAGCTCTCCGGAGCTTTGTCATAGCGGGTCGCCAGGCCAC
>NZ_JABCPZ010000154.1 GCF_013283785.1 Nonomuraea antri
GCCGTGGGCGGGGGCGCGGCGTTCGCGGCGGATCTGGCGGCGGCCTGGACGCTCTCACCGGCCCGCCGCCCGGCCTCGGACAGCAGCGGCGTCGCCTGCGCGGCCGGCACGGCGGCGGCCACGCGGCCCAGCGAGCACGGGCCGATCTGGCAGTCGTCGAACTCCACAACCAGGTCGCCGGAGCGGTTGAAGGCCAGCGAGTCGAACTGCTCGGGCCCGCCCGTCACCTGGTCGCGCTCGATCTGCGGGCCGCGCCCGGCCAGCTCGGCCCTGACCAGCCCGGCCAGCTTCTTGACCGCCTCTTGACCGTTGAGCAGCCCGGTCGAGGTCAGCGCCGTGCCGGTGCGCCGGTCGTACCAGAAGGTGCGAGTGGAGTTGCCCCAGTCGGCGCCGAAGAACTCGCCGGTACGCAGCCGTACCGCGACGACCTGGGTGGAGGCGGCGGCGAGCTGCCAGTCCACGTTCAGCTCGGGTCGCGGGAAGGGGCCGCTGACGCTGGTGGCGCCGCGGAAGTCCCGTAGCTGCCGGTCCGCCTCGGCCTTCAGCGCCCGGTTGAGCTCGGGGGCGTCCTCGAGCTCGGGGTAGTTGATGTGCACGTACCTGCCGGCGTCGGAGTCGCCCTCGGTGAGGGTCCTGGTGGTCAGGCCGTCGACGGTCGAGGGGTCGACAAAGTCGATCAACGTCGGCTCTGCCGGGACTCGCACGTCCCGCTCGGGTGAGGCGGCGGCCAGGCCGCAACCGGAGCCCGAGAGGGCCAGCAGAGCGATTCCGAAAAAGAATCGCGTTTGGTGCATGTCTGTCAGGGTATGTGGGTGATCTTACCATTTGCCCCAATTTGGGGTTATGGGGTCCGAGCTTTGACTGGGTTACGATCTCGCCATGGACGGCTACTTCGGGTCCTACGCGCTGGTCGCCGCGCTGCTCGCGATCGGCGTCGCCATCGTGGCCGGCGCGCTGACGGCCAACCGCCTGCTGCGTCCGACCAGGCCCACCCCCGAGAAGCTGACCACGTACGAGTGCGGGGTCGACCCCGTCGGCGAGGGGTGGGCGCAGTCGCAGGTCAGGTACTACGTCTTCACGTACCTGTACGTGGTGTTCGCGGTCGACGCCGTCTTCCTGTTCCCCTGGGCCACCGTGTTCGACGCGCCAGGCTTCGGGCTGACCACGCTGGTGGAGATGTTCCTGTTCCTGGGATTCATCGCGCTCGGCATCGTCTACGCCTGGCGCAAGCGCGTCCTGACCTGGACGTAACGCACTTGACCACGACCACGACCACGGGCCCCGCCGGCGCCCGGGTGGCCCGATGGGCGAGCTACGCGCTGGCCGGGGTGGTGCACCTGCTGCCGCCCGCGTTACTGGCCCTGGGCGCGTACCTGCTGACCCGCTTCACGCTGCTGACCGCGCCGATCGCGCTGGTCGTCATCGACCTGGCCTGGCTGATCCGGCCGCGCACCGGCCGATTCCCCGCCGACGCCGAGCCGCTGACCAGGCAAGACGCGCCACATTTGTTCGAGCTGCTGGACCGGATCGGGGCCGAGTCCGGCGCGCCCCGCGCGGACGTCGTCGCGATCAGCGGCCAGGTGAACGCTTCCTTCGGCGTCTACGGCGCGCGGCGGCGCCGACTGGTCGAGATCGGGTACCCGCTCTGGCTGATCCTGACCCCGGAGGAGCGGGTCGCGCTGCTCGCGCACGAGATGGCGCATTCCAGCAACGGCGACGGCAGGCACGGGTTCTTCGTCGGCAGCGCGCTGCACACGCTCTTCGAACTGCGTGAGACGGCCAGGTTCCGCTGGCAGCCCGGAGACGGGGTGTCACGCTGGATCGGCGAGGTCCTGCTCGTGCTCGCCGGGCTGCCCGCGCGCATCCTGCTCGTGCTGTTCGAGCTGCTGCTCTACCGGACGTCCCAGGCGGCCGAGTACCGCGCCGACGCGACCGCGGCCAGGGTCGCGGGCACGGCCGCGACCGGGTCGCTGCTGGACGCGCTGACCACCAGGGCCGTGGCCGCCCAGGAGTTCCTGGACCTCCAGCTGCGGGCCGTCGGGCGAGACCTGTGGGCGGAATTCCTGGCGCACGTCCAGGGCGTACCGACGGTGGAGACCGAGCGGCTGCGCGCGGCCGCCGCGCTGGAGGAGTGGCGGGTCGACGTGACCCACCCGCCGACCTTCCTGCGACGACGGCGGGTGGAGGAGCTGCCCGCCGCCGGGGCGGCGGTGTCGATCGCGGACCTGGCGGCGGTCGAGGCCGAGCTGGAACGGGCCGCGGGGCGGGTGGCCGAACGGCTCAGAGAGGACGCCGGCGCGGCCCTGTACCTCTGACCTCCTCGACCTGGGGCCTCCTCGACCTGGACGGGCTTTGCGGCCCGCGGCGATGATTCCTTCCTTTGCCAGTCCGGTGATCCGCGCAAGAATGGCGTCATGGCAGCAACGGATCTCCCGATGCCCACCGTCGGACCGGTCTCCCGGCTGGCGCCCAAACCGATGCGATTCGTGCTCAACTGGGGCCGGCGCTATTCGCTGTGGGTGTTCAACTTCGGGCTGGCCTGCTGCGCGATCGAGTTCATCGCCACCTCCATGAGCAGGCACGACTTCATCAGGTTCGGGGTGATCCCGTTCGCGAACGGGCCGCGCCAGGCCGACCTGATGATCGTGTCGGGCACCGTCACCGACAAGATGGCGCCCGCCGTGAAACGGCTCTACGAGCAGATGCCCGACCCCAAGTACGTGATCTCGTTCGGGGCCTGCTCCAACACCGGCGGCCCGTACTGGGACTCCTACTGCGTGACCAACGGCGTCGACCAGATCATCCCGGTGGACGTCTACGTGCCCGGCTGCCCGCCCAGGCCCGAGGCGCTGCTGTACGGGATCATGAAGCTGCAGGAGCAGATCGCCGAGGAGAAGCTCGGCGACCGTTACCTCTGGTCCAGGTCGCACGGGGAGGAGGCGTGAACACGCTCGCCGAGCGCTACGAGGTCTCCGAGTCCTTCGGCGAGACCACCGTCGACGTCGGGCCCGACCGCTGGATCGAGCTGCTGACCCACGTCCGCGACGAGCTCGGCTTCGCCTTCTTCGACTGGCTGACCGGCGTCGACGAGACACCCGACGCGTTCTGCGTGGTGGCGCACGTGTACAACCTCGAAACGGGCCGGCGGCTGCTGCTGCGCACCCGCGTGCCCAGTGACGACCCGCGCCTGCCCACCGCCGTGGCGGTGTACCGCGGGGCGAACTGGCACGAGCGCGAGACGTACGAGATGTTCGGGGTGATCTTCGACGGTCACCCGTACCTGGAGCCGCTGCTGCTGCCCGACGGTTTCGAGGGGCATCCGCTGCGCAAAGACTTCATCCTGGCCGCCCGTGTCGCCAAGCCGTGGCCGGGGGCCAAGGAGCCCGGCGAGTCCGGGCACGGCGCGCCGAGCCGGCGCAAGACCCTGCCGCCAGGAGTTCCGGCCGACTGGGGGGCACCCGATGCTTGAAGTGGTCCTGAGCTTCGCCGTCATTCTCGTGGTCTTCCTGGTGCTGCCCCTGATCGTGGGGCAGACCGAGCACAAGGTCATGGCTCACATGCAGTCGAGGCTCGGGCCGATGTACGCCGGCGGCTTCCACGGCTGGGCCCAGCTGATCGCCGACGGCGTGAAGTTCGCGCAGAAGGAGGACGTGATCCCGGCCGCCGCCGACCGCCGGATCTTCATGATCGCGCCAGGGGTGGCGCTGGTGCCGTACCTGGTCGTGATGATCGCCATCCCGATCGACCACGGGCGGGTGGCCGTCGAACTCGAACTCGGTCTGTTCTTCGTGCTGGCCGTGATGGGCGTCGGGGTGCTCGGCTCGATCATGGCCGGGTGGGCGTCGGCCAACAAGTACTCGGTGCTCGGCGGCATGCGCACGGCCGCGCAGCTCATGTCGTACGAGCTGCCGCTGGTGCTGGCCGCGTCCTCGGTGGCGATGGCGGCCGGCACCCTGTCGCTGCCCGGGATCGTCGAGGCGTGGCAGTGGTGGTGGCTGCCCTGGCAGGCCATCGGCGGGGTGGTGTTCTTCCTGGCCGGGCTGGCCGAGCTGCGGCGGCCGCCGTTCGACATGCCGATCGCCGAGTCCGAGATCATCATGGGGCCGATGACCGAGTACACCGGCATGCGGTTCGCGCTGTTCATGTTGTCGGAGTACGTCGGGATCGTGGTGCTGTCGTTCCTGACGACCGTGTTGTTCCTCGGCGGGTGGCACGGGCCGTTCCTGCCCGGCTGGCTGTGGACGCTGGTCAAGGTGTTCGCGCTGGCGTTCGTGGTGATCTGGTTGCGGGTGACCTATCCGCGGCTGCGTGAGGACCAGTTGCAGAAGCTGGCGTGGGCGGGGCTCGTGCCGCTGGCGCTGGTCCAGCTCGCGCTCACGGGCGTGGTGAAGGTCCTCACCTGACGGGCTGCCGGCTCTCGGTGACGGCTTCGCTAAAGGCTTCGTCGAAGGCTTCGGCGTAGGCGGTTTCGCCCAGGGCGGTGCGGGCGCGGGCGGTGATCCTGTCGACGTCGCCGCGCTCGGCCGGCGGCAGCGGCGCGCCGACCGATTCGCGCAGCGCGGCAGCCGTCCCGAGCAGCCGCGCCGCCTCACGGTGCTGGCCCGCCAGCGTCGCCGCCCCCGCCAGCCCCTCGTACGCCAGCGCCACCGCACGCGGATCCCCGCCCTCGCGGGCCGCGGCGAGCCCTTCGAGATGCCGGGCCCGCGCCGCCGCCGCGTCACCCCGCCGCTCGGCCACGAAACCCAGCTCGGCCAGCAGCAGCGTCAGCCCGTAGAACGGCACGCCGTAGTCGTCGGCCAGCCGCCGGTTCCAGGCCAGCGACTCCTGGAACAGCGACTCGGCCGTGTCGAGGTCGCCCCGGCGCCTGGCCACCAGCCCGAGCCCGACCCTGGCGAACTCCTCGGCGAACCTGTTCGCCTGCTCCGACGCCAGCCGCATCCCCCGCTCGTGGAACTCCACCGCGCGTTCGAGCTCGCCGGTCAGCAGCGCGATCCTGCCCAGGCTGGACAGCCGGTACGACACGTCCGTCCAGAGCCGCAGGTCCTCGGCGGCCCGCAGCCCGTCCCGGTGCAGCCGCCCGGCGCGCTCGTAGTCGCCGTTGATCTCCGCCAGCCAGCCCAGCTGGTCGGACGCCTGCAACTGACCCCAGCCGTCACCCAGCGAGGTGAAGATCTCCAGGCTCTCCGCGCCGCTGCGCTCGGCGAGCGCCAGATCGCCCTGGAACAGCGCCAGCTTGCACCTGCTGCTCAGCGCCGCCGCCTGTCCCCACCGGTCGTCCAGCGCCCGGAACTCGCCCAGCGCCCGGGCCACCAGCCCTTCCGCGCCGGCCACGTCCCCGAAGTGCAGGTGCGCGTGCGCGAGGAACCACCGCCACCGCGCGTCGGACGGCCCCAGCCCCTCCGCCGCGGTACGGCTGCGCGCCGCCAGGCCGGTGCCGTCGCCGATCAGCATGGCGAACCCCGCCTCCCACGCGGACGTCCTGGCGTCCGCCTGGCCGGAGTCCAGCGCGCGGCTCAGCGATCGGTGCGCCTCCCGGTGCCTGCCACGCAGGTACCAGTACCAGGCCAGGGCGCCGGCCAGCCGGGACGTCACCCGCGGCGAGGCGGCGCGATCCAGGACGGCGCGCAGGTTCAGCGTCTCGTCGTCCAGGCGGCGCAGCCAGTCGCGCTGGGCGGGGCCGTACAGGTGGGGTTCGGCGCGTTCGGCCAGGTCCAGGTAGTAGGCGTCGCGGCGGGCCCAGGCGGGGTCGTCCCCGGGGAGCCGTTCGAGGCAGTAGGCGGCGACGGACTCCAGCAGGCGGTACCGCGTCCGCCCGGAGTGGTGCCGCTCGGCGACCACCATCGACCGGTCCACCAGCCGCGCCAGCACCTCGGGCACGTAGTCGGAGCCGGGGTCGTCCGCGCACACCGCCTCGGCGGCCTCCAGCAGGCAGCCGCCCGGGTGGACGGCCAGGCGGCACAACACCAGGCGCTGCGGCTCGTCGAGCTGCTCCCAGCTCCAGTCGATCATCGCGCGCAACGTCCGCTGCCGGGCGGGCAGTCCGCGTGCCGAGGCGGCGAGCAGGCGGAACCGGTCGTCCAGCCGCTCGGCCAGCCCGCGCACGCCCAGGCCGCGCACGCGGGTTGCGGCCAGCTCCAGCGCCAGCGGCAGGCCGTCCAGCCGGCGGCAGATCGCCGCCACGTGCGGCGCGTTCTCCGCGTCCAGTGCGAACCCGGGCGCCGCGGCGGCGGCCCGCGCCACGAAGAGCCGTACCGCCCCGGCGCGGGCCAGGCTCTCCAGGCCGGCGCCGGGTTCCGGCAGGTCGAGCGGCGCGACGGGGTGCACGGTCTCGCCGGGGATGGCCAGCGACTCCTGGCTGGTGGCCAGGACCCGCAGGCCGGGAGCGCTGCCGAGCAGCAGGTCCACCAGGTCGGCGACGGGTTCGATCAGGTGCTCGCAGTTGTCGAGTACCAGCAGCAGCCGCTGGTCGCCGAGACTGTCGGCGAGCCGCCGCGCCAGGTCCTGGGGCCGCACGCCGGGCCGCGACCCGACGGCCGTCTCGTCCCTGACCCCGAGCGCCGCCGCCACCGCGTCCTCCACCCGGGTGTCCGGGTGCGCGGGGGCATCGCCCGGGCCCGCGGCGCCCGCGAGCTCGACCAGCCAGACGCCGTCGGGGAAGTCCATCGTCGCGGCCGTCGCCAGCGCCAGGCGGGTCTTCCCCACCCCGCCAGGACCGGTGAGGGTGACCAGCCGCGCGGATTCGAGCAGCCCGCGCACCTGGGCCACCGACTCCTCGCGTCCCACCAGCTCCGTCAGCGGGACGGGCAGGTTCGTGCGCGGCCGGGCGGCCGAGGTGGCTGGCGCGGGCACCGGGGTGAGCGCCGGGTCCTGTTCCAGCATCGCCTGGTGCAGCCTGACCAGGTCCGGGCTCGGGTCCAGGCCCAGCTCGTCGCCCAGTTTCCGGCGCAGGTCGGCGTATCCGGCGAGGGCTTCGCTCTGCCGTCCTGACCGGTAGAGAGCCCGCAGGTGCGCGGCGCGCAGCCGTTCACGCAGCGGGTGCTCGGCGACCAGTTCGGCCAGCTCGTCGGCGAGCAGCGTGTGCTCGCCCAGTTCGAGCCGCACCTCGGCCTGCTCTTCGAGCGCCGTCAGCCGCTGCTCGTCCAGGCGGGCGGCGGTGGCGCGGGCGAACTCCTCGTCGCGGAAGTCGGCGTAGGCGGGGCCGCGCCACAGCGCGAGCGCGTCCGACAGCAGTCCCGACCTGGTCCGCGCGTCTTCGGCGGCCCGCGCCGCGGCCAGCAGGACGGCGAAGCGGCGCGCGTCCACGACGGGGTCCTTGAGCAGGTACCCGGCCGGTTGATGGACGACCAGGTCACGCCCGCCCGGCTCGGCCCGCTCCAGCGCGCGGCGCAACTGGGAGACCTTGGTCTGCAGCGTGTTGACCGGGTTGCCCGGCAGGTCGTCGCCCCACAGGTCGTCGGCGAGCCGGTCCGCGGGCACCGGCCGTCCCTCGTGGATCAGCAGGTCGGCGAGCAGCGCGCGGACCTTCAGCTCGGGCACGCGCACGGGCTGCCCGTCGCCGCTCCACACCGCCAGGGGACCGAGTACGCCGAATTCCACCTGATCACGTTATTACAGGTCAAAGCACCCGCAGGTGACCCCCAGCCGACCCGCAGCGATTCGTGCGCGGTCTCGCGCAGAGTTGAGCCCGTCAGCGAGAGGAGGGGTTCAGGGATGAGCGGACAGCGGCTGCGGGTCGCGGTCATCATCGGCAGCGTGCGCGAGGGGCGATTCGGGCCCAGCGCGGCGGCGTGGTTCACGTCGCGGGCCTGCCACAGGGAGAACGTCGAGCTGGACGTCATCGACCTGGCCGAGGCCTGGCTGCCCGGCATCCTGCCCGGCGCCTGGCCGTGCGGGGCAGCGATCGGCCCGGACCTGCCGCCCGCCGTGCGCGACCTCGCGCCCTGGCTGGCCGCGGCCGACGCGTTCGTGATCGTGACCCCCGAGTACAACCACAGCTTCCCGGCCGTGCTCAAGAACGCCATCGACTGGTACCGGGACGAGTGGCGGGCCAAACCGGTCGCCTTCGTCTCGTACGGCGACGCCGGCGGCGGCCTGCGCGCCGTCGAACAGCTCCGGCCGATCTTCGCCGCGCTCGAAGCGGTGACGATCGGCGAGCCCATCAGCTTCCACCACCGCGAATCCCCGCCTGAGACGGTCGCCGAGCGCGTGCTCGACCGCCTCGTCTGGTGGGCCGCGGCCCTGCGAACCGCACGTGACATCACCGCGTTTCATGATGAGGAGAACACCCATGTCCGTCCGTGAGATCCACCTGGCCTCCCGCCCGCTGGGCGAGCCGACCGTCGACGACTTCAAGCTGGTCCACGCCGAGCTGCCCGAGCTGGAGCCGGGCCAGATCCTGGTGCGCAACACCTGGATGTCGGTGGACCCGTACATGCGCGGCCGGATGGACGACCGGGAGTCGTACATCCCGCCGTTCCAGCTCGGCGAACCGCTGGACGGGTCGGCGATCGGCGAGGTCGTGGCGTCCCGTGCCGAGGCGATTCCGGTCGGCGCGTCCGTCGTGCACTTCCTGGGCTGGCGCGAGTACTCCGTCCTGGACGCCGCGGCGGCGACCCCCGTCGACCTCGGGCTCGCGCCCGCCGAGGCGTACCTGGGCGCGCTCGGCACGACCGGCCTGACCGCGTACGCGTCACTCACCCGGGTCGCTCCGGTACGCGAGGGCGACGTCGTGTTCGTCTCGGCCGCGGCCGGGGCGGTCGGCAGCGTCGCCGGGCAGCTGGCGCGGCGGCTCGGCGCGTCGCGGGTGATCGGCTCGGCCGGCGGCCCGGTCAAGGGCGCGAAGCTGACCTCGGCGTTCGGCTACGACGTGGCCATCGACTACCGGGCGGGGTCCGTCGCCGACCAGCTCGCCGCCGCCGCTCCCGACGGCATCGACGTCTACCTCGACAACGTCGGCGGCGATCACCTGGAGGCGGCCATCGACGCCCTGCGCGCCGGCGGACGGATCGCGATGGTCGGGGCGATCAGCTCGTACAACGCCACGGAACCCGTGCCCGGGCCGCGCAACCTGTTCCGGCTGGCCGCCAGGGACGCCACGCTGCGCGGGATGCTGGTGAACTCCTACCTCGACCTGTTCCCCGAGTGGATCGGCCAGGCGGCGGGCTGGCTGGCCGACGGGTCGCTGCGCACGGAGACCACGATCGCGGACGGCCTGGAGCAGGCGCCCCAGGCGTTCCTGGACGTGCTGAGCGGCGGCAACGTCGGCAAGATGCTGGTCAGGCTCTGATCGGGGCGGTGCCAGGTGCTCGTCTGCCCGCTCACCAGCGTGAATAGGGGTGGCGGGCCAGGGCGAGGTTGCCGTAGCGCCGGTCGCCGGTGACCTCGCGGCCGAGCCAGTCGGGGCGCGGGGGATCGGCGTCGGCGTCCGGCAGCTCGATCTCGGCCACCACCAGGCCGGCGTTGTCGCCCGCGTACTCGTCCACCTCGAAGGTCAGGCCCCCGTCAGCCGGGATCAGGTGCCTGACCTTGACGATCGGCGGCGCGAGCAGGACGCCGGAGGCCAGCACGTCGTCGACGAGCGCGGGGGAGATCTCCGACTCCGCCTCCATCCTGGCCAGGCCGGTGCGGCTGCTCTTGACCGCCACGAACGCCCGTGGCCCGTAGCGGCGCAGCCTGGCCACCGCGCCCGACTTCAGGCTCACGTAGAACTGCGTGATCGGCTCCCCGCCGACCACCTCGGCCCGCCAGGCCGGGGACGCGAGCAGGAACTTCCGCTCGATCTCGATCTTCGCCGCCATCAGGTCTTCACCGGATGGTCGACCAGCCCGACGGGGAAGGCGTAGTCGGTCGTCGGGACGAACACCTCCGTCCTGAACCGCAGCAGGTCGCCGGGGCCGCCGCGGATCAGTTCCAGCTCGGCCGCCAGCCCGTCGGACCCGGTCACCGGGAATGGATCGGCCGTGGGGCGCCCGAACAGGTCGCGGAGCAGTTCCTGGGGGGCGAGCCGCACGCACGTCCAGGGGTTGAGCTCCGGCAGCCGTCCGCGCCCCGGCCGGTCGCGCACCAGCCGGTACGGCTTGCCCGCGCTGTAGGCGGCCCGGGCCGCCGCGGAGATCGCGGCCGCCTGTTCCCGGTCCCCGGTGAGCCGGAGCGCGGCGCGGTCGGCGTGCTCGGCGACGAGGTCCACCCGCTTGGCGGCCTCCGGCGCCCACGCCAGGCCCAGGGGCTCGGCGGCCTGCTCCCCGCGCAGGGCGCGCAGCCTGGCGGACTGTTCATCGCCCAGCGAACATTCCGCCGCCACGACGTCGAGCAGCGCGGCGAGGAAACCGGACAGCTCGGCCTCGGCGATGCGTTCGGCGACGTAGGAGAAGTCCAGGGGCTGATCGAGGGACACCACGAGGTCGTTGACCGTCTTGGCGTCGATGAAGCAGTCACCGGCGGCGTTGACGATCACCGCGCACAGGTTGTCCTCCCAGACGAGCTCCGACCACGGCGGGAGATCACCGGACCGGTGGAACCCGAGCATGCCGCAGTAACGCACCGAGTACGGGCCGATGTGCAGGTCGACCGAGACTGAACCGCCGTCGGGCCCCAGCATCCGGATCTGGCCGAACAGCCGGCCGTGCGGATCACCCTTGATCCACGGCAGCTCGGCCGATTCGTAGGTGTAGCCGAGGCCGCGCAGCGCCGCGGCCAGCCGCCAGCCGTGGTCGATCTCGGCCACCCACAGGTCCGCGTCACCGACGTCGCGGCGCAGCCCGGCCGGATACCACTTCCTGGCCGCCAGCCCCTTCATGAGCTGCACGGGCAGCTCCGGCTCCGCCGCGCGCAGTGCGGCCAGCACGTCGCCGGCCGTGCCGAACTGCTCCTCGCGCCGGCTGGTGAGCCGGGTGATCTCCCGGTCGAGCTCGCGCAGGCGCGGGGCGTCCTGGCCGTCTTCCGCGACGGCCTGCCTGATCCTGGCCAGCGCGATGTGGGTGACCTTGTGGCGGAGCAGGAGCCAGGCGATCTCGTCCACCTCGCGCTCGCGCAGGGCTCCCCGCGGGTCTCGATCCGGACGGGGTCGCAGGAGTCCCCAGCTCAGCAGGGAACTGAGAGGTGCTGGCCGCATCATGTGCCTCCGAGTACGTCGATCGTGGAACGGATGAGGGTGGCCGCCGCCCTGGCGTCGCTCTCCGGCACGCCGTCCAGGCAGACGCGCAGGCTCGGGTGGGCGGCGCCGAACGCCGAGCCCGGCGAGACGAGCAGCCCGGCCGCCCGCAGCGCGGCGACGGCCCGCGTCTCGTCCCCGGCCAGCGCGACCAGGACGTTCGGCCCGGTTCCCGTCAGCGGGGTGGACTCGTCGGTGAGTGCGGTGAGGAAGACGCGGCGGGCCGCCGCGACGGCGGGGACGCGGGCGGTGAACGTGGCCAGGCCGCCCGCGTCGATGAAGTAACCCCAGGTCCGCTGCCAGTGCAGCGTGGGCGCGGCGGGCGCGAGCGCCGCCAGGAGGTCGTGTTCCTGCGGTCCCGGGCCGACCAGCCAGCCCAGCCGCGCGCCGGGCCCGCAGAGTTTGTGCAGCGTCCCCACCTGGACGATCCCGGACGGGAGCGAGAGCGGCCCGGCGAACCAGGCGTAGGCGGTGTCGGCGACCACCCGGTGCCCCCGCTCGGCGAGCGCCGCCCAGGCGGCCAGCAGCTCCTGGTCAGGCCGGCGGCCGTCGGGGTTGCGGCACCCGGCGGTGAACCACAACCCGGACGATCCGGTCAGCTCCTCCCACGGGGCCTGCCTGACGGCGACGCCCCAGGCCCGCAGCGCGGCCGGCACGCCGAGGAAGGTCGGCGTCTCCACCGCGACCTCGGCGCACGACCTCATCAGCGGGCCGGCGGCGGACCTGACCCCCGAGGTGATGGTCAGACGCGCCGCGTCCACGCCCAGGTGGCCGCCGAGCGCGTCCCTGAGCAGCCCGTCCCCGGCCAGCGGCGCCCGCATCGAGGGATCGACGTCACGCAGCGCCCGCTGGGCCGCGGCCCGCCACAGCCGCAGGGGTTCGCCGGGCCAGAGCGGGAACCGCCCGGTGAGATCCAGGCTCACGGCCGCCGGTCCTCGGCGAGCCAGCGGGCGACCTCCTCGAGATCGCGCACCCGGCGGCGCAGTCGCACCAGCTCGGCCGCCTGGTCGAGCCCGAGACGGCGGCCCGGCGGCAGCAGGTCGTGACCGATGGGCCCGATCACGTCGCGGATCTCCGAGAGTCCGACCAGCCCGTCACCCGCCGACACGACGATCTCCGCGGAGTCGCCCGCGGTGATCGTGCCTGGCGGCAGGAGCGCGGGCCCGTCGAGCACCCGGGCGCGTCCGGGGAACAACTCCACGTCCTCGACCCACGTCCTGGTGGGCGCGAGCTCGGGTATCCCGGCGCGGACCAGGCGCACGATCCGCTCCGCCGGGGCGGCCCAGTCGATGTCCAGCGCCGCCGCCGGGGTGAACCGGCCGGCGAACGGGTGGCGGGCGCGCCCGTCCCCGCTCGGGTCCCCGACGCTCTCCAGTCCGCCCGCCACGGCCTCGGCCACTCTCTCGGCCGCCTGCGCGTAGCCGAGACCGGACACGGGCACGGACGACACCGCGACGCTGGACACCTGGCGCAGCTCGCGGTCGACCGTCGTGAGCCGGACCGGCAGCTCGCCGGCTCCCGACAGGATCGCCCAGCGCAGCGCGTCGCCTGGCATCGGCGCGGCGGCGTCGCCGAGGCCGATCACGAGCCTGACCACGGCCGGATCCTCCTCGGCCGTGACCCACGGCGGCACGGGGCCGTCGTCGGCCAGCAGCACGCGCTTGACCGGCGCGGCCGGTCCGTCGCCGTCCAGCACCTGGACGGAACCGGTCCCGGGCAGCCTCGACCACAGCCGCCGCACCCCGTCGGACCCCGGGGCCAGCGCGCCGATGGAGACGCCGAGGCCGAGCAGCCGCGCGGCCAACAGGGCGGACCAGCCTTGGCCGGCGACACAGACGTTGCTCATGAACTCGCCCACACTTTCTCAGCCGACTCTTCGGTCAGGAGCCACAGGCTCGCGGTGGCCAGGACCTCGGCCACGCAGTCGCGGATCGGCCGCAGCCCGGCCCGCACGTAACACTCCGCGTCGGGCCAGGCCGCCCTGCCCGCCAGGTACGCGGCGAGCTGCCTGGCCAGGCCGGGGGCGGACTGCTGCTCGAAGGCCAGCGCGCCGCGTCGCCGCGCCCTGGCCCGCTCGATGTCCGCTTCGGACACCGCCGCCCCGTCGAGCGCCTTGGTCAGGGACCCGACGAATTCGTCCGCCTGCTCGGCGTGCGCCGGACGCCAGGCCAGGACGCCGACGTCGGATCGGCGTCCGGGCAGCCGGGAGAAGCCGATGCCGGCGAGTCCCGCGTCGGCCGCCAGGCTGTCGAGCAGTCCACCGGACCGGAACAGGACCTCGAAGGCCAGGTCCCTGGCCACCGCGAGGTCGCCGCCCCGCACGGACTCGGCGACCAGGACCAGCGCGGGTTCCGGGGACATCGGCGCCGCCGCGTTCCTGGCGGCGTCGGGGACACGCGGGAAGGCCGGGGCGTGTTCCGAGCCTGCTGAGTCCGCTTGCCGTTCGCTCACCTCCCTCAGCACGCTCTCCGGCGCATGGGCGCTGACCAGGCACAACAGCGACGACGACGGGTGCTGAGCGGCGGTGAAGTCCCGGACCTGCTCGGCCGTGATCCCGCGCACGCTCGACTCGTCCGCGCGGTCCAGCATCGCCTGCTCGGCGCCGGGCAGCGCCCGAACCACCGCCGCGGGCGCGATGCGGAGCCGCGGCTGGGCGCCGGTCCTGGCCATCTCCACGAGGACGGCGTTGACCTCGGCGGCGTGCGTGCGCGCGTCGTGCGGGAGCGGCGCGAGGACCGTGACCAGGGTCCTGGCCAGGGCGAGGGCGTCGGGAGCCGGCGCGCTCGCGGTATACCTGGTGACGCTGGGCTCCGTGACGCCCGTGACACGTATCCCGGCCACCGCCCCGGCGACCGCCGCCCGGACGTGCTCGGTCACGTGTGCCAGCCCCTCGCCGCCCACCGGGTCGCAGGCGTGTCCCGCGCCGACCTCCAGCACCCCGGCCGCGACCCGGGCCCAGGGGACCTGCGCGACGGCCACCGGCAGCCCGTTCACCGTGGCCTCGACGATCTCGATCTCGGTCATCGCAACGACTCCAGCGAACTGAGGTCCACCCGGTCCTGTTCCGCTACGCACGCCACGGCCGCGGGGACGGCGGCGAGCCGTCCGGGTGCGGCCAGCAGCCGCGCCGCCGCGGGCAGCCCGGCGATGACCGTCTCCGTGGTCTCGTGTCCCGCGCTGATCCTGCGCTTCTCCGTCAGGCGGCCGAAGGGGCCGTCCAGGGTGGCCAGCAGGTGGTGCCTGGCGCGGTCCGCGCAGGCCAGCAGTTGCCCGGTGTCGGCGGCGTGGTCGCGGATCTCGTCCACCAGGTCACGCAGGGCCGCGACGAGCGCGGGCAGCCGCTCCACCAGGCCGCTGGCCCCCAGCATCAGCGTGTGCGTGCCGCCCTGTTCCTGCGCCAGGGCGGCGGAGCCGTAGGCGAGGCCGCGTTCCGCGCGCAACCGGCGCGCGAGCAGTCCCTGCGCGCCGCCCAGCCACTCGCCGAGCACGGCGTCGGCGGCGGGGCCGGCCAGCGGCGGCGCGAGCACGGCCTGCACGCCCACCCGGCACTGCTGTCCCGGCATGTCCGAGACGACCAGGTCACCGCGCCAGTCCGCCTCCTCGCGGGCCTGGCCTCCGCCGCTGATCCGGCCGAGTGCGAGCAGTCGGCGCAGGTGCTCGTCGAGGCCGGTCGTGGCCCGGCCGAGGTGGGAGACGTCGCCGAGCACCGAGGCGTTGGACCAGCCCCAGGCGGCCTCGTGCATCGTGTCGAAGAATCGCACCTGCGGGTCGGCACGCATCCTGGCCCGCTGTGCCAGCTGCGCCTCGATCAGGGCGCGGACGCGCTCTGGCCGCACGTCGCGCTGGGCCAACCTGTGCACGCGACGTGACACGGTCTCGAAGGAGAGACGTGGCGCCCAGAAGGAGAACTCGGTCGTGTGCGACCCGAGCCTGGAGCGTCGCAACCAGTCGTCGCCGGCCAGTTCCTCGCCCACGTACCTGGCCGCGAGCGCGGCCCTGCCCGTCTGTCCCGGCGGATCGTCGCGGTGGCCGAGCGGGACGTCCCAGCCGACCGCGACGGCGCCGGCCAGGCGCAGCGTTCTGGTCCGGTTGATCGTCACGGTCATGTGGCGCTCACCTCCGCGACGGGCGTTTCCCGACGTACCGCCACCAGCGCGGCCAGGCACACCACCACGGCCGTGGCGACGGCGAAGACCAGCAGCGCGCCCGTGATGCCTAGCCAGGTGCCGGCCACCCCGGGCAGGATCAGGTAGGAGAGCGTGAGCATCGCGTTGAGCAGGGCCCGCCTGATCGCGAACACCCGCCCTTCGGTGCCTTTCACCACCTGCTCCTGGTAGATCACCGTGGCGCCGGCGGCGACGCCGATGTTCACCACGCCCAGCGCCATGGCCGCGGGGAACAGGGCCACCGCGCCCACGTGCGCGCCGGCCACGACCAGGAGGACGGCGACGGGACAGGCCAGTGCCGACACCGTCACCAGCGCCACCGGCCGGTGTTTGCACCGGGGGATCAGGAGCACCGACGCCAGGAGCCACCCGGCGCCCGCCGCCGTCGCGCAGATCCCGGCCCACTCGGCCCCGAGCCGCTGCTCGGCCAGGATCAGCAGGACGGCCGTGTCCGCGCCGAAGAGCAGGAAATACGCGGCCTCCGCGAGGGCCGTCCAGCGCAGCAGCCCGTTGCGGCCGTTGCGCACGAGCGCCGACAGCGTGGAGCCGAGCGCGCCGCGCAGCTCAGGGCTGCCCGGGCAGACCGGCACCGGGAGCAGCAGCAGCGCGGCGACGGCGAAGGAGACCAGGTTCGCGAGGAGCACCCACTCGATGCCCAGCAGGGCGGCCAGCGCCGTCCCGCCCAGCGGCGCGAGCGTGTTGATGCCGCCGAGCAGCGTCTCGATGACCGTCGCGCTCCTCCGGTGCGCGCTCTCTGGCACCAGTTGCATGCTCGCGGCCTGCAACGCGGGCATCGTCAACGCGTTGAACAGGCGTAACACCGCCAGCATCAGGTAGACCACGGGAAGCGCGCCCTCGACGACCGCGAGGAACAGTGCCACGACCGCGAGCCCGGACAACACCTCGCAGCCGATGAGGATCCTGCGGCGATCGAAGCGGTCGACCAGATGCCCCGCCCAGGGCGCGAAGACGACCATGGGGATGAACTGGACGGCGAACGCGGCCCCCGCCGAGAGCGCGGAACCGGTGCGCTGGTAGATCCACAGCGGTACGGCGATCTGCTGGAGCCCGTTGCCGGCCAGCGAGGTGGCCTGACCGGCGACCAGGAACCAGAAGCCGCGCGGCAGCCGCTCGGCGCTCCTGCTCATGCCGGCGTCCCGGCCGGGAGCCAGCCGGCCTGCCTGGCCGCGCGCACCGGCTTGGACATCTCGTACGGCGGGCCGGGCAGCCGGTCACCGAGCAGCTCGGCCCAGTCGTCCAGGGCCTTGCGTGAGGGCAGGTCGCTGCCGCTGGTCTCGATCTCGATCCAGGTGCTGGTGGCGCGCGCGCCGTCGGCCAGCGAGCGCGTGGTCACGAGGTCCAGGCTGAGCTGGAACACCGTGCCGTATCGCGTGCGCAGCGGCACCTTGTGGCGCAGCTGGACGGCCGTCGCGTACGGGGTCAGGTTCGACGCCCCTGGCACCAGCCGGGCCGCGTACGCCAGCGGGATGGTCGTCCGCTCGGCCATGACGCGGTTCACGTCTCTGACGTCCACGCGCTCACTGATCTCCAGGCAGTCGCGGCAGCCGCCGACCCAGGCGACGGTCTGCTTGACGCAGATCCACGACAGGTTGCGATAGGCCCCGTAGTTGATCAGGAGCTTGACGGCCAGGTCGTTGGCCGCGAGCTGCCAGCGGTCGTCGAAGTAGATCGACGACTGCGTGTGCGTGAACGGCGTCTCGGCGGTGACGTCCTCGGGGATCGGCAGGCTCAGCGCCTCCGGCAGGCCCGGGGTGTCGGTGCCGAACACCTCGACCGGGTCGATCAGCCACTTGTACTCCTGCTCGGTGCCGACCCGGCGATCCGGCAGCGCCGACATGATCTGGTCCACCTCGGTGGCGTTGAGCGGCTGCGCCGTCATCGCTCGCTCCTCTCGTCGATCTCCTGGCCGATGCGCTGGACCGTGCCGCTGCCGACCCCGCCCACGATGAACAGGTCGATGTCGGCCTCGGTCAGGCCCAGCCGGGAGCGGCAGGCGTTGACGACGATCTCCCCTGACGAGGGCGGTGTTCTGAAATGCCCGGACTTGTTGTTCACGATGACGGCACGCACCCTGGGCGCGCCGACGAACACGATCTCGCCGGCGGCGAGGGCGCGCAGCCTCTCCGGGACGAGCATCGGATGGGCGACGGGCACCCCGCCCACGGTCGCCCGGTTACGGCCGAAGACCAGCTCCTCGAAGCTGAAGGCCCGGGTCCAGACCAGGAAGCGGCCGTCCTCGTCGATCACGTACATGTAGGGCCGGCCCGATTCCACGAAGGCGAGGTCGGGGCCGGTGATCTCCACCGTCTCGGCCGCCACGAGGTGGGCGACGGCGCCGTGCTTGTCCTCGAACACCCGGCGGCTGAACTGGATGACGCACGGGTCGTGCCCCACCACGGAACTCGGGTGGTCGGTCACCGGCCGGAAGCCATGTCTTTCGTACTGACCGGCCAGCTCCGCCGCGATGGACCGGGCGCGCGCCCGGACCACGAACGCCTCCGGGTCGTCCGCCAGCACGCGGCGCAGCGCGATCAGCTCCTCGTAGAGCACGAGGACGATGCCCTGGGCCAGCGGCCCGTACCGGAACGCGACGGCGGCCACCAGCTCGTCGAACCTGGTCGCCACCGCCTGATGGGGATTCATGACTGCTCTCGGCATCCTTGATCCTTGGCTGGGAGGGCGGGCTCGGCCCCGGCGATGACGGGCCGGCCCGAACACGTCGGGCCGGCCCGCTTCTGGACTGCTCAGGCGAGGCGCGCAGAGGTCGCCGCGTTCGCCAGGATCAGTTCCAGGTCATCAGTTCCAGGTCTCGCTCATCTGCACGGCGGCGAGCGCCTCACGGCCGTCAGCGGTCGCGTCGAGGCTCTGCAGCTCGGCGATCACATCGTCCAGCTCCGGATTCATCGAAAACACCTCCTCTTCCTGGGGGCTTCGCGCAGCCGGCGGCTGCCCGATGCGAACATCATTGGACAGGGCTGTGTGTCTTCGTTATGACTTGGATATGGGGAGAGGAAATCCCAGGTCAGGGGGCTATTTGTCGGTTTTCCGCATGGCGGGCAGGCGATCGGCACGGCCTCATGACGGGCAGGCACTCAGGCGGGAGCGGCCGGGGAAGTACGCCGCCCAGTCCGCGGGGGAGAGCCCGTCACCGGCGCGCCGGCACAGGGTCGCCGCCGCGGCCTGCGGGCTGAGGTCGTACGACTGGACGGGGACGTGTTCGCCGGCGACGTTCAGGGTCCGGCCGTCGGCGCCGAAGGTGAGCGCGAGAACGCTGTCGCCAGGGGTGGGCAGCGGCCCGCCGATGGGCTGGTGCGTGGCCACGTCCCACAGCTGCACCACGCCGTTCGAGGTACCGGCGGCGAGCACGCCTCCGTCGGGTGAGAAGGCCAGCGCCGTCACGGTCCTGCGCGCGCCCGGGCCAGCGGCGGACGGGGCGCCCGGGGTGGTCAGCACGCCCAGCCGCCGCTCCACCCGGCCGTCCCACAGCGTGGTGCGGCCGGTGTCGTCGCCGGTGGCCAGGTGCCGGCCGTCGGGGCTGAAGGCGGCCGCGCTGTTCTGGCCGAGGATCCGCCCCTTCGAGGCCCGTTCGAGCTCGGGAAAGCGCACGACGTCCCCCTCGGACGTGACCAGTGACCGCCCGTCCGGGTGCATCGCGAGGTGATGAGCGACGACCTCGGGCAGCGTCCGGACGGCGGCCCGGCGACGCGGGTCCCAGAGCGTCATGGAGCCGACGGTGGGCGGTGACGCGATCAGCAGCGACCTGTCGCCGGGCGTGAACGCGACGGTCCCCACCGAGCGCATCCCCTTCTCCTCGAACGAGAACGTGTCCGAGACACTGGCGGCCGCCACGTCCAGCAGCGACAGCCGGCTCGATGGTGCGTCCCCGCCGAAGGAGGTGGCGCCGAAGCCGAGTGTCCGCCCGTCGGAGCTGAAGGCCAGGAGCGTCGTGCATCTGAGCGCGTCGTGGCAGGCCGTCTCCCACGGCCCGGCCGTGCGCCGCCCGGTGCGCCGGTCCTGCAGTTCCACCTGGATGACGTCCCGCCGCTCGTCCGTGTAGGCGCGTGCGATGGTGGTCCCGTCCGGGCTGAAGACCGCCGTGGACGCGCCCGGCGTCCGCCACGCCCCTGTCGTCGAAAGGCCGAGATCGAGGGTGCGCACGGTCGCGGGCCAGGACATGTTCGAGCCGCCGAGATAGCGGACACGGTTGGCGCGCAGGTCCACGCGCAGGTCGCTGGCGTATTCGCCGGAGAGCGAGTGGCGGAAGACCGGGGAGCCCGGATTCGGGATCCGCCACATCAGGACGTCGTTCCTGTCGCTGGCGACCAGGAAGGAGCCGTCGGCGCTGAACCCGATCTCCTGCACCCCTTGGAGGTGGATCACCGGCAGTTTCTCGCCGGAGGCGACCTCCCACATGCGGATCTCGTTCAGGCCGGTGACCACCACATGACGGCTGTCCGGGGTGAACCTCACCTGCTCGTACTGGCACTGCCGGGGCGTGGCCACGGGCGCCCACGGGGTGTCGATCCTGCGGCCCGCGGCCACGTCCCACAGCTGGAGCGGCTCGCCGGGCACGCAGACCGTCATGAGCGTGTCGTCCGGGCTGAGCGTCACATCGGGGTGCGCTGGATCCTCCCAGGCGCGCCTGTTGTCCATGCTGCGCGCGAACGAGGTGCTGAACTCCCACGTCACGGACTGCATCGCGGCCGACGCCCGGCGGCGGGTGTCGACCTTCACGAGCTCACGGCCGGTGCGCACGTCCCACACCCTGATGGCGTACCTCGGCCCGTCGGCGTGGTAGCCGATGACGCTCCGCCCGCTCACTCCCAGCTCGAACCCGCTGTCCGCCTTCCCCAAGACCTCCGGGTCGGGACGCCCGGCGGCCAGATCCCACAGCGAGACCTCGTCGTCGTTCACCCGCATGGGCAGCTTCCGGCCGTCGCCGCCGGGCACGCCCAGCCTGGCGTGCGCGGCGCCCGGGGCGGGCCAGGTCGACGTCCTGCGACCGGTGTCCAGGTCCCACACCGTGACCTGCGCGGCTCCCACGGAGACCAGGCTCCGGCCGTCCTCGCTGAGGTGGCGAATGGTCTGCGGGTCCCCGTCCGGGTCGGTGAAGACGTCCTGAGGACGTTGCGCCGCCGCGGCCAGCAGCGCCGAGCGGGTCTCCGGCAGATCCGCCAGACGCCAGGCGGCGAGGCTCAGCCGCATCGCCATGAGCGGGTGGGAGTCGCGCAGGCTCGCCGAGATGCCCGCCACGCGGCGCGCCTCGCTCTCGCGCTGCCTGTTCTGTCCCGCCCGGTTCTCCTGCCAGGCGAGCAGCGCGGTGACCAGCGTCAGGACGAGCAGCGCGGAGATCGTCGTCGAACGCCGCCTGCGATGACGCCGTTCACGGTCGCGCGCGGCGATGCCCGCGGTCAGGAACTCGCGCTCCAGCGGGGTGAGGTCGTCCCTGCCGCCAGGCCCGCCGAACTGCTCGCAGGCCATCGACAGACGCAGACCGCGATAGAGCCCGCCCGGGTCCCTGCCGTGCTCCTCCCACGCCTGCGCGGCCTGGGTGAGGCCGCGTTGCAGCAGGATGCGCTGACGGTCCTCGTCGATCCAGGCACGCAGCCGGGGCCAGGCGGTCAGCAGCGCCTCGTGCGCCAGCTCGACCCGGTCCTCCGCCAGCGTGATCAACCTGGCCGTGGCCAGCCGGTCGAGCAACGCGTCCGCGTCGTCGCCCACCAGCAGTTCGGCGCGGCCGGCGGACCGCTTGGTGTCGGGCGCGTCCTCGCCCGGGGTGACCAGGCGCAGCAGCAGATGCCGTACCTGCTCCCGCTGGGCGGGCGACAGATCGGCGTAGAGCGTCTCCGACGTGCGCGCGATCGACCCGTGGATCCCGCCGGCGGCCTCGTAGGCGGACACGGTCAGGACCCGCCCGCGCCGCCGGCGCCAGGTCTCCAGCATGACGTGGGACATCAACGGCAGCGCGCCGGGTCCGCCCGCCATCTCCTTGATGATCATGGCGGTGAGCTCCCGTTCCACCGTGAGACCTGCGGCCGCGGCCGGACGCGTGATCGCCTCACGAAGTTCCTCCGGGTTCATCGCGCCCACGAGCACCGTCGTGTCCCTGATCGCCTCGGCCAGCCCACCGTGCTCGGCGCAGCGGCCGAAGAAGTCGGCGCGCACGGCGAGCACGACGCGCGGGCCGTCCGCCGCGGTGGACGCCGCCAGCAGCGCCTCGATGAAGCCGTCACGCTCCGCGGGATCGGCGCACAGCGCGAAGACCTCCTCGAACTGATCCACGATGACGACGTCGTCGTCGCTCCAGGGGGTGTGCGGGTGGGTGTGCGTGTGCGTTTGGGCAGGTTGGGCGCCGGGAGTCAGAACGCGGATCGAGCCCGGCAGCGTGCGAGAGCCGGGTTCCGCCTGCCCCTGCGAACGGGCCTCCGCCGGCCCCAGGGAACCGGGCTCTTCCGGCCCTTGGGAGCCGGACTCAGCCTGCCCCGGGGAACCGGACTCCGCCTGCCCTCGAAAACCGGGCTCAGCCTGACCTGGAGAACCGGACTCCGCCGTCCTCCGGGAACTGGGCTCAAGCCCTCGGGAGCGGGACTCGGCCGACCTCCGAAGCCACGGAACGAGGCCGGCCCGCAGCAGCGACGACTTACCGCTGCCCGAAGGCCCGACCAGCATGACCAGTCGATGCTCCCGAACCATCCCGGCCAGCCGCTCAACGAGCACCGCCCGCCCGAAAAACCTGTCGCTGTCTTCTGTCTCGAAGCGTGACAGGCCGAGATACGGCGCCTTCCCGGTGTCCCTGGCCGCCGCCTCCTCCACGGCTTCCTGATCGGCCTCATGCCAGCGCCGCCGCCACTCCTCCGCGTCCCCGCCGCAGGCTTCCACATAGGCGAGGACGACGGGCAGCGAAGGCATCCGGTCACCGGCCGCGGCCTGGGCGAGCGTCGCGGAAGAGTAGTACACCCGCGCAGCCATCGCCCGGTAGGTCGGGCCGCCTGCTTCCTTCCGGAGTTTGCGCAGCTCATATGCGAATCGGGCGATCGATCCCGCAGTCGGTTCCAGTGGTCGCTCACGACGTCCCAATGACTTCCCCGTTCAAGCCGTTGTGTCTCTACCTCTTGAGGAGAAACCAACGCGCCAAATCGGACACCTCGCGACCGGGTTTTCGGCGGGGAAGCGCTCACTCAGAGGCCACCCGACCCAAAACCAGAAGGTTCGCGCCGAAGAGCCGAATCAGACGGGAAGCCGCAGCCGGACCTAACCGGACTCGTCCATGCCGAGCAACGGCCAGACCAGCTGGAAAGCGAACCTGACGCTAGAAAGCAGACCCAGCTAACTCGCCGCGATGCCGGTACACGGCCCCCCCACGTACACCAGGTGCCCAACACGTGGCCCCAATCAGCAAGACCAAAGCCACCGCACAAAGAACGGACCGGAAGATCTACCGCCCCGCCCACCTCCCACCGGCACCGAGTCCCACCAGCACACCGAGCCCCACCGGGATCGAGCCTCAAGCGGGCAGCTCTCCAAAACCACCCCTCGCCCGAGCGCCCATCACCACTTCACCCGCAGAACCCAGACCCGACCCGCTCAACCCCGCGCCACCATCACCAACGCGAACCCCGCACTTACGCAAGCCCGCCCACTGAACGCCTTCCACCCCAAGGAGACGAGACCGAATACCCCTTCGCCCCAGGACCGGGACGGGACCAAGCGCACCCCCTCCGCCCCAAACGCAGGACCGGCCGAACGCGCCCGCCTCACCCAGAGCGGGACGGGACCAAACACATCCCCTCCGCCCCAAAAGCAGGACCAGACCGAACACACCCGCTTCGCCCCAGAACGGAATTGGCCGAATGGGGCCGAATGCTCACCTCACTCGATCCGTCACCACCACCAGGCCTTCTGTCGCTCAACCCCGACTCCCAGCCGTGAAGCCCATGCCGCGCAAGGAACTCGCGTCGCAGCCCAGCCGTCGTACCCTCAAAGGGG
This sequence comes from Nonomuraea antri, assembly GCF_013283785.1. Taxonomy (GTDB): domain Bacteria; phylum Actinomycetota; class Actinomycetes; order Streptosporangiales; family Streptosporangiaceae; genus Nonomuraea; species Nonomuraea antri. The sequence continues at coordinate 23,323 of NZ_JABCPZ010000154.1, forward strand.
GCCACTGGGGGTGCACAGTGAAAGCTCAGCTCAAGCCATGCGCGGGCGCGACCTCCGGGAGTCGCTGTCCCAAGACCACCCTGACCTCGGACGGCACAGCCCTGGACGTCACGGACGAAGCCACCGGCCATTCCATCCGCCTGACGCCCGCATCTCTCTACCAGTACAAATGCCCGCAATCGGCCAAGAACTCAGCCGTGGTCCACGGCCTGGCCGCACTGGACGAGGACGGTCTGGTACTCCTGGACCTCCCCGGCGAATGGTACGCACCGCACCTACGCGACTTCGCCGCCGCATCAAGAATCCCGCTGTACGACGCGCGCCAGCAACGCCCGTCCCATGTCCGGGCCATGCTGGCGGCCCGCGCGCCCGGCTGGCAACGCATCCGCGGCCTACCCGCGCCGTCACTCGCCACATGGCGCAAACCGGTGAGCATCTGCCTCGGAGTCGCAGGGATCGGTCTCATGGCGTACCTGGCCTCGACCGGAATGTGGGTGTTCTGGCGTGGCCTGGCCACGCTGGGCCGGGTCCTCATCGACCTCATCGACGCCAAGTGGTTGCTGATGATGTTCAGCCCGGCGCTGCTCCTGTTACGTCCGGCATGGGCGAAACTTCACCGCAGGCGCGTGGCTCGCGGCACCGCCATCGGCCCCATCACCGGCCCGAACTTGAAGGTCCGCGGACGCTCGCTGCTCGTGACCCACGGCAAGGAAGAACTGAACGAACTCCCGATCGGCCAGCATCCAGGCGCGGCCAGCAACCTGCTCCTCTACCAGCACGAAGACCGGTCGGGCCTGGTCGTGTTCGACAACGCGCACCATCCATGCCATCACCTCCCCGGCACCTGGAACCCCGACGACGTCAACCGCTTCGCCGACCGCCACGGCCTGGAACTGGCCGTCCTGCGACTGACCCGCCAGGAATACCTGAACCTGACCCGCGCCTGCCGCGAAGCCACCCCCTAACCCGCACCCACCGCAACGCCACCCACCCCCGGACCTGCGCATGGCGCAAAGCCACCACTCCGGGGACATGCGCCCCCGCAAAGCCGCTCACTCCTTGACCTGCGCCCAGCGCGAAGCCGCCCTGACCTCCGCATGGCGCGATGCCACCCCCTGGGCGGCCACCCCACAATCGCCGAGAAGCCCACAAAGCGGGCCCAGCCAGGCAGGCGAGCAAGACCAGAACGCCCCAACCAGACCGGATTGCCGGACGCAAGACACCCGGCAATCCGGCCCACCCGACCTCCGACGTCGCTCAGTGCACGATCGCCAGCATCACGTCCGAAGCGGAGGGACGCTCGTCAGGACGCTTGCTGAGGCAATTCCCCACGACCTGCCGCAGCGTCGGCGGTAACGGCGATAAGTCCGGATGAACGGTGAGCACCCGATGGAAGACCGCGGGCACGCTGTCCTCGCCGAACGCCGGCCGCCCCGTCGCCGCGAACACCATCGTCACGGCCCAGCTGAAGACGTCGGACGCCGGCCCCACCGCCTCGCCGGACAGTTGCTCAGGCGACATGTACGGCGGAGTGCCCACCATCCGTCCCGAAGTCATCGTCACCTGATCGAGCGCCCGCGCGATGCCGAAGTCGATCACCCGAGGCCCGTCAGGGCCGATCAGCACGTTGCTCGGCTTGAAGTCCCGGTGGACGATCCCCGCCTTGTGGATGGCCGCCAGCGCCCCGGCCGTGGACAACGCCAGCCGGGTCAAGCTGTCCTCGTCGCGCGGCCCGTGCTGGCGAACGAGGCGTTCGAGCGAGGGCCCTTCCACGTACTCGCTGACGATGTACGCCTGCTGGCCGGTGATGCTCACATCGAGCACCCGGGCTGTGGAAAACGTCGCCACCCGGCGAGCCGCCTCCACCTCCCTGGCGAACCGCGTCCGCGCCGTTTCGTCGACCAGATCGTGCAGGACCTTCACGGCGACGCGCACCCCGTTGGGCGCCATCGCCAGATAGACGGCGCCCTGCCCGCCGCGCCCGACGGACTGCAGCACCCGATAGTGCCCGATCCACTCAGGCTCGCCCGGCGAGCGGTGCTGGGTCGGGGAGGTCGGGTGTTGCCGCAGGTCGGGATGCGGTTGCGGTTGCGGCTGTGGACGTGGCTGCGGCGGTGGCCGATGGTCCGGCGCCGTGGTGCGCTGGTGCAGATCGGGCCGCTGGTAGGGGCCAGGCCGCCGGTGCTGGTTGGGGTGGTGGAATTGCGGTACGGCAGGCTGGTACGGCGGCGGCTGAGCATACGTGTTCGACCTTGCCCTGGCCATGGCCGGCACCAGGATCCCCGAATGAATGGCCCCGCCGAACCAGGAAATTATCAACGCCAGCGAGACCAGCCCGTACAGTGGCTCGGGGATGTCCTCATAGCTTCCGTACGCGAAGACCGCGAGCGCGAACGAGCCGGTGAGGAAGGAATAGATCACCGCACCGATCACCTGCCAGATGCTGCGCATCCAGAACGCCGCGAACCCGATCGTGAACGGGGTCGCCAGCCCGCAGGAGAACAGGGACAGGGACGCCCACACCACGGCGAGCGCCCACGCCCCACTGCTGGGACGAACCGGATGGCTGTACGGCATGGCCGAGAGACTATCGCTCCGCAGTCGGCCAAATCGGATGTAGACCCAGCCTGTGGATAACTGTCACCCAAGCTGTGGATAGCTGTGGAAAAACTGGGGACAACGCTCTTGCTCATTCACCTGCGCGGCCAAGTGCGTCATGATGTTGAACCATGGCGCGGATACCGGGAGTCGGACTGGCGAAAGGGCTGTCCATCACCCTTCGTCACATGCTGCGCAAATCCGTCACTCAGCAGTATCCCGAGGTCAAGCCCGCCCTGCCGCCTCGGAGCCGCGGCGTAATCGCCTTGGTTGAGGAGAATTGCACCTCTTGCATGCTTTGTGCCAGAGAGTGCCCCGACTGGTGCATCTACATCGACTCCCACAAGGAGACCATCCCGGCCCCTGAGGGCGGCCGTCCCCGTCAGCGCAACGTGCTCGACCGCTTCGCGATCGACTTCGCCCTGTGCATGTACTGCGGGATCTGCATCGAGGTCTGCCCGTTCGACGCGCTCTTCTGGTCTCCCGAGTTCGAGTACGCCGAGGGGGACATCCGTAACCTTCTCCACGAGAAGGACCGGTTGGGCGCCTGGGTACAGACCGTCCCACCAGGGAAGCAGGACGCGCGTCCGCAGGCGCGCCCGCGGCCGGAGCCACCGCCGAGGGTACGGCGACGCCGACCCGCACCCGCCGCCCGGCGGAACAGCCGAGCGCCGACCAGCCGCCTACCACCGAACGCCCATCCGGCCCGGATCAGCGTTCGGACACGGGCCAGCGTTCGGACACGGGCCAGCGTTCGGACACTGACCGGCGCTCCGGCGCGGATCAGCGTGAAGAGCGGTCGCAGGCCCGGGGCGCGTCGAGCACCGAACGCCCCGAAAACTCCCGCTCCGACCAATCCGCGGCCCCAGCCACCGGCGTGGAACCCGCAGAGTCCCGCGCGGCGTCAGAGGCATCGCGCGCCGGCCGTGCCGAGGACGACCGCCCAGAAGCCGGCGCCGAAGGATCGCCGGACACCGCTCGCACTGACGCTTCTACCGGTGGCCCCACGGCCGCTCCCTCGTCAGGGGCAGCGGGCGAGGCCAGGCGCGAGCGTCCCCGCAGGTCGATGGCCAATGTTCGGGGCATCCGTCCCCCGGG
>NZ_JABCPZ010000155.1 GCF_013283785.1 Nonomuraea antri
ACCCCGCCCTCCTGCACGCCGCGCTCACCAGCACCGGCGTCGGCGTCTACCTCACCGACCTCGACGGCCGCCTCACCTGGATCAACCCCCAGGCCGCCGCACTGCTCCGCCAGGACCCGGCCGGCCTGCTCGGCGCCGACGCGCACGAACGCCTGCACCGCAGGCTCGACGGCACCGTGCCGCCCCGCGACACCTGCGAGCTCGTCCAGACCCTGCGTCAGGGCCGCAGCATGCGCAGCGAGCTGGCCACCTTCGCCACCGGCGACGGCAACCTGCTCCCCGTCATCTGGCGCGCCTCACCGATCCGCGGGGAAGGCCGGCTCATCGGCGTGGTCGTCGTCTTCGTCGACATCGCCGAGCAGCTCAAGGCCGCCGGACGCCAGGCCGACCGGCTGGCCCGATCCCAGCGGCTCACCGAGCACCTCAGGCTCCTCACCGAGACCAGCACCGTGCTGAGCAGGACCCTCGACGTGCGCGAGGCCATGACCCGGCTCGGCCACCTGCTCGTGCCCCGTCTGGCCGACTGGGCCGTCGTCGACCTGCACCTCGGGCCGCGCGAGCTGCACCGGCTCTCCGTCACCAGCGCCGCCGGCCACCCCGAGGACCCGCCCTGGCACGAGACCCTGCCCCCGCCGCCGTCCGGGCCGTCGTCCTCGCCGCTGGTGCGCGTGCTGCGCGGCGAGCCGGCGCTGCTGCTCGGGCCCGAGCAGATCAACGCCGCGCCCGACGGGCCGCTGGCCGCCGCGCACCAGGCCCTGTTCGCCGCACTCGGCGGCGTCTCCGCCATCGTGGCGCCGCTGCGCACGCCGCGGCGCGTGCTCGGCGCGCTCACCGTCGCACGTACCGGCCCGGAGAACCCCTTCACCGGCGCCGACCTGGAGCTGATCGCCGACATCGGGCGCGACGCGGGGCTCGCCGCCGACAACGCCCGCCTCTTCCGCCAGCAGCGCGACATCGTCGAGACCATGCAACGCCACCTGCTCACTCCCCTCCCGCAGCCCGACCATCTGAGCCTGGCCGCCCGCTATCTCGCCGCGCCCGCGGGCTCCCAGGTCGGCGGCGACTGGTACGACGCCTTCCTGCTGCCCGACGAGGTCACCGCCCTGGTCATCGGCGACGTCGCCGGCCACGACCTGGAGGCGGCCGGGCAGATGGCCCAGCTGCGCAACATGCTGCGCGCCCTGGCCTGCGACCACCAGGAGCCGCCCAGCCTCATACTCGACCGGCTCAACAAGGTCATGGCCGTGGCCTCCGACGCGCCCACCGCCTCGGTCGTGCTCGCCCGCATCGAGCCGCCGGAGCCCGGCCCCGACGGGCGGCCCGGCGACCGGGTGCTGCGCTGGAGCAGCGCCGGGCACCTGCCGCCGCTGCTCGTCACCGCCGACGGCCGGGCCCGCTACCTGGAGGAGGGCCAGAGCCTGCTGCTCGGCATCCACCTCGACGACGCCACGCGCCACGACGCCGCCGTGGCCCTGCCGTCCGACAGCACGCTCCTGCTCTACACCGACGGGCTGGTCGAGGTGCCCGGCAGCGATCTCGACACCGGGCTCGACCGGCTGCGCGCGCACGCCGCGACGCTCGCCCGCCTGCCGGTGCAGGACTTCTGCGACCAGGTGCTCGCCTGCGCGCCGTCTCCGCGCACCGACGACATCGCCCTGCTGGCGTTGCGGCTGCCTGGCGCGAACGAGTGATCGTGATGCATATCCGGCCGCGTCCTGGGCAGTGGGGCAGGCAGCCATACCACGGCGGGAGATGATCATGAGCGGAGAGCCCTCGCTTCGCTTCCCCATCACCCGAGACCTTGGTCTGTTACGCGACGTACTGACCAGGCGCGCGGCCGCCGCCGGCCTGACCGGCGCCCGTCTGGACGACCTGGTGCTGGCCGTGAACGAGGCGGCCGACAACGTACTGGACCACGGCGGAGGAACGGGGACACTCGTCATCGGCAGCGACGAGCACGGCGTCTGCGTCGAAGTGATCGACCCGGCGGGCACGCTGACCGCGGCCCACCTGTTCATGCACGGGGCGTCCCCGCCCCCGGTCGCCACCCGCGGCTACGGCCTGTGGCTGATCAGGCAGTTGTGCGACGAGACCGTGCTCGACCACCCGGGCGGCTGCTCCCGGCTGCGCCTGCACATGCGTTACCGGACCGCCGGGCGCGAGCACCGCGTCAGCGGCGACCCGGCCAGCGAGCGGCCTGAGAGAGCCCCGCGTACGGTGGGAACAGGTCGACCAGCTGGGGTGACGATCAGCAGGCGCGCCAGCGGCCCGTGCACCCCGATCAGCCGCAGCCCGCCGCCGCGCGCCTCGGCCCGCCGCTGGCAGGCGATCAGCGTCCAGAGCCCGTGGGAGTCGCAGAAGCGCAGCCCGGAGGTGTCCACCACGATCCTCGGGGTGTCGCCGAGCAACCGCTCGAGGGCCCGCACCAGCGGGAGGCGGTTGCCGTGATCGAGTTCGCCGGCCAGGCGCACCACCACGAACCCGTCGTGCCGCTCGGTGATGATCGACAACCCTGTCATGGCGGCTTCTATCCGTGTCGGTTCCGGCCCCGCCGCCTCTTCGCGGGATGCCGACAGCGTCTACCCGCAGGCGGGCCTCCGCCGACATCAGGTGAGCGAGGTCTGGCCGCACGGCAAGGTTTCCCCTCGGGTTCAGAGCGGCGGCACGAAGGCGGGCGCGCGGTCCTCGACGGCCTGGGCGGCGTCGAGGATCAGCTCCTCCTCGAAGCGCCCGCCGATCAGCTGCACGCTGACCGGCAGCCCGTCGGCGAACGACGTCGGCACGGTGGCGGCGGGAAAGCCCAGCGCGGGCACCGCGGTCATCGGCCACATCGCGGCGATCAGCTCGGCCGCCCGGTCGGGGCTCGCGGTGTCGGCCTCGTGCTCGAACGGCGGCTCGGTGCTGACCGGGGTGAGCAGCAGGGTGTCGCCGCCGAGCAGCTCCTGCAGCCGAGTGATCAGGGTGCCGCGGCGCGACCAGCCCTGGATGTAGGTCTCCAGCGTGGGCCGCTCGCCCCACACCCGCGTTGCCGCCGCGAACGAGTAGGCCAGCGACGTCTTGATCGCCTCGTCGCCGATCTCCCTGGCCACCGGGAGCGTGGGACGGAAGTCCTCGAAGATCAGCAGCGACCAGATGCGCGCGGCCTCGGCGAGCAGGCGGGTCGCGGCGCCGTCGTCGTACTCGACCGCGTAGCCGGCCTGGGCCAGGTGGGCGGCGGCGGTGTCGACGGCCTGGGCGACGCCCGGGTGGCAGGCCGCCTCGCCGCGCACGACGAGCACCTTGACCGGCCCCGCGGGCGGCACCCGGTCGGGGATCGCCGGCACGCCGAAGGGGACGCGCAGGTCGGGGCTGGTCATGGCGCGCAGCGCGAGCCTGGCGCCGGCGACGTCGCGGGCCAGCGGCCCTTCGACGGCCCAGCCCTGGACGGTGGGCGGCAGGTCGAGCGGCACCTGTTCCCCGCCGACGAGCGCGTAGGCGGGCGGCGCCCAGTCCGACACGCGCCCGACGGTGGGCCTGATGCCGACGACGCCGCAGCACGCGGCCGGGTAGCGGATGGATCCGCCGATGTCGTTGCCCTGGGCGAGCGGGGTCATCCCGGCCGCCAGGCTGCTGGCCGCGCCGCCGCTGGAGCCGCCGGGGGTGCGGCCGGGGTGCCAGGGGTTGAGCGTGCGTCCGTGCAGGTCGTTGCTGGAGAACCAGCGGTAGGAGAAGGCCGGCGCGTTGCTGCGGCCGACCAGGACGGCGCCGGCCCGGCGCAGCGCGGCGACGCAGGCGGAGTCGGCGGCGGCCGGCCCGTGGGCCAGGGCGGCCAGGCCGTGGCTGGTGACGCGGCCGCGCTGGTCGGTGTTGATCTTGGTGGAGACCGGGACGCCGTGCAGCGGCCCGAGCGGCTCGCCGGCCGCGACCGCCTCGTCGGCGCGGCGGGCGTCGGCCAGCGCCTCGTCGGGGAAGACGTCGGCCAGGGCGTTGAGCCGCGGGTTGGTCTGCTCGATGCGGCTCAGGCAGGAGCGCATGACCTCGACCGCGGAGACGTCACCGGCTCGGATGGCCGCCGCCAGGCCGGTGGCCGGCCACTGCCAGAGCTCGGCCGGTTCAGTGCGCTGTTCCATGTGTCACCTCGTGGCGGGGGGATGATGAAACGACGTTATACAACGCCGTTGTGTCATCTGGCCAGCCCCTGGTCCCGCTCCAGCAGGTCGAGCACCGCCAGCGCGGCGGCCGCCCCGCGCTCGGACGGCCAGCCTTCCGCGTCCTCCAGCGTGGCCAGCCAGTAGCCGCGCAGCAGCAGGTAGAGGATGTCGGCGGTGAGCGCGGGCGCGGGCGTGCCCGCCTCGGCGACGGCGGCCGCGATCTCCTCGCGGTGGCCGCGCGAGGCCCGCTGGATGCCCTCGGCCGCGGCGCCCTTCTCGGAGCTGGCGATCTCGATCAGCAGCCGGCGCAGGATGTCGTCGTCGTCATCGGTCGTGCACATCCAGCGCACCAGCGAGCGCAGCCGCTCCTCGCCCTCCGCGCCGTCGAGGAAGTCCCGCTTGTCGTGCTCCCACTCCTCCTCGGCCCGGCGCAGCGCGTTGTACATAAGCGCGGCCCGGCTGGACACGTAGTTGGTGACCATCGCGGTGGAGCCGCCGAGCTGCTGGGCGACGGCCCGGATGGTGACCGCGCGGACGCCGCGCTGGCGGGCGACTTCGATGGTGGCCGCGGCGATCTCGTTGAGCCGCTGGACCTCGTCTACCTCGATCGGCATGTCACCAAACCTTAATGCGGGGGTGTTGACCCGATGAACACGGAGATGCAATGTTGTCATACAACAGTGTTACATAACGCTGTTTCATCTCCTTGGAGTGCGTTTTATGACACTCGCCTTCGACCGGATCACCGCCGCGCCGCAGGCCGGGGACGCCCGCCGGCACCTGGTGCGCGTACGCGACGGGGTCAGGCTGGCCACCGACGTCCACCTGCCCGCCGACGCCGCCGGCGGGTCCGTCTTCCCCGCCGTGCTGGTCCGGCTGCCCTACGACAAGAACAGCCGTTACGTCTTCTTCGAGCAGGCCGCCCCGATGTTCACCGCCCGCGGCTACGCGCTGGTGGTGCAGGACGTCCGGGGCAAGTTCCGCTCCGAGGGCCACACCGTGCCGTTTCTCACCGAGGCCGACGACGGCTACGACACCATCGACTGGATCGTCCAGCAGCCCTGGTCGGACGGCACGGCCGGGATGTTCGGCGACTCCTACTACGGCTACACGCAGTGGGCCGCCGTCGCCGCCCAGCATCCGGCGCTGCGCGCGATCGTGCCCCGCATGACGGCCACCGACCTGGCCGCCTCGCTGGAGCCGGCCGACGCCGCCGCGCCGCCGGTCAGGGCCGCGCTCTGGCTGGAGGGCGTGGAGTACTTCGCCCATCACTGGGTGGACAACGACAGCTACGTCTTCGAGCCCGACCGCGCCGTCCGCCCGGTCATCGAGCAGTACGAGCAGGCCTTCCGCGCCATCGGCAAGCGCTCGGTCTGGTTCGACGTGATCGCCCCGCACCGCGCCAGGATCAGCACTCCGCTGGGCCGTCACCCCTACGACGCCCGGCCGGTGCCGGTGCTGCACTGCGTCGGCTGGTTCGACAACCTGCGCCTGCCGCACCTGCGCGACTACCTGGCGCTGGCCGGCCGTCCCGGTTGGGACGCGGTGCAGTACCTGTGGGCCGGCGCGGTCGACCACGAGAACTACGACGTCGCCCTGGCCCCCATCGCGCCCGAGGACGACCACAACGCCGACGCCGCCGCGCTGGAGCGCATGCTGCCCGGCTACGTCGGCCCCGCGCTCGACTTCTTCGACGTCTTCCTCAAGGGCGAGCGGCCGGCCGCCGGGCTCGACAAGGTCAGGTGGGAGCTGACCCACGACGGCTGGCACACCGCGCCGGCCTGGCCGCCGCCCGGCGCCCGGGCCGCCACCCTGTTCCTGGCGGACGCGGCCGCGGCGGCGGGCCCGCTGCCCGGCGGGACGCTCGCGGAGGAACCGGGAGAGCCCGAGTCCGCCGCATGGGTGTACGACCCGGACGACCTGGTGCCGTCCGCCGTCCCCGACTCCTTCGCCTACCTGCGTACCTACCCCGACGAGTCGGGCACCGCCGGCCGCGCCGACGTGCTGGCCTTCGCCGGGCCGGCGCTGCGCGAGCCGCTGGACCTGGCCGGTCCTGTCACGCTGCGGCTGGCCGTCACCAGCACCGCGCCGGTCTTCGACGTCTTCGCCAAGGTGCTCGACCTGGCCCCGGACGGCGCCGCCCGCATGATCGTGCGCGGCGAGGCGAACGTGCGCACCGCCGACGCGCCCGAGGTCGTCGAGGTCGACCTGGGACACACCGGCTACCGGCTGCGCCCCGGCCACCGGCTCGCGCTCACCCTCGCCGGCAGCGACTACCCGCTCTACCTGCCCGCCTCCGGGACCGGGGAGAACCCCTGGACCACGGTGTCGGCCAAGCCCAGCACCCAGACCCTGCGCGTCGGCGGCCCGGCCGCGGCCGCGCTCACCCTCACCGTCCTGGACGAACCGCTTCGCTGACCCGCTGAACGTCACTCCACCCCCTGGAGCCCTCCATGCACGCTCCCCCACGAACCGTCCGGCCACGAATCCTGCGGGCCGCCGCCGTGTCCGCCGCGCTGGCGCTGTCCGCCTGCTCCGCCGGCCCCGCCGGCCCGGCCGCCGCGCCGCCGGGCGAGGTGAAGCTCACCGTCATGACGCCCGCCGCCACGAGCGAGGTCGGCACCGTGACGTGGAACCTGCCGACCGGCGAGCCGACCACGCTCGACCCGGCCAAGGCCGGCGACTACTCCCCCAGCACGGTGCAGGTGAACCTGTGCGACTCGCTGCTGCGGCTGAACGCCGACTACTCCGCCGGCCCGGGGCTGGCCACCGCCTGGCGCAGCCCCGATCCCAAGACGCTGGTGCTCGACCTGCGTAAGGACGTCACGTTCTGGAACGGCAACCCGATGACCGCCGCGGACGTGGTGGCCAGCCTGACCCGTCAGCGCGACCCGGCGGTGCAGAGCGTCAACGCGCCCGTGCTCGACAGCGTGCGCGACATCACCGCGACCGGGCCGCACCAGGTGACGGTCAGGTTCCACCGGCCGGACCGGCTGTTCACCAAGTTCCTGGTCAGCGGGTTCGGCGCGATCAGCGAGGCGGCGTACATGAAGCAGGCCGGCAGCGCGTACGGCACCGCGCGCGGCGGCCTCATGTGCACCGGCCCCTTCAAGCTGTCGAGCTGGAAGCCGGGGCAGTCGATCACCGCCGTGCGCAACGACCGCTACTGGGACGCCGCGCTCCGGCCCAAGGCCGCCGCGCTCACGTTCACCTTCATCACCGACGCCAACACGCTGACCAGCGCCCTGCTGTCCGGCCAGGTGGACGGCAGCTACGAACTGCCCTCCACCGCCGCGAAGGCGCTGGCCGGTTCGGGCGCGGGCACCGTCTACCACGGGCCGTCCACGCAGACGGTGTTCATCGGCGCGACGGGCCCGGACTCGCCGCTGGCCGACCGCAGGATCGTCGACGCCCTGTCGCTGGTGCTGGACCGCCAGGCGATCGTGCGCAGCGTGTACGACGGCGCCGCCGAGCCGCTGAAGACCGTGATCCCGCCGCTGGTGTGGCAACACGGCGAGGCGTCCCAGGTGTACGCCGACGCCTACCGCGCCCTGCCCGACGTGCAGAAACCGGACCTGGCCAAGGCCAGGCAACTCGTCGAGCAGGCGAACCCGGGCCGGCGCACGATCAACGTCGCGATGGGCGCGGGCGACCAGCAGTCGCTGCAGATACTGACCCTGCTGCAGGCCGGCGCCAAGCAGATCGGCCTGGACGTGTCGATCAAGCAGCTCCAGCCCACCCAGATGTCCGGGCTGTTCTACGACCCGTCGCTGCGCCAGGGCCTGGACGCCACCATGGTGCTGGGCTACGTCCAGGTGCCCGACCCGGTCTCGTACGTGCCGCTGCTGACCACGCCCGGCTCCATGTTCAACTGGACCGGCTACCGCAACCCGAAGGTCAGCGAGCTGCTGGCGCAGGCGCAGGGCGCGTCGGACGCCGCCGACTCGGCCGCCAGGTTCGCCGCCGCGCAGGCCATCTACACCCGGGACCTGGCGCTGCTCACCGTGGCCGGTCCGTACGAGCGGGTCTTCGTGAACAAGCGGATCACCGGCGTACCGGCCTCGTTCGCCTACATCAGCATGCCGTGGGCGGCCCACCTCGGCGGGACGTCGTGATCGTGCGGTTCGTGGCCCGGCGGGCGGCGTCGCTGGCGGCCACGCTCGCGGTGGCCAGCGTCGCCATCTACGGCGCGCTCCACCTGGCCCCCGGCGACCCCGCCACGCTGCTCGTCGGCGGCGGCAAGCCGCCGAGCGCGGAGCTGCTGGCCAGGATCCATCGCGACTACCACCTGGACGAGCCGTTCCTGCAGAGCTACTGGCGCTGGCTGACCGGCATGCTGCGGGGCGACGCCGGTCAGTCGCTGTCGTACCGCGACTCGGTCGCCAACCTGCTGGCCGACCGGGCCGGCAACACGGTGTTCCTGGTGGGGTACGCGGCGCTGCTCATCATCGTGCCCGGCGTCGCGCTCGGCACCGCGGCCTCGCTGGCCGGCCGGTGGGCCGACACCGCGGTCACCGTGGTGACCACCACGCTCATGGCGGTGCCGGTGTTCGTGATGGCGGTCCTGCTCACCTGGGGGCTGTCGGTGCGGCTGGGCTGGTTCCCCGCCTACGGCGCGGGCCAGGGCCTGGCCGGGCGGATCGAGCATCTGACGCTGCCCGCGCTGGCGCTGGCGGCGTCCTGGCTGGCCTACGTCACGCAGGTCACCCGCTCGGCGGTGCGGGCCGAGCTGCGCGCCGAGCACGTGGAGACGGCGCGGGCGCGCGGCGTGCCCGAGCGGGTGGTGCTGCGCAAGCACGTGCTGCGCAACGCGGCCGCGCCGATCTTCTCCGTCTCCGGGGTCGCGGTGGCCGCGCTCATCGCCGGCTCGTCGGTGGTGGAGCAGGCGTTCGGCATCAACGGACTCGGCGCGCTGCTGGTGCAGAGCGCGGCCAAGCAGGACCTGGCCGTGGTGCAGGCGGTGGCGTTGCTCACCGTGACGGCGTTCGTCGTCATCAACACGCTGGTCGACCTGGTCGCCACCGCGCTGGACCACCGGGTGCCGCTGGGGGCGGCCAGATGAGCGATCCGATGAGCGGGCACGCGGTTGCCGCACCGGTCCGTGGCCTGGCGCCCGGTGGGGGCACGCCGGTCGCGGCCGGGGCGGTGGTCGCGCTGATAGTGCTGGCCGCCGCGGCCGCGCCGCTGATCGCGCCGTACGACCCGGAGGCGGTCGATCCGCTGGCGGTCTACCAGGGCTCGTCGGCGGCGCACTGGCTGGGCACCGACGACGTCGGCCGCGACATCCTGTCCAGGCTGCTGCACGGGGCGCGGCTCAGCCTGCTCGCGCCCGCGCTGGTCACTCTCGTCGCGGGCGTCGCCGGCACCGCGCTGGCGGTGTCGGCGGCCTGGCTCGGCGGCTGGTACGACCGGGCCATCTCCGGCCTGCTCGACGTGGTGTTCGGCTTTCCCGGGCTGGTGCTCGCGGTGGTCGGCGCGGCCATGTTCGGCCCGGGGCTGTGGGTGGCGGTGGCGACGTTGTCGATCGCGTACCTGCCGTACGTGGCCAGGGTGGTGCGGGCCGCCGCGCTGCGCGAGCTGGCGCTGCCGTACGTCGCGGCGCTGGACATGCTGGGCATGTCGGCCTGGCGCATCTGCCTGCGGCACGTGCTGCCGAACCTGGCGCCGCTCATCCTGGTGCAGGTCACCACGTCCTTCGGCTACACCATGCTGGACATCGCCGCCTTCTCCTTCATCGGGCTCGGCACCCAGCCGCCCACGCCGGAGTGGGGGCTGATGGTGGCCAACGGGTCGGCCGGGATCCTGGCCGGGCGGGTCGAGCAGTCGCTGTTCGCGGGCCTGGCGATCGCCGTCTTCGTCGTCGCCTACAACCTGCTGGGCACCGCGTTGTCCCGGCGCGTACTCGGGGAGGAACGATGACCCCGCTGCTGGAACTGCGCGGCATGCGGCTGACGCTGCCGTCCGGCGGGCGTGAGCGCGCCGTGGTGCACCGGGTGGACCTGGCCGTCCCGCCGGGCGGCGCGCTCGGCCTGGTCGGCGAGTCGGGGTCGGGCAAGTCGCTGACCGCCCGCGCGGTGCTGCGGCTGCTGCCCGGCGGCGCGCGGGTGGCCGGCGAGGTGCTGTTCGACGGCGAGCCGGTCACCGGCATGAGCCCGGCTCGGCTGCGCCGGCTGCGCACGCACGACGTCGCGATGATCTTCCAGGATCCGCGCGCGCACATCAACCCGGTCCGCACGGTCGGCGACTTCCTGACCGAGGCGCTGATCACCGCCAGGGGCGTGCGCCCGCGCGCGGCCACGGCCACCGTCACCGCGCTGCTGCGCGAGGTGGGCATCGCCGACGCGCCGCGCCGGCTGCGCCAGCGGCCGTCCGAGCTGTCCGGCGGGCTGCTGCAGCGCGTCATGATCGCCGCCGCGCTGGCGGGCGAGCCCCGGCTGCTGCTGGCCGACGAGCCGACCACCGCGCTGGACGTCACCACCCAGGCCGAGGTGATGGCCATCGTCGCCGAGGCCCGCGCGGAACGCGGCCTGGCCCTGCTGTTCATCACCCACGACCTGGCGCTGGCCGCCGCCGTCTGCGACAGGATCTGCGTCATGTACGCCGGTTCGACCGTCGAGGACCTGCCGGCCGGGCGGCTGCGCGAGCACGCCGCCCACCCGTACACGCGGGCGCTGCTGGCCTCGCGTCCCGACCTCGGCGACGCCGACCGGCCGCTGCGGGCCATCGCGGGCCGGCCGCTGTCGGGGTTCGAGGTGGCCGGCGGCTGCGCGTTCGCCCCGCGCTGCCCGGACGTCCGGGACGTGTGCCGGGCCGACCGCCCGGAACCGCGCGTGTGCGGCGAGCACGTCGCGGCCTGCCACTTCGCCGAGGAGCCCCGATGAGCCCAGGAGCAATGGAGCCCCCGATGACCGGCACCCCACTCCTCCAGGCCGACGACCTGCGCAAGACCTACGGCGGCTTCGTCGCGGTGGACGGCGTCAGCCTGACCCTGCGTGACGGCGGCTCGCTGGCCGTCGTGGGCGAGTCCGGTTCGGGCAAGACCACCACCGCCCGGATGATCGCCGGTCTGGAGCGGCCCACCTCGGGCCGCGTCTCGGTGTCCGGCGTGACCCGCGCCGAGCGGCGCGGGGACCGGCTGCGGCGGGCCGGGGAGATCCAGATGGTGTTCCAGGATCCGTACTCCTCGCTGGATCGCCGGCAGCGGGTGCGTGACGCGATCGGCGAGGTGCTGGCCCTGCACGAGCGGCTGTCCGGCACCGCGCTCCGGGCCCGCGTCGCCGAGCTGCTCGACCAGGTCGGGCTGGACGGGCGGCAGGCGGACGCGCTGCCGCGATCGCTGTCCGGCGGCCAGCGCCAGCGCGTGGCCATCGCCCGCGCGCTGGCGGTGCGGCCCCGCGTGCTCATCCTGGACGAGGCCGTGGCCGCCCTGGACGTGTCGGTCCAGGCCCAGATCCTCACGCTGCTGGCCGGAATCCGGGCCCGGTCCGGTGTGGCCTATCTGTTCATCACCCACGATCTCGGGATCGTCCGGCACGTCTGCGACGACGTCGCGGTCATGCGCGGCGGCCGGGTCGTCGAGCGCGGCCCGGTCGAACGCGTGCTGAGCGCGCCCGAGCACCCCTACACCCGCGCGCTGCTCGACAGCGTGCCCAGGCGGGGCTGGACGCCCCGCCGTGGCCTGACCTGAGAAGGAGCCCTCCGTGCCCAAGCCACCGGCATCGTTCGCGCCGGAACTGACCTTCGCCTTCGAGATCCGCGCCGAGCTGTCGCCGACCAGGCACGTCGGCCACGGCGACGGCGAACTGCTGGAGTTCACCCCGATCGTGGGCGGCACCGTGACGGGGCCGCGGCTGACCGGGACGGTGCTGCCCGGCGGCGGCGACTGGTCGAGCACCCGCGGCCGGGTCTGCCAGCTCGACGCCCGCTACCTGTTGCAGGCCGACGACGGCGCGATCATCGACATCGTCAACCGCGGCTACTACCGCGAGCGGGCCGGCAGCCCCGACCAGCACGACGCGGGCCTGCGCGTCTCGGCGGCCGGGGTGTACTACCGCACCTCGCCGGTCTTCCGCACCGACGCCCCGGCGCACCGGTGGCTGGCCGAGACCGTGTTCGTCGGCCTGGCCCGAGGGGAGGAGGACGTCGTGGCCATCCGCATGTACGCGCTCTCCTGAGCGTCAGGGCAGCTCGTCCAGGACGGCGGCGGCCAGCGCCGCGGCCGGCCGCTCGTAGGCCCGGGCCAGCTCGCGGAACACCTGCTCGGCCCGGATGGCCGGCCAGCCGGGCGGCAGGTGCTCGGCGGGCAGGTGCGGGTCCTGGCGGACGAGCTGCAGCCAGTCGGTGTGCAGCAGGAGCTGGCGCGCCAGGTCGTCGGGCAGCGCGGGCATCGGCCGCGTGGTGTCCCAGCGGTCGAGGAAGGCCAGGTAGCGGGCGGCGATCTGGTCGATGTCGAACGCCTTGCGCACCAGGTCGGCCGACTCAGTGGGGGCGAGCGCGCGGGCGGCCAGCACGGTGACGTGGTCGCGCAGGCCGAGCGCGGCGACGATGCCGCCGACGTCTCTCGTGCCCGGGGCGATCCACATGCCGCTCTGCACCGGGCCGAACCCTGCCCAGGCGAGCTGGGAGCGCAGGTCGTGGCGGGTGCTGCGGCGGCTGTCGGGCAGGGAGAAGCCGACCAGGGTCCAGGTGCCGTCCCAGTCGCGGTTGACCGCGCCGGTCTCCCAGACGCGCCTGCGCCCGTCGTCGAGGACGGCCGTGGCGTGCTCGGTCAGCCCGAAGTACATCTTGCGGCCCTGGCGCCGTCTGGCCAGCAGGCCCCGCTTGACCATGCGGGTGAGCGTGGAGCGCACCGCCTCCTCCGACAGGCCCAGGCGGGCGAAGACGTCGATGACGCTGCCCGAGTAGACGGCGGCGCCGTCGCGGCCCAGCAGGTAGATGCCGAGAAAGCTGAACATGAGGGACTGCGGGCGCACGCCCGCGCCCTGGGCCTGCTCGATCTCGTCGCTGAGCGTCACGAGACGAGGGTAGAGGATTCCGATGTTCGGCAAAACATTGACGGAGGTCGAAAAAGTGCCTAAGTTCCGCTTCATGGACTTGTCAGGGAAAGTGAGCCTGGTCACCGGCGCCGGCCGGGGCCTGGGCCGGGCGTACGCGCTGGCCCTGGCCGCGGCGGGGTCGTCCGTCGTGGTCAACGACGTGGACGCGGCAGCGGCCGGCGAGACGGCGGCGGCCATCGCCGCGGCGGGCGGCCGGGCGGTCGCCGCCCCGGGCGCCGTCGGCGGGAGCGAGGTGGCCGAGCGGCTGGCCGGCACCGCCGTCGAGACGTTCGGCCGGCTCGACGTGCTGGTCACCAACGCCGGCGTGCTGCGCGACCGGGTGCTGTGGAAGATGACCGACGACGACTTCGACACGGTCGTGGACGTGCACCTGCGCGGCACGTTCACCTGCGCCAGGGCCGCCGCCCGGCGGATGCGCGAGCAGGGCACGGGCGGCCGGCTCATCCTCATCTCCTCCCCTGCCGGCCAGCGCGGCAACTTCGGCCAGACGAACTACGCCGCCGCCAAGGCCGGCATCGTGGCGATGGCCAGGACGTGGGCGCTGGAGCTGGCCAGGTCGGGCATCACGGTCAACGCCGTCGTGCCGGTGGCCGCCACCGAGATGACCAGGACGATCCCGGCCTTCGCCCCGATCCTCGACGAGGCCGAGCGCACCGGCGGCCCGCTGCCCGGCTGGCTGCGCGAGCAGGAGGGCATGGGCACGGTCGAGGACGTGGCCGGCCTGATCGTCTTCCTCGCCTCCGACGCCGCCGCCGAGGTGAGCGGGCAGGCCGTCGGCATCGGCGGCGACCGGCTGGCGCTGTGGTCGCACCCGGCGGAGAAGGCCGTGGCGCTGGCCGGCGGCGGCTGGAGCGCCGAGGCCATCGCCGCCTCCTGGGACACCGGCGTCGGCGCCGCGCCCGAGACGTACGGCATCCCCGCGCCGAAGGCGCCCGCGTCGTGAACGTCGCCGAGCTGACCGCCATCGACGTGCACACGCACGCCGAGATCTCCAGGGACGGCCACGGCTCGCTCAGCCCCGAGCTGTTCGGCGCGTCCGCCGACTACTTCAAGGCGCACGGACACCGGCAGCCCACGATCGCCGAGACGGCCGCGTACTACCGCGAGCGCGCGATGGCCGCCGTGGTGTTCACCGTGGACGCCGAGCACGCCACCGGCCACCCGCGCATCTCCAACGAGGAGGTGGCCGAGAGCTGCGCCGAGCACGCCGACGTGCTCATCCCGTTCGCGAGCGTCGACCCGTGGAAGGGCCGCGCCGGGGTGCGCGAGGCCCGCCGCCTGGTCGAGCGGTACGGCGTGCGCGGCTTCAAGTTCCACCCGAGCATCCAGGGCTTCTCCCCCGACGACCGGATGGCCTACCCGCTGTACGAGGCGATCCAGGAGCTGGGCGCGATCGCGCTGTTCCACACCGGCCAGACCGGCATCGGCGCGGGCGTGCCCGGCGGCGGCGGGATCAGGCTGAAGCACTCCAACCCGATGCTGGTCGACGACGTCGCCGTGGACTTCCCCGAACTGCGCATCGTGCTGGCGCACCCGTCGTTCCCGTGGCAGGACGAGGCGCTGGCGGTGGCCACGCACAAGCCGCGGGTGTACATCGACCTGTCCGGCTGGTCGCCGAAGTACTTCCCGCCGCAGCTCGTCAGGTACGCCAACACGCTGCTGCGCGACAAGGTGCTGTTCGGCTCCGACTACCCGGTGATCACCCCCGACCGCTGGCTGGCCGACTTCGCCGCGCTCGACATCAAGCCCGAGGTCCGCCCCAAGATCCTCAAGGACAACGCCGCCCGCCTGCTCGGGCTCACCCCCAAGGAGACGTCGTCATGACCATCACCGCTAACGGCCTGGCCGAGCTCAAGGCGCTGGCCGGCCGCGACCTCGGCCACAGCGCCTGGCTGGAGATCGGCCAGGACCGGGTGAACGCCTTCGCCGACACCACCGGCGACCACCAGTGGATCCACACCGACCCGGACCGGGCGGCCGGCGGGCCGTTCGGCGGCACGATCGCGCACGGCTACCTCACGCTGGCGCTGGTCATCCCGCTGTTCGGCGAGCTGCTCGACGTCCGGGGGGTGAGCATGAGCGTCAACTACGGCCTGGACAAGCTGCGCTTCCCCAGCCCGGTCAAGGTCGGCGGCAGGATCCGCCTGACGGGCACGGTCGTGTCGGTGGAGGAGGTGGCGGGTAACGGCGTGCAGATGCTGATCGACTTCATCGTCGAGGCGGACGGCTCGGCCAAACCGGCCTGCGTCGCCCGGGCCGTCTACCGGCACTACGCCTGACGACCCACCGGCACCACGCCTGACGACCACGCGGAGGAGATCATGCAAAACGCCGGACTGGGCGGCTGGCCCGCGCGCCGGGCCCAGATGACGCCGGAGCGCGTCGCGTTCGTCCACCGGGACCGGAGCCTGACCTACGCGCAGGTGCACGAGCGCGCGAACCGGCTGGCGGCGCGGCTGCGCGCGGCCGGGATCGGGCCCGGCGACCGGGTCGCCTACCTCGGCCCCAACCATCCGGCCTTCGCCGAGACCATGTTCGCCACGCACGTGCTCGGCGCGATCTTCGTGCCGCTGAACGCCCGGCTGACCGAGCCGGAACTGGCCTACCTGCTGGCGCACTCCGGGGCGGCGGCCCTGGTCTACGCGCCCGAGTGCGCCGCGCGGGTCCCCGACACCTCGGGGCTGCGCGTGGTCGCCGCGCTGGCCGCGCCCGCGCCGGGCGAGCAGGAGTACGAGACGTGGCTGGCGGGCGGCGACCCGGCGCCGATCGACGTGCCGGTGACGCTCGAGGACGTGGCGCTGATCCTCTACACCTCGGGCACCACGGGACGGCCCAAGGGTGCCACGCTCACGCACGGCAACCTGGTGTGGAACACCTACAACCTGCTGGTCGGCGTGGACGTGGCGAGCGACGAGGTGACGCTGATCAGCGCGCCGCTCTTCCACGTCGCGGCGCTGAACCAGACGCTGCTGCCGACGTTCATCAAGGGCGGCCGCTCGGTGATCATGCCGTCCTGGGACGTGGACGCCTGCTACGACCTCATCGAGGAGCACCGGGTCACCTGGATGTTCGCGGTGGCCACGATGTTCGCCGCGTTCGCCGCCTCGCCGCGCTGGGCCACGGCCGACCTGTCGTCGCTGCGCGTCCTCATGAGCGGCGGCGCCGCCGTGCCCGCCGCGCTGATCCGCGCCTACCAGGAGCGCGGCCTGGTGTTCTGCCAGGGCTACGGGATGACCGAGACCGCGCCCGGCGCGACGTTCCTGGAGGCCGGGCAGAGCGCGCGCAAGGTGGGGTCGGCCGGTGTCCCGGTGTTCTTCGCCGGGGTGCGGGTGGTGCGTCCCGATCTCACCGACGCCGCGCCGGGCGAGCCGGGCGAGGTGCTGGTCAAGGGGCCGAACGTGACGCCGGGCTACTGGCGCGACCCGGCGGCCACGGCCGCGGCGTTCGCGGCGGGCGGCTGGTTCCGCTCCGGCGACGTGGCCGTCCGCGACGAGGAGGGGCACCTGCACATCGTGGACCGGATCAAGGACATGTACATCTCCGGCGGCGAGAACGTCTATCCGGCCGAGGTCGAGGGCGTGCTGTTCGAGCACCCCGCGGTGGCCGAGGCCGCCGTGATCGGGGTGCCCGACGAGACGTGGGGCGAGGTCGGCCGCGCGTTCGTGGTGCCGCGTCCCGGTCATCAGGTCAGCGGCGACGAGCTGCGCGACTTCCTGCTCGCCCGGCTGGCCAAGTACAAGGTGCCGCGCACGTTCGAGCTGGTGTCCGGCCTGCCGAAGACCGGGTCGGGCAAGGTGCGCAAACCCGCCCTGCGCGACCGTCAGGCCCCGGACGCTCGCGGCTGATCCCGGGCGGGCCCACGGCACGCTACGGTGTGGGGCACGGACGTATGGGGGGAGGGACGAGTGCGCACCAGGCTGCCTGCCGCGCTGATTCTGCTGCTGTCCTGGTTCCTGCCCACCCACGCCCAGGCGCAGGCCCTCACGCACGCCTACGCCCAGGCCGCCCGGCAGCAGGCCGCCGGCCAGCTCGCCGACCGCACCACCCGCCGCCAGCTCGCCGATCAGCGGGGCGCTGCTGAGCGGGTCGCGCTCCGGCACGGCGCCTCGCGGCATGCGCCGGAGCGGTCCGGGCTGCGGCAGGAGCCGTTCCACGACACCTCCATCCAGGTCAGGCACGGCGCGGCCGGGGCCGTCTGGCAGGGCGGGGCGGCGCTGGCGCCGTCCGGGCCGCCGGCGCCGCGGCTCACCCTGGCCTCGGGTGCCGTCACCACAGGTGGAGCCGCGCTCGCGGCCCGCCGGGCGGGCGCGGCCCCGGCCCGCGCGCCGCCCTTCACCAGGTTCTGAGATCCGTCTTTTTCCTGATTTCTGAGCCTGTGGAGGCTTCATGTTCCGTGCGCCATTTTGGCGTGCGGTGACGGCGTTCGCCGTCATCGCGATCTCCGCGATCCTGGCCCTGGTCACCGCGCCACGGCTGGGCCTGGACCTGCGCGGCGGCACGCATATGGTCTTCGAGTCGAAGGACTCGGCCACCGTCAAGGCCGACGCCACCGCCACCGACCGTGCGCTCGACGTGCTCCGCCAGCGGGCGGACGCGCTCGGCGTGGTCGATCCCACCCTGATCCGCTCGGGCGAGAAGCGGATCATCGTCGAGCTGCCCGGCGTGCTCGACCCGCGCAAGGCGGCCGAGGTCATCGGACGTACCGCGCAACTGGCGTTCCACCCGGTGCTCGGCCCGGGCACCGAGGGCGACCCGGCGTCGCTGCGCGAGCAGAACGGCGAGCTGCTCAAGCTCGGCCCGGCCGCCATCACCGGCGACGGCGTCAGCGACGCGGCCGAGCGCAGTGACCCGCAGCGCGGCCCCGGCTGGTGGGTGAGCCTCGAGTTCCGCGACGCCGCCGCCTGGCAGCGGCTGACCGGCGCGGCGGCCTGCGAGCCCGCGGGCGATCCGAAGCGGCGGATCGCGATCGTGCTCGACCAGGAGATCATCTCCTCGCCGCCGCTCGACCCGTCGATCCCCTGCCGCGGCGGCATTCCCGGCGGCAGCGCCGACATCACCGGGTCGTTCAGCTATGAGGAGGCGCGTGACCTGGCCGTGCTGATCAAGGGCGGCGCGCTGCCCGTCCCGCTGGAGCTGGTCGAGCAGCGGACGGTCGGCCCGACGCTGGGCGCGTCGGCCATCGACGCCAGCGCCAAGGCGGCGATCGCCGGTCTGGCGCTGACGGCGGCGTTCATCGTGGCCGTCTACCGGCTGGCCGGCCTGCTGTCGGTGATCGCGCTGCTGTGCTACGGCCTGATCTCCTACGCCGCGCTGGTGGCGATGGGCGCGACGTTCACGCTGCCGGGACTGGCCGGGTTCGTGCTGGCGATCGGCATGGCCATCGACGCCAACGTGCTGGTCTTCGAACGGGCCAGAGAGGAGTACGGCCAGGCGCCCGAGCGCGGGCTGAAGGCGGCGCTGGCCCGCGGCTTCTCCAACGCGTGGAGCGCGATCGCCGACTCCAACATCACCACGCTGATCGCGGCCGGGCTGCTGTTCTGGCTGGCCTCGGGCCCGGTCAAGGGGTTCGGCGTGACGCTGGGCGTCGGCGTGCTGGCCTCCCTGATCTCGGCCATGCTCATCACGCGCGTGCTGACCCAGGCGATGATCGGCAGGGTCGGGCCACGGGTGTCGGGCTTCGGCTCGCCAGGCGCGGTCAGGACCTGGCTGACCGGCCGCGACCCGCAGCTCATGCGGGCGGGCAGGCTCTGGCTGGGCGTGGCGGTCGCGCTGGTGGCGGTGGCCGCCGCCGGGCTGTTCGCGCGCGGGCTGAACGTGGGCGTGGAGTTCACCGGCGGCCGCGTGGTCGAGTTCGGCGTGTCCAAGCCGGTCAGCGCGGACGTGGCCGGGCAGGCCGTGACGCGGGCCGGGCTCCCGTCGGCGGTGGTGCAGGCCGGCGGCGACTCGGTCTCCGTCCGGGCCGCCGGGCTCGGCCTGGAGCAGGTCGCCAAGATCGAGCAGGAGCTGGAGCGCGAGGCCGGCGAGGTGACCAAGCGGCGCGAGGACTTCATCGGCCCGAGCCTGGGCGAGGAACTGCGGCGCAACGCGCTCATCGCGCTCGGCGTGGCCGTGGCCCTGCAGCTGGTGTATCTGGCGGCCAGGTTCAGGTGGACGTTCGGCGCGGCGGCCGTGCTGGCCCTGCTGGTGGACGTCACGCTGGTGCTCGGGCTGTTCGCGTGGCTGGGCAAGTCGGTGGACGGCGTGTTCCTGGCCGCGATGCTGACCATCGTCGGCTACTCGGTCAACGACAAGGTGGTGGTCTTCGACCGGGTCAGGGAGCTGTGGGCGGCGAGCAGGACGGGCTCACTGGCCGCCGCGGTGAACGGCGCGATCCTGCAGACGCTGCCACGCACCGTGAACACCGGGCTGGGCGCGTTGTTCATCCTGCTCGCGCTCACCGTCTTCGGCGGCGACTCGCTGCGGGACTTCGCCGTGGCGCTGGTGGCCGGCATCGTGCTGGGCACGCTGTCGTCCGGGTTCGTGGCCGGGCCCGCGGCGATCTTGTTGTCCAGGTTCGACCGGCAGCCGCCGCCGCAGCCAGCGCAGCCCCGCGTCAAGCGGCGCAGGGAGGGATCGGGGGCCGTGGTGTGACCCTCACGTCCGGGTAGCCCCAGGCCAAGATTTTTTTGCGCGGGTTATTTCGGATAGTTTGTCCGCTTCTGCGGGGTAGTGTCCTTATCGAGGGCAAGAAGTCGAATCTATTGGGGAGGCAGAAATGACTCTCGCAAACGGCTATCAGAGCTCTTGGAGGTGCCGCCGACGCCGCAGGTGGTGTGGATGCCGCCGTCGTAGGCGGTGGTGGTGGTAGAGAAAACCGGGGAGAGCCGGCGGGTCAACCGCCGGCTCCCCCTCTCTCTTTCCGACCGTACGAATCGACCCGCTATGGCACCGGCAGTTTCACTTCGCCGGACATTTCGTGAATTCTGGCCCGGAACTCGGGGACTACGGCTGCTGTTCGCAGCCGGAGTGGTGTTCTCGGTCCTGGCCGCGTTGTGCGAGGTCGCCGCGATCGCCCTGTTCGGGCACATCACCGACGAGGTGCTGACCACGCGGCGGCTGTCGGCGTTCTGGGGACCCGCGTCCGCCTGGTTGGCGCTCGCCGCCCTCGCGGGGGCGGCGGCGTTCGCCGGCACGTATCTCACGGCCCTGGGCGCGGAACGGTTCCTGCTCACGCTGCGTGACCGGGTCTTCGGCCACATCCAGTCGCTGTCGCCGGACTTCGTGGAGAACCGGCGGCTGGGCGACCTGATGGCCAGGCTCACCGACGACATCGAGGCCATCGAGGAACTGGTGGGCTCCGGCCTGGTCAAGCTGATCACCACGGTCGCCAGCGTGGTGTTCTTCGCGGGGGCGGCGTTCTTCGTCCGCTGGGATCTCGCGCTGGTCACGATGGCGCTGATCCCGGCCTTCGTGGTGGTCTCGAAGGTGTTCGCGGCCAGGTTCAGGACCGCCTCCGCCAGGGAGCGGCTGAGCAACGGCGCGATGAACAGCGTCATCGAGGAGGGGCTGGCCAACCAGCCGCTGGTGCAGGCCTGCAACCGCCAGAGCCGCGAATCCGCGCGGCTGCACGACGAGGGCCGCTCGTGGCTGGGCGCCAACATGGCCCAGGCCCGGCTGTCGGCCCTGTACGAGCCCGCGCTGCGGGTGCTGGAGACCGTCTGCCTGATCGTGATCCTCGGAATCGGCGCCTGGGAGATCGCCGCCGGCCGGCTCACCCTGGGCGGGCTGCTGGCCTTCGCCGCGTACCTGGCGCTGCTCTACCCGGCCGTGCAGAGCCTGGGAGAGATCGCGCTGACCGTGTCGGAGGCCGCGGCGGGCTCAGACCGGGTGATGGAGATCCTCAGGATCCGTCCCGTGGTGACCGACAGCGGCACCGCGACCCCGCAGGCCGGCCGCGGCGCCGGGCGCGTGAGGTTCGAGCACGTGGGCTTCACCTATCCGGGACGCCGGCATCCGGCGCTGCGGGACGTGTCGTTCACCGTCGAACCAGGCGAGCTCGTGGTGTGCACCGGGCCGAGCGGGGCGGGCAAGTCCACGCTGGCCAAGCTGCTGCTGCGCTTCCACGACCCGAGCAGCGGGCGCATCCTGCTGGACGGGACCGACATCCGCGACCTGACCTGGGCCGCGCTGCGTGACAACGTCACCGTGCTGCACCAGGAGCCGCTGATGTTCTCCGGCAGCGTCTGGGACAACATCGCCTACGGCCGCCCGGACGCCACGCCCGGCCAGGTGCGCGCGGCCGCGGAGCTGGCCGGGGTACACGAGTTCGCGCGGCTGCTGCCGCGCGGCTACGACACGCCGGTGGGCCCGCGGGGCCGGCTGCTGTCCGGCGGCCAGCGCCAGCGCGTCGCGATCGCCAGAGCGGTGCTGCGTGATGCGCCGGTGCTGGTGCTCGACGAGCCCATGACCGGCCTGGACGAGGCCACCGCGGCCCGGGTGATGGAGCCGCTGCGCCTGCTCATGGCCGGGCGCAGCACCCTGCTCATCACCCATGACCTGCGGCAGGTCCCGGACGAGGCCCGGGTGGTGTCGCTGGAGCCGGGGCGGCGCGCGGAGCGGATCCCGCTCAAGCGGCTGTCACCACGCCCGGCGGCGGCCCCGCTCGACTGATCGCGGAACACGGGCCGGCTCTCCCGATCGGGAGGGCCGGCCTCGCCGTCTCCGCTTAGCAACCCAAGTTGACTAACGCTCTTCCAAGCAACTAAGGTTGCTCGCATGCCGGCTGAAGAGATCCACCCGTCCACCGATCCCGCCGACGGGCTGGCGGCCGTCGTGGCGCTGCGCCGCCTGGCCGACCAGCTGGAGGACGCCGCCGTCGAGCAGGCGATGCGGGCGGGCTGGGGCTGGCCGCAGGTCGCCGAGGCCCTCGGGATCACGCGCCAGGCGGTGCACAAGAAGCACGCCAAGCGGCTCATCGCGGCCGGCGTCACGCTGAGGAGACGACAATGAACGCATTCGACATGTACCTGCACACGATCCTCACGCAGGGAGACTACGAGGCCCGCAAAGACGGGTCGGCGACGGTCGAGGCCCACCATCTCCTGCTGGCCGTGGCCGGCTACGAGGGCACCCCCGAGCAGCGCGTCCTGGCCGAGGCCGGGCTCGACCAGGAGGGCGTGCGCGCCGCGCTCGATCGGGAGTTCGACCGCAGCCTGGCCGTGGCCGGGGTGTCACGCGCCGCCTTCGACCTGCCGCGCCCGAGCGTCGACTCCACGCGGCACCCCGGCATGGGCGCCTCGGCCAAGCTCGCGCTCGAACGGGGTTTCGCGTCCGCGCCGCGCAAGAAGGACCTGCGTCCCCCGCACGTGCTGCTCGGCATCCTGCAGTCCGAGGTGGGCACGGTCCCGCGCGCGCTCGAACTGGCCGGCGTCGACCGGGCCGAACTGACGGGCCGGGTGCGCGAACTGCTCGTCGGCCAGGACGGGTAGCCCCGTCCCGAAACCGGCAACGCGGGTTGCGCGCGGCGCGCCGGCTCGGCCAGGCTGGGCGGCCTGGTGAGCGAGGAAGGATCGTTGTCATGCGGGTTTTCGTAGCGGGCGCGACGGGCGCCGTCGGCCGGCTGCTCGTCCCGATGCTGGTCGAGGCGGGGCACCAGGTCACCGGGACGTCCAGAACGGCCGAGGGGGCCGAGCGGGTGCGGCGGCAGGGCGCGGCGGCCGCGCGGGTGGACGTCTACGACGCCGGCGGCCTGCGCCGGGCGGTGGCCGCGGCCGCGCCCGACGTGGTGATCCACCAGCTGACCGACCTGTCGGGCGCCGACGGCGCCGCCAACGGCCGGCTGCGCCGCGAGGGGACACGCAACCTGGTCGACGCGGCCAGGGCGGCCGGGGTGCGCAGGATCGTCGCCCAGTCGATCGCCTGGGTCTACGCCCCCGGCCCGGCGCCCGCAGACGAGTCCGCGCCGCTGGACGTCGAGGCTGAGCCGCCGCGGGCCGGCATGGTGGCGGCGGTCCGGGCGCTGGAGGAGACCGCCGCCGAGCTGGAGACGGCCGTGGTGCTGCGCTACGGCATCCTGTACGGCCCGGGCACCTGGTACGCCCCCGGCGGCCCGGTCGCGGCGGCGCTGTCCGGCGACCCGGCGGCGACGTTCCTGGGAAGTCTGGTGGCCGACGACTCGGTGAGCTCGTTCGTCCACGTGGCGGACGCGGCGCGGGCCGCGGTCGCCGCACTGGAGTGGCCGGCGGGCCCGGTCAACGTGGTGGACGACGAGCCGGCGCCGGGCCGCGCGTGGCTGCCCGTCCTGGCCAAGGCGCTCGGCGCGCCGGAGCCCGAGCCCGTCGCCGGGCGGCTCGGCTGGGCCCGCGGCGCGGTCAACGGACTGGCCCGGTCCCGTGGCTGGCGCCCGGAACGGCCGTCCTGGCGCTCCGGTTTCGCCGAGCGGGACGCCGGCGTCTGACACACTCCACCCATGCCCATCGATCAACACCTTTTACTGCTCTTCACGGTGACCACGGTCATCGCCATGATCACGCCGGGCCCGGACATGCTGTTCGTGCTGGGCTGCGGGATGCGCGGCGGCGCGCGGGCCGGGCTGTTCGCCACGGCCGGGGTGGCCGTGAGCGAGGCGGTGCACGTCGCGGTGGCGGCGGCCGGGCTGGCGGCCCTGTTCGAGGCGGTTCCGGTGGCGTTCACCGTGGTCAGGGTCATCGGCGCGGCCTACCTGATCTACCTCGGCGTGCAGATGCTGCGTAACCGCAAGGGCGTCGAGGACGAGCTCGACTCCGCACGCCCCGGCCTGACAGGACGGCGGGCGTTCGCCAGCGGCATGCTGACGAACCTGCTGAACCCGAAGATGGTGACGTTCACGATCGCGTTCCTGCCCCAGTTCGTCGACCCGGCGCTGGGCCGGGTGTGGCTGCAGTTCGCGATTCTCGGCGCCATCCTGATCCTGCTGGAGTTCGCGGTGGACGGCACGGTCGGCGTGCTGGCCGGGCGGATCGGCGGCTGGCTGCGCCGGCGCGCGGCGGCCAGGCGGCGCATCGACGTGGCCACCGGCGGCATCTTCATCGGTCTCGGCGTGAAACTGGCCGTCGACCGGTAATCCCCTATTTCCTACCAATTGTGTTGACTATACCCGGGGCGCGATCTACGGTGAGAGCGTGATCACCACGGCTCTCACCATCCGCGGCCACGTGGACTTCTGCCGCGTGGCCAGCGCCCTGTGTCCGTCCTTCCGGCCATCGACCCGTTCACTCCCGGAAGGACCGCATTCATGTCATCCCTGTCCATCACTCCCGTCGCGGGCCGCATAGGCGCGCAGCTCTCCGGCGTACGGCTGGGCGGCGACCTGCCCGCCGAGCTGGTCGCGGAGATCCGGCTGGCGCTGCTCACCCACAAAGTGATCTTCTTCCGCGGCCAGGACCACCTCGACGAGCGGAGCCAGGTGGCCTTCGCCCGGCTGCTCGGCGAGCCGACCGCGGCGCACCCCACCGTGCCCGCGCTCGACGGCAACGGCCACATCCTCGACCTCGACTACCGCCGGGGTCAGAAGGTCGATCGCTGGCACACCGACGTCACCTTCGTCGACCGTCCGCCGCTGGCCTCGGTGCTGCGGGCCGTCACCGTCCCGCCGGCCGGCGGCGACACCTTGTGGGCCAACACCGTGACCGCCTACGAGCACCTGGCCGCCGAGCTGCGCGACCTGCTCGACCGGCTGCGCGCGGTGCACACCAACCAGTACGACTACGCCAGGGTCGCCGCCGCCGACGATCCGGAGCTGGCCCGCGAACAGGCCGAGATCTTCTCCTCGACCGTGTTCGAGACCGAGCATCCGGTCGTGCGCGTGCATCCGGAGACCGGGGAACGCTCGATCCTGCTCGGCGACTTCGCCAGGCGGCTGACCGGGCTGTCCTCGACCGCGTCGGCGTCGCTCATCCGCCTGATCCAGGAGCAGGTCACCGAGGTGGAGAACACGGTGCGCTGGCGGTGGGCGCCGGGTGACGTGGCCGTCTGGGACAACCGCGCCACCCAGCACCGGGTGGTGCACGACTTCGGCGACCGGCCGCGCCGCCTGCACCGGGTCACGATCGCCGGGGACGTGCCGGTGGGCGTGGACGGGCGGCCCAGCACGGCACTGGTGGGCGACGCCGCCGCGTACTCGCCGGTGGCCGCCTGACCTTCATCGCCGGAAAAGGCGTCACTCCTGAAGAAGGGGTGACGCCTTTTCGTTTTCCGATTGCGCCTGGCGAATGGCGCGCGACAACGCGTACGCGGCCGCGAGAAAGGCGACGCCGACCCACACGGACGGCGGCGGCGGCACGAACTCCGGATCCTCCAAAATCGCGTACGAGATGAAGTCGAAGCCGAGCACCCGGGCGACGATGTTCGCCAGCACATTGGCCAGCCCGCACCCGGCGAGCACGACGACCACGATCCTTCCTGGCCGGCGCCCGCGTAACCTGGCGGTCAGCGCGACGAGCAGCAGCGGCACCGCGAACAGCAGCAGCGCGGTGTCCGCGAGGGTCACCAGGACGGGCCACAGGCCCGAGCGGAAGACGGGCTGGGCCAGCACCGCGAATCCCACCCCGCTGTCGGTGCTCGTGACCGCGCAGGCGGTCGTGCTCCTGGCCCAGCCGCAGGGGGAGAACAGTGACGGCAGCACGACCAGGAAAGCGCTGATCAATCGCCAGGCGGTGGAGGACAATCCGGCTCCTCGGATTTCAGTGGATCTTGCCGAATGAGGAGTATGCCAGCCACCGCCGGAAAATCACGGCGAAAGCCGGACGCCGGGCCCGCGAAATGCGGTCCCGGCGTCCGGAGGTGGATTCACGGATGGGCGATGAAACGGCCGAAGCGGCCCTGGTGATAAAGCAGCGGCCGGCCGGGCCGGTGCACGCGGGCCTCGGCGACCATGCCGACCACCAGCACGTGGTCGCCGACGTCCATGGTCTCGTGCGGCAGGCAGATGAGGTGGGCGGAGACGTCCTGCAGCAGCGGGGCGCCCAGCGGTCCCGCGCGCCAGCGGGTGGGTTCGGCGAAGCGGTCCGTCCCCCTGCGCGCGAACCTGGCCGCCAGTTCGGCCTGGTCGCTGGCCAGCACGTTGACCGCGAAGTGGTCCGCCGCGCCCAGCCTGGGCCAGGTGGTGGAGGTCCGGTCGACGTAGAAGGAGACCAGCGGCGGGTCCAGGCTGACCGAGGAGAACGACGTGGCGGTCAGCCCGACCGGGATGCCGTCGCTCTGCGCGGTGATGATGACGACCCCGGCGGCGTGCACGGCGAGCGCGCGCCGGTAGCCTTCGGCGTCCAGCGCCGATGAGCGGCCGTGCAGGGTCTCCGTCATCGCGGCGCTCCTTCGCCGAGTGCGGCGGCCACCTGCGGCGCCACCCGGTCCGCCCAGCGCCGCAGCACCTCCCGCAGGTTCGGCAGCTGCGACTCCAGCAGCGCCAGCCCGGGCGTCGGGACGAACGCGCCCAGCTCCACCAGCAGCGGCCGCAGGTGCACCTCGACCGCCAGCGAGTGCGCCGGGTCGCCCATGACCAGCAGCGGCAGCGCCGCCGACCCGGCCAGGGCGCCGGACGGCAGCCGGTCGAGGAACGCCTTGAGCAGGCCGGTGTAGGTGCCCTTGTAGGTGGGGCTGGCCACCACCAGCACGTCCGCCTCGGTGACCAGTTCCAGCGCCACCTCCACCCCCGGGTGCGGGACGGGCGAGAGCAGGTGCGGCCCCAGCGCCGACAGGTCCACCACCTCGGGCAGCCCGACCGCGCCGACGTCCGGACGGGGCGCCGCCACCAGCCGCCCGTCGTCGTGTCCGTCGGCGCGGCCGAGCCCATCCCCCCGGCCCGGCTC
>NZ_JABCPZ010000156.1 GCF_013283785.1 Nonomuraea antri
GGCGGCGGCGGTGCCCAGGCAGACGAGGGTGGATGAGACCAGGGCGGTGAGGTTACGGCGAAGGCTCATGCGAGTTTCCTTGACGGTGGGGGGTGTGAAGGACAGCTTCTTTTAGGAAACTTTCCTAACAGTGAAGCTAGATCACGCCTATTCCCTCGTCAATGGCCGATATCGCGGCGTCATAGTGTGATTCCTCTGGCTGGCGTGCTCCTTCCCTGATGGCGTGGATCACCGCACCCGCAATGTCGCACGCGGCCGCTGTCCATCGTTTCGTTTGGCCGGACACCGTGGTCGGACAAGGCGGTCGATCCAGGAGGGTGCCTCCCGGATCCGAAGAAGGGCTCCGCCTGATCAGCCTGGAAAGGATCAACGCGTCCGGGTAGGTGGCCGATGTCGGAGACGTCATCGAAGTTCGACCGCTGCAGGGGTTGTCCGCGGCCGCATTACCCGCGCCGACTGATCAAGGATCTAGACGTTGGAGGGCCTGTTGACGACGGATGAGAACGGAACGACCGCGAAGGAGACAGCGGGCGCGATGCAGGTGGCCCTGCCGCTGCCGGCGCGAACGGATTACAGCAGGGCGTCGTTCCAGCAGTGCCTTGCGGCCGTGGCCGACGTGGTCGGGGTCGAGGTCCCGCCTGAGCCGGCTCCCGGCGATGAGCGGAACTGGAATCTGCTGGCGCGGGTGGCGCTCCGAGAAGCCTTCCGCCACGGCCTGACGCTGTCTGATGCGGCCTTCGACGTACTCATCAAGGCGGCCGTCTACGACCCGGACCCGAGCCACAACCGTCAGTTCGTCGAACCAGCTTTGAACGCATTCGGACGTCGGCGCGTCCGATCGGCGCTGCTCGATTACCTGCGAACGGGCACCGACGGGGAGCGGGCCGGCGCTGCGCGAGCGTGGTACTGGTCGGCTCTGCCACTTCGGCGCCACCAGGTGCGAGCAGAAACTCCGAACCCCGAGAGCCAGGCGGAGCCAGATGACCCGTCGGTCCTGATCCGGGACTGGAACCAGGCCACACTCCAGGAGTTCGTGCACAACGAGCACCTGGATGTTCGGCGAAGCATCATCCCTGACCTGCCGCTCCGGCGATCCGCGTACCCGCCGGAGCTGCATGACCTCGTGGACGCGGCAGTGTCGATCGCCCGCTCGCACCCAGACGAGTACATCCGTCATCGCGTGGAGCACCAGGTCCGCAGTTGACCACATGTCGAGCACGCTCCCTTCGTCGGCGCGCGGCCGTGAAGGCTGGAACTGCCCAGGTGTCCGGGCCTGCCGGCTCGATCATGTTCGCGTCGCAGGCGCATTGTCGGACGGGCAGGGGCGTTCCGGACGTCCACTGAGAAGCCGCTCAATCTCGGTCCGGAGGTCGGGCTGGGTGTAGAGCCAGGATCGTGAGACTCCGGCTGTGGTGGCGACAGCGTCGAAGGCCGCCGGACTGCCAGCCGTTTCCAGCTCGCGCAACGCCCGCACGACTTTTGGCCGGGCGAGAACTCGGCGATCGCCTCTGCCATCAGGGTGGCGAGGGCACGCCGGATGAGATGGTCGCATCGCTGGCGCAGGTCGTCGTCCAGGCTGGGTCGGTGGTAGCGGCGGACGGTTGCGGCGAGGATACGGGGAGCGAGCAGCCGCAGCACCCAGCGGGCATTCGAGCTGGGATGGTGTGCAGGGTGCCCCGCATGAACCAGCCGCGCACGATACTTCGCTCGTCCTCGTATGCCGCGCGGATGCCGGAGCTCGTGGTGTCCCGCCCTCGCACTCGGCTGCCCAGGTCGGTAGCTACGGCGTCCTGGGAGTGGATCGCGAAGACTCGGCCGACGACCGCTGCGGCGAGGGCTTCCCGCACTCCGTCGGCCAGAGCCTGCGCGCGGGCCCGCGGCCCCCGCGGACGATCTCGTGGTCAAGCATGGGCTTGGCGATCAATCTCGGTCAGGAGACGGCCGTGTGCAGGATGTTGGCGAGATCGGCGGGCGCAGACAGCATCGGCCAGTGTCCGGTGGACAGGTCGAAGCGCCGCCACGGCGCGTGGTTGAGGAAGTCCAGCATCGCCACCCCGCCGTCCAGCAGGCCCTGGAAGTCGCTGCAGGCGACCAGGACACGGTCCACACCGGGGCCGGGCTCGACCGGACCGGTCAGTCGCTGGGTGTAGGTGCCGAAGGGGTGAGGGGTGGCGCGTGCGCTCAACACGCTCCGCTGATCCTCGTCGAGGCCGTCGAGGCTGTTGGACAGGCCCAGGATCTCAAGCGGAGGCATCGGGAGCCGACAGCCGTCGCCATGGGCCGCGACCTGCCGGCTCAACTGGTCCGCTGCCTCCGGTGGCATGAGGTCGAGCATGCGCATGCCCGCAGCGAACGGGGCGCTGTCCACATAGACCACGCGCTCCAGACGGTCGCCGAGTCGCCCGGCTGCCCCGGTGACGGGAGCGGCCGCGTAGCTGTGGGCGACCAGGGTGACGTCGTGCAGATCGTTCTTCTCGACGAAGTCGGTGATGTCCGTGATGTGTGTGTCCAGGTTCGTCTGGGGCCCGCCCTCCTCCGCGCGCTCGGCCAGGCCGGTCAATGTCAGCGTCAGCGTCGTGTGGCCGTGCTCCTGGAGCGCGTCGACGACGTGTTGCCAGGCCCATGAGCCGAGCCAGGCGCCGGGAACGAGTACGAAGGTGGTCATGTGATCTCCTGAAATCGAGGTGCTGCGGGGAGCGTAGAGGGCATACAGGACAGAATCAGCCCTGATATGTCGAGTGATCCGTGTCACATCCCCTGACCTGTGTGCTGACCCTGCTGGAACTGCTCCAGCCGAACGCCGGACTCGCCGGGAGTGAGCCGGCCGTCCCGCTGGACACCGATGTGCGCACGGTCCGCCGGTACGTCGCCCACCTGCGCGACCTGGGCATCCCTGTGCAGGCCGAGCGCGGTCGCCATGGCGGCTACGGCCGGCCCGTGACTACCGGATGCCGCCCCTGATGCTCACCGATGACGAGGCCCTCGCCGTCGTTCTCGGACTCCTTGCGGCCGAACGGCTCGGGATGGGTGCCACGGTGCCGGCCGGCGCGGGCGCCCGCGCCAAGATCGAGAGAGTACGTCCGCAGGCTCTGCGAGAACCGCTCGCCGCCATGCAGAAGACTCTGCACTTCACCGCTGATGCTGTGAGGTGGCCTGCATGATCGCCTTCCTATGGTCGGCGGCTCGATCGTGGTGGCTGGTCACGACACCCATCCTAACGGCACGGCACGTGCCGTATTGACGGATCATTCGCACCCGCCCACAATGGCCACGTCCCCTCACGGCACGGCTCGTGCCGTTCCAAGGCCCGTGACGACGAACCGCTCGCTGAACGCTCAGGAAGAAGGCCGTGCCCGATTCCCCCTTCGCCGCCGTCGAGGTGGTGGACCTCACCCAGCAATTCGGATCCGTCCTCGCCGTCGATCGGCTGAGCCCGAGTGTTCCGCCGGGGATGTTCTACGGCATCGTCGGCCCCAACGGCGCCGGTAAGACCACCTCCTTGATGGCCATCTGCGGGCTGCGGGAGCCCACCTCGGGCTCGATCAGGATCGCCGGTCATGACCTGCGGACCGATCGGGAGGCCGCGCTCGCGCAGCTCGGCGTCATGATGGACGGGTTGTCCCTGCCCGAACGGCTGACCGCCACCGAGATCCTGCGCTACAGCGCGGGGTTGCGCGGCCTGGACGACGGCTGGCAGGCGCGGGCGGGCGACCTGCTGGAGATCCTGGGGCTCGACGCGGTGCCGCGCACGCTGATCGTGGAGTACTCGACCGGTATGCGCAAGAAGATCGGCTTGGCGCTGGCGCTGCTGCACCGGCCCCGAGTTCTGGTGCTGGACGAACCGTTCGAGGCGATCGACCCGGTCTCGGCCCGCTCCATCGAGCAGGTGCTCAAGCAGTACGTCGACGCCGGCGGCACGGTGCTGTTGTCCAGTCACATCATGGACTTCGTCGAGCGCAACTGCCGCCGGGTCGCGCTGGTCGCCGGTGGCAAGGTCCTCGTCGAGGGCCCGGTGGCGGAGGTGACCGCGGGCTCGACACTGAACGAGCGGTTCGTCGAGCTGGTGGGCGCCGACCCGGTGCGCCCGCTGGAGTGGCTGGCATGACCCGTACCTTGTTCGCGCTCAAGCTGCGCCTGCTCCGCAACGGTCCCCACAACGAGCGCGCCTTCAGCCTGGTCGCCGGGCTGGTCCTGGCCGGTCTGGTGATCGCCGGAGCTTTCCTGGCCACCCGCGGCGTCATCGGCGAAGGCTGGATCGCGGCCGCATGCACCGTGTGGGGCGGCATGTGGCTGTTCGGGCCGCTGGCCCAGCCCCGCCATGACCCATCGGTCATCTCGCGCGAATGGTTGCGCGGCTATCCGGTGCGGCCGCGGCGGCTGGCGCGGGCGCTGTCGTGGACCGAACTGCTCGGCGTCGGTCCGCTGATCACGCTGGCCTGCCTGGCGTCCCTGGTGGTGCTGGCCGCACCGGCTGGTCCCACGGCGGTGGCGGTCGCCGTCATGGCGGTGGTGGCCCAGCTGTATCTGCTGGTCTGGGCGGGCAAGACGGTGGCGGCGCTGGCGGCCTGGCTGCTGCAGACCCGGGCCGGGATGTTCCTGGCCGCCACGCAGACCGCGATCATGCTCGCGCTGTCGTTCGCCGGCTGGGTGCCGATCGCCGCCTGGCTGCTACCGCGTCTGGGCGAGGGGGACACCGCCCTCGCCGTCCCCGGCCTCGGGCACCTGCCCGCGCCGGTGATCGAGGCACTCACCGCCCTGCCCACCGGCTGGGGTTACGGCGCGGTGGTCGCCGCCCGCGAGGACGCCGGCGCCGGCCCGGTCGTGCTGCCCCTCCTGGCCCTCCTGGCCACGGGTGCACTGCTGCAGCTGGGCTGGATCGCGCTGACGGCTCGCGCCCTGCGCCGGCCGCCACGCCGGGCGACTCCGCGAAGGCCGGCCGTACCGGGACGTCCGCTGCCATTGCCGTTCACGACCCCGCAGGTGACGGCGGTCGTCTCGCGGGAGCTGGCCACCTGGCTGCGTGACCCGGCGCGCGGAGTGGAACTGCGCAGCGCCTGGCTGACGCCGCTGCTGATGGCGCTCGTCATCGCGCCCACCGGCTGGAGCTGGGCACTGCCCCTGGTGGGTCCCGCGGCGGCGGTGTTCGGCGCGATGGTCGCGATCAACACCTACGCGCTGGACGGCACGGCCCTGTGGCAGCTGCTCACCACCCCGGGCGCGCTCAGGGCCGACGCGCGCGGGCGCATGGTGGCGTGGACGGTGCTGTTCGGCGTCCCGTCCGTCGTGCTGGCGGCGGTGCTGTGGGCCGTGACCGGGTCGCCTCTGGGCGGTGCCGCCGTGGCTGGGGCCGTCACCGCGGCCGCGACGGCCTGCGCGGTGGCGCCGCTGCTCGCGCTCCTGATGCCGGCCGTGGGCGCCGACGCCCGCGACCGTGTCTACCCGGGCCAGCAGGCGGGCGATCCGACCGGCGGGCAGATGACGATCTTCCCGGTGGTCCTGCTGGCCGCCGTCCTGCCCGGTGTCATCGGCGGGGTCTCCGGCGGCCAGGGATGGGTGACCTTGCTGTCCGCCGTCCTGCTGGCCGGCGCCGTCCTGTACGCCACCCCGGCGCTCACCGTACGCCTGCTCCGCCGGCGCGGCGCCGGCCTCCTGGACGCGATGGCCTCCCGCGATGCCGCCGCCCTGCGCTCGACCGCGCGTGAGACAGCGCGCTAGCCATGTTTCACCGGCGACGACTCACGCCCCACCGCCCGCGGCCGGTCAGCCGATCAGGTTGTACGTCGCGGCCACGCTCAGGTAGGCCACCGCGGCCAGTGCGACAACGCTGTGGTGCGCCCGTCCGGCCAGGCTCCACCAGCCCTTCCGCCAGGCCAGCGCGACCGTGACCACCTGCGCGGCGGTCGCGACGGCCGCCAGGACGGGCAGCGTGGCGATGGCCGTGAGCAGCGGGCTGCCGCCAAGGAAGAAGTCGGCCTGCTTGGCGTCGAAGTCGGCGACCATCACCACCAGCGAGCCGGCCGAGGCCATGACGAGCACCGCGGTGACCCACCCGGGCACCCCGGCGAGCTTCGGCGCGTGCGCGTGCGCGTGCGTGGCCTGCCGGCGGGCGGGGGAGCGGCGGCGTATCCGCCGGACGGCGAAGGCGACGGGCCGGCCCATCGCCGACAGCACCAGGATGGTCAGGCTGACACCGAGCACGCCGAGATGCAGCGCGGGTGACTGGTACCAGGCGAGCCGTTCCAGCGGCCCGGCCGGGTTCTCGGTGGCGAGCAGCCCGTCCGTGCCGAACCGGATCGTCCGGTAGCCGTTCTTCTCGCGGAACAGGCCGGGCGTGATCTGGGTCCACTGCCGGGTCTCCGGCGCGCCGAGCGCGGTCGCGCCAGTGGTCGTGAGCGTGCCGTCGCCGGTGGCGGTCACGGTCGTGACGCTGGTGAGCGAGCTCAGCTTGCCGAGGTCGGTCATGTCGGCAGCCTGGGTGGCGCGGTAGGAGCCGGCGTGTCCGGCGGGGTCGGGCAGCGGGCCCGCCGGCTGTGCCGCGGTGACCGGGGCGGCGGCGAACTGGTCGGCGAAGGCGTTGACCAGCGCCCAGGCGGAGTCGGGGCCGCCCTTGCCGCTGCCGTTGTAGGAGGCGTAGATGCCGATGCGGCGATCGGGGACCAGCGCCAGGACGGCGAAGTAGCCGGGGATGTTGCCCCGGTGCACGAGCAGCCGCCGGCCGTTCCTGCTGTACTCCTGGAAGCCGTAGGCCATGCCGGAGGTGCCTTCGGCGTTGCCGAACCGCCGGCTGTGCATCAGACGCGCGGTCTCCGGCTTGAGGATCTTGCCGCCGTCGTTCAGGTGGGCCAGCATGAAGGCGGCCATGTCGGTCGCGGTGGAACGGAAGCCGGCGCCGTGCGGCGGCATGTGACCGTATTTGGCGCCCGTGGCCTGGACCTGGCGGCCGCCGGCCAGTCGGTAGCCGGGCGCCAGGGTGCGCGCGATCGCCTCGGGCTCCGGCTGTGCCATGGTGGAGTGCGTCATGCCCAGCGGGGCGAAGATGTTCTGCTGGACGAACTCGTGGAAAGGCATGCCCGAGCGGAGTTCGACCAGATGGCCGGCCAGGCCCATGCCGTAGTTGGAATACACCGCGCGGGTGCCGGGCGGGCGGATGCGGCGCGGCTGGTGGTCGGCGAGGTGCTCGCCGAGCGGGTGCACGTCGCCGGGGGTGGCCGCGCCGGTGCCGAAGTCACCGCCGGCGAAGCCCGCGGTGTGGGTGAGCAGGTGAGCCATGGTGATCGGCTTGCCCGGATAGGCGTCGTCGATCTTGAAGTCGGTGAGGTACTCGTTGACGTCGGTGTCCAGGTCGATGCGGCCCCGCTCGACGAGCTGCATGACGGCGGTCGCCGTGATCAGCTTCGCCACCGAGGCGGGGGCGAAGACGGTCTCGGCGGCGTCCACCGGACGGCGCGTCTCCACCTCGGCCACGCCGTAGCCCTGGGCGTAGACCTGGCGGCCCCCGGCCACCACGGCGACCGCCGCGCCGGGAATCCGGTGCTCGGCCAGCTGCCGGGTGATGAACGCGTCGGCGAACGCCCGTACGGAACTCGCCGGGTCGACGGAGGCGGCGGCGGGGGCGGTGACGTTCAGGAACGAGACGACGGCGGCCAGTGCGCAAAGCAGGGCACGCCGACAGGATGATTTGCGTTCGAGCAGCATGAGCTGCTCTCCTTTCCTCAGGAACACGTACGCGTCAAGGCACGCCGTTTCAGGCGTGGTCGTGCGGTTTCCGCTGTCCGGGGGCGAGTTGCCGCTCGCTCCCGGACCTCGTTCACGGGTGGATCAGTCGACGCTGCGCAGGATTCGCTCCACCGCCGCGACCTTCTCGGTCAGTTCGGCGAGCCTGGCCTGCACCTGGTCCTGCTTCTGCACGGCCTGCTCGGTGAGCTCGCGGTACCTGGCCATCTCAGCTGCCAGGACGTCCGTGCGATGCCGTTCGAAGCGGAAGTAGAACGCCATGCAGGCCGTGATGGCCCCGAACAGAATGAGCATGACCGCGATGGGGATCACGATGGAACCGACGTCGATCACTGCGGGGTCTCCTGCACGTCGTGGGGTCCTTCCTCGCCGTCCGCGCGGAGAGCCGCGAGGACGGTGTCGATGTTCAGGGTGAGCTCGAAGGGCAGCAGCCGGAGATACTTCATCGCCTTGCCGTCGACCGACAGCTCGAGCTGCCCTTCGACCAGCCGGGCCTTCTCCAGCCGCTCCAGATGCATGTAGAGCAGCGGACGTGACACGCCGATGCGGCGGGCCAGCTCACTGACGTGTACGCGCCCTCCGGCGAGCTCGGCCAGGATTCGCAACCGCACCGGGTGCCCGAGCGCGCCCAGCAACTGGAGCAACTCTTCACTGGTCAGCATGCCGTCCTTTGTGCGCGCCGATTTTCACCTGTTAGTTGAGTCTTACAGGTGAAAGAGAGACCGTCAAACCGGACTGATCGGGCGGCGGAGGGCTGAGGCGAGGAGTGCGGCCGCAGCAAGAACCGCGCGCGGCATTCGGGAGTGTCCGACCGTCAGACTCCCGAATCGGAAACCCCGGGCGGATACGACCAGGGCCCGATGTCGTAGCGGAAGCCGAGCCGGTCACCCGCCTTCGGTATGAGACCGAACAGCGTCACCGCCGTCTCGTCGCGGGCGTGGTCGCGGCCAGACGGTGGCCGAGCACGAGGCGCTCAGCGCCGGCGCTCGCCCGAAGGCCCGGACGCGCCGCACCCGTCCCAACCACTCCAGGTCCGCCTGCTTGGTGACCCCTGCTCGGCCCAGATGATGTCCGGCTTCTGGCGGTTATCACGGCACTTGACCCCGATCCGCACCTGCCTGCCATCAGGAGCACGGCTGGTGATGAAGACGTCGACTTCACGCAGGCCCGCCCCGGTCGGTCAGACAGCGACGCCGACTCGGTGACCACGGCGTCGGCATGGACGTGGGATCGGACGAAGGAGACGAGCACCTGGAAGTCATTGGACCGTGCGGGCAAGCGGACACGGTAGCGGTGACGGCCGACGATTTCTGGTCGCCCTGGTGCGCCGCCGCGATCAGCGCCGGTGGCGGGGCGGGGTGCTCGGTGACGGCTCCGAACTTGTGGCAGGAATGGTCTGCGGGGCTGTCGAGGTTCTGTCGGTCTGGCTGCTCCAGGTGTGACATCCCGCGGTCGGATTAGGACAAGTGGTGTCGGTGAGGTGGGTGCCCGGTGGCTGGTTCTTGTCCTCGTAGAAGTGGGAACC
Source organism: Nonomuraea antri (assembly GCF_013283785.1). GTDB lineage: Bacteria > Actinomycetota > Actinomycetes > Streptosporangiales > Streptosporangiaceae > Nonomuraea > Nonomuraea antri. The sequence goes on from NZ_JABCPZ010000156.1 coordinate 9,260, forward strand.
TCTCAGGAGTACGTTCCCGTCGGCTTCATGGTGCTTTCGTCGCAGTGACCAAGATCGGCGACGAAGCAGTCCGATGACGGCCTGGACATGCCGGACCGAGCCCGCGACATCGAGGCCGTGGGCGATGCTGCTCAGGTGCTCCCGCAGGTACAGGATCGGAGCGCGCTCGCGCCACCCACAGGCCAGGGGCGCCGCTTCGGCATAGGCGGGAAAGAAGCGGTCAGCTGCCGGTGGTCGTGTCGTCGAGCACCACAACGCGCCCACGTCCACCTCCGCCCGTGTGTACAGACGGCCGGGTCGATCAGCGCGGGATGCCCGCTGAGATGGGCGACGATGTTGCCCGGGCCACAGGTCGCCGTGGGTGAGGACAGCCGGCAGGCCAGGCACCAGATCGGGCAGCGCGCCGCACAGTCGCTCAATCGCCCGCCGCTGCTCTTGGTCCAGCACGGCCTCCACGGCCGCTTCCGGCAGCCGGCGCAGGATTCGCTGGCGGGCGAAGAGCGCGTGGCCGTCGGTGTCCCAGGTGTTGTCCTGCCGTAGCCGGCCAGCCAGCCGTCGTGGTGCCAGCCGAAACGGTCGCTGACAGCCGTCGGGTGCGGTTGGGCGATGTTGTGGCCGAGCCGCTCCCAAAAGCGGCTGTCGTGTTCGCGGCTTGGCCGCATCGCCTCGAGCACGAGCAGATGCGGCGCTTACCGCGAGCACCTGTGGTGTGACGACGCCGTCGAGCCTGGACAGTGCCCGCAGTCCTTCTGCCTCGGCCTCGAACATGTGAGGGTCGGGCAGGTCGAGGGTCTTGGCGAAGATGTGGCAGCCGTCGGCGAGAGCTGCGATGTCGGACATCGAGACGAGACCGCCGCCGGCCGGTCGCAGAGATCGGACACTGAAGCCCGCCTCGTGTAAACGCCGCAGAGCAGACACACGACCACGTCATTCCTGCCGGTGGCCTGCCGCGCATATCCCGGCGGCCACGCGCTCGGTGCGTGTTGGGCGGGTGTAGCCGGAAGTCACTCGCTCGATCCATCACCCGGGATCAGCGCAGCGAGATGCACCGCCAGGACGAGTAGTGCGGATCAGCTGCCGGTAATAGCGCCGTCTTGGTTCGCTCCACTTCTCCGACGCCTCATCGAGGACGAGCCGTACTTCACATCGCAAAGGAATTCGCGAAATCCAATGATGCCACCTCATGAAATAAGGCGTTTAATTCGGATAATTCTAAATAAGGGTCCCATGTAGATCGATCGGCAAGCATGAGCAAAGCGTGAGGGCATTCAGTTTCATTGGGAGTTCGTTGCGGGAGTTACTGAGAGGCAGAACAAGTACCTGTTCTCGTCACCCTCTCCAGGAGTAAAGAAAATGACTAACGCAACGATGGAAGCCGGCGCGCCTTCCACTTACGGCTACGGAATCAAGAAGCAGCCCACCGAAGGCCAGGTGGTACCTGCGGAGCTGGTCAGCACCCTCGTCGGGCTCGGTATTACACTGGGCCCTTCCATCGTCGAAGGAATCTTCGACCTGTTCCAGAAGCATCAGGGTCAGGGGCAGCAGACCCGGCCCCAGTCGGTGCGTCCGATGTCGACCGGCCAGCAGTCCCAGCAGGGCCAGGGCAAGACGGTCCCGGCCAGTCTCATCAGCTCGCTCATCGACGTCGGCATCGAATACGGCCCCGGCCTGATCGAGGACTTCCTCGACCTGTTCCAGAAGCAGCAGGGTCAGGGGCAGCAGACCCGGCCCCAGTCGGTGCGTCCGATGTCGACGGGCCAGCAGTCCCAGCAGGGCCAGGGCCAGATGGTCCCGGCCGATCTGATCAGCTCCCTTATCGACGTCGGCATCGAATACGGCCCTGACCTGATCAACGAATTCCTCGACCTGTTCCAGAAGCAGCAGGGTCAGGGGCAGCAGACCCGGCCCCAGTCGGTGCGTCCGATGTCGACGGGCCAGCAGTCCCAGCAGGGCCAGGGCAAGACGGTCCCGGCCAGCGTAGTGCCGTTGATCTTCAACTGCTTCGACTACATCTATGACTACCCAGGCTTCACGGGAGACTTCCTCGACCTGTTCCAGAAGCATCAGGGCCAGGGGCAGCAGGCCCGGCCCCAGTCGGTGCGTCCGATGTCGACGGGCCAGCAGTCCCAGCAGGGCCAGGGCCAGATGGTCCCGGCCGATCTGATCAGCTCGCTCATCGACGTCGGCATCGAATACGGCCCCGGCCTGATCGAGGACTTCCTCGACCTGTTCCAGAAGCATCAGGGACAGCCGGTCGGCGGACATTCCTGAGGATGTCCACCGCCGTCCCACCGACATGTGCCCTTCTGGCATGGAGCGGAAGATGGCATCACTGAATCAGACTCCCACGTCTCGTGGCGCGACCGTTTCTGCCGATATCGGCTCGACGTCACCTCAAGAATCGCCTCAGGCGCAAAGCCGTAGGCTCCTCGAACTCCTCAATGGATGGCTGCAGGTCACCGTCCCTCGCGAACCTCACATCGGCAGGATCATTCCATTGGTCCGCGAGGCGATTCAGCTCTATCGGGCGAGTCGATATGTGGAGTCCTTGAATCGAACACAGAAAGCGATGGAAATACTGGAACGCGTCGGCCACCCTGTTCCTGGCTCAACGCCGTGAATGACGAACCATCAGAACAGTCCGGGCCGGGCCAAAACCGGTCCGGACCCGTTCGATACATGATCGGCGGCAGGGATCGCGCCGCCAACGCCCAACTGGCCGAGATTCTTTCTGACGATCCCGAAGTGCGACTGCTGCGCAATCTCGGGAACCCGATCGCGCCGAGCCTGCTCGTGGTGGAGATGTTCCCCGAGCACGCCGAGGTGCTGCGTGAGTGGCTGGGGCCAGAGGTCACCATCGAGCGGGATATGCCACTCCACCCATTCGGGCGTGGCCACGAAATCAGAGATCCTCAGGAAGGCGGATCGCCATGAGTGATGAAGGAAGAACCGACAACCAAAAACCGAAGCCTCAGCCGAGAGGCCGGGCGAAGCCCTCCTCGCAGCCGGAGCGCTCCAAACGGCAACAGCCCGTCGAGGTTGCGTCGCGCCCTCAGCGCTACATGGTCGCCGCCCTGCCGCAGATGCAGCTCATGACCATGGGTGTGACCACACCACCACTCAGCCCGGCTGCCCTGCTCCGGATGCTCGAGGACGATCCGCGGGTGGACGTGCGACGTCGGCTGGTTCCTTCGCGCGCCACGCTCTTCGGTACGACCGGCACGTCCGTTCCGGAGATCGTGGTCGCCGACATGGACTTCGAGCACGCCAGGACACTGCGCCAGTCGCTCCCGCAGGTGCGTATCGAGCAGGATCGGCCGCTCGCCTATGCCAGGGTGACGCCGCTTCCCGAGCGGCCTGTCGCCACCGGGTTCGTGCAGCCGCTGGGTAACCTGTGCACCTTCGACTTCCTCGTCCGGGACGCCGACGGAGACCCGTTTCCCGGCGTGACCATCACGATCACCGGGACTCTGCGGTACGCCCAGGGAATTACTGGACGTGACGGGCGGGCTTCGGTGACCCTGATAGGAGAGGTCCCGGAAATGGTTCAGTCGGTGCTGTTCGACCCGCCCGCCGGCCATTGGAACCTCAAGCTGGACCGTCCCCTCCTGGAACTCGGTCGCGACAACGTGATCAAACTGAGGGAACTGTCCGAGACCTTCCCCGACTTCCCGCGGCAGCAGATCTTCGGATGGGGACAGCGGGCGATGTCGCTCGACCGAGTGGCGCCGACTTTCCGCGGGAAGGGCGTGAAAATCGCCATCATCGACTCGGGTGCCGACATCAAGCACCCTGACCTGGCCGGCCAGGTCACCGACGGAATCGATCTCGTCGAGGACACGGCCGCGGGCTGGGCCGTGGACACCGTACGGCACGGTTCGCACTGCGCCGGGGTCATCACCGGTGCCGACAACGGTTTGGGCATCCTCGGCTTCGCCACTGAGGCCGAGGTGCACGCCTGCAAGATCTTCCCGGGCGGGTGGTTCAGCGACCTCATCGACGCTCTCGACTACTGCATCGACAAGCAGATCGATGTCGTGAATCTCAGCCTCGGCACTCTCGAGGGGAACTCGTTCGTCGAAGACAAGATCAACGAGGCTCGGCAGACGGGTGTCGCGTGCATCGTGGCAGCCGGCAATACGGGTGGTCCGGTCAACTTTCCCGGCACGCTGCCGACGGTCTTGACTGTCGCGGCCATCGGCAGGCTCGACACCTATCATGCTGAAAGCTCGCATGGCAGCGAGGCCATGGAGCCGCTGACCGACGACGGCTTCTTCGCCGCGAAATTCAGTTGCCACGGACCGGAGATCGACGTCTGCGCGCCTGGTGTGGCGATCCTGTCATCGGTGACGGATCGCGGGTACGCCGTCTGGGACGGCACCTCCATGGCCGCTCCCCATGTCAGCGGCCTGGCCGCTCTCGTACTCGCGCATCGTGAGGAGTTCCGCGGCGAGTTTCGCAGCCGGGACGCGCGCCGGGTGGACCGGCTGTTCGAGATCCTCAAATCGAGCTGTACTGAACTCGACCTTGGCGATCCGCATCGGACCGGTGCGGGAATGCCGGATGCCTTGCGTGCGCTCGGAACCGTGTCCACGGGCATGGCGCCGACGCCGTCCGCCGACATTCGTCAGATCTTGGAACAGCTGTTGGCCGTGCTCGGTTCCCCGTCAGCCACGTCGCCGCAGTCGGTGGCACCCATGGCCTTGACCCCGTCCGAGACGCCCGCCGCGCCGCAGCATGCTGTGGTGGACGAGATCGGCGTACGGAACGAGTTGATGCGTCTGGATCAGGAGATGTACGCCGCAGGCCTCACGGGGTACGCCCCCGACCCCCTTGCCTGAGTCTCGAAACGAGCGCAGGTCCTCCTGGCTGCCGAGTCGCCTGCGCTCGTCAATGCCCGACGTCGACGCCCTTCAAGGATCGACGGGCGGACCCGGCCACCACCACCTGGAATCGGCACCGCGGACAGTCGCAGGCTCGCGTTGTCCACCGCGCGCCCCGACCGTGCGCGCGACATCGCTCGTGCAGGCCCTCCCGGGTCTCGTCCGAGCCGTTCAGCTCCGCGAACCCGCCGCTCTGCTGTCAGGGGCCGTCCCCCGTGGCCGCCTGCCGGCCCCGCGGTGCGCAAGCGCGCGTCGAACGCTGACCTCCCACGGCGCCTGTAGGGGTCCTGACGGGGACGTGGGCGGGGTCAGGTGCAGGTGCCGTCGATCAGACAGGTGGACATCGGCGCGTCCGTACCCCGGCGGATCGGACGGCGTCGAGGCGCGTAACGGCGGCGGCGACAGCCATGTCGTCGGCCGCGCCGAAGTGGTGCCCCCGCATGTACCGTCGCGGTCAATGAGCACCATGGACGGTGTGCCGCGCATGCGGTACCAGGCGAAAGTGACAGGCATCGGGTCGTCGCCCCGGTGGGCGTCGATGCCGACCGCGAAGCGGATCCGGTATTCGTGCAGGAACGCTTCCAGGCTGGTCGGGGTCATGGCGTCGTGGTGTTCGAACACAGAGCGCAGGTCGATCACGGCGAGGTCGTCGCCGAAGGTCTGGGCGAGCCGGGGCGGGCCGTGACTGACGCGGCCCGGGCACAACCTCTGGAACGCCTCCAGAGCGATCACCCGGCCGCGCAGGTCGGCCAGGTCCAGGGGGTCGCTGTTGAACCGGTGGTGTGCCCGGCCGTTTCGGAAAATCCCGATGGCGAGCAGATCATGCGGCAGGCGAGCTGGCTGTGGCCGTCAGGGCGCTTCAGGCGCATCCTGTGAAGTGCGCACAGTGGGCGCGCGCGGGCTCCGGCCCGGCGAGGAGGAATGCATGGACAGCGCGCCGAGCAGGACGGCGATGTTCGCGGCCATATCGCGTGGACTGTTTCGCCTGGAAACGGCGTCGCCGTGGGTACTGGACGATGCGCTGGCCCTGGTGCTCGTCGGCCCGGTATGGCGGGAGCTGCGAGACCGGTTCGATCCGCTGTTCCCCGGCCCGGTCCGTCGCGAGTCCCGCACGGCCGTCTGCACCCGCAGCCGCTACGCCGAGGACCGGCTGGCTGTCGGCGCCTTCACGCAGTACGTGATTCTTGGCGCGGGGCTCGACTCGTTCGCGTGGCGGCAGCCGGATCTGCTCGGCTCGCTGACGGTGTTCGAGGTTGATCATCCTGCTTCCCAGGCCTGGAAGCTCGAGCGGGTCAGGGAGCTCGGCCTGCCGCTCAGCGACTCGCAGGTGTTCGTGCCGGTTGATTTCGAGGCCGAACCGGTTCGGGACGTTCTGGACGCGGCCGGGTTCGACTGGGCGCAGCCGGCGATGTTCTGCTGGACGGGTGTCGCTCCCTACCTGACGGCGCAGGCGATCGAGTCGACGTTGCGCACGATCGCGGCGGCTGCTCCCGGGTCTGAGGTGGTGTTCTCCTACCGGGCCGAGGACTGTGTGCTGGACGACGTGGGGACGGAATTCGCCCGGATCTACACGCCGATCGCGGCTTCCGCCGGCGAGCCTCTTCAGCCCGGCTGGCCGGTGAACGAGATCGAGAGGCTGATCAGCCGGTGCGGGCTGAGGGTCGTGGACCATCCCGTACGTGCGGACCTCCAGCAGCGGTACTTCGCCGGCCGTGCCGATGGGCTGCGGCCCTATACCTTCGAGACCCTGGTGGCCGCCCGGGTCACCTGAGCGACCGCAACCACGTCCCGTGAGGGTACGGCAGCCTCCAGGGTCTCGGCGTGCGAGCAGCCGATCGTCGGCGCCGTATGGGTCGCGCAGGGTCCACAGCGACAGACGCGTCGAGCGCCCGGACGAGCGGCGCCGAGTCCCCGTCGATGCGGTGGGCCGCCTGCATGGCCTCCTGCCTGGCCCGGCCGCTGGATCGTCCGCTCGGCCCCTTGCAGCACCTTCGCCTCGAAGCCCTCCACGTCCACCTACATGAAGGCCACCCGCGCGATCTCCCGCGGCTCGCGCACCCGGTCCACGCTGTACAGCAGCACCTTCGGCGTCCTGTCGGCGGCGAACCTCCCGGGGTGTTGCAGGTGCGCCCCGCCCTGGATGGGCAGCCCGAGCCGGTACAGCACCCAGCGCGACGTTGGTGATCCGCATGTTGCGCGCCCCCGAGGCCCGCACCCCCATCTCCAGCAGCCGGTACGGCATCGGCACCGGCTCGAAGCCGTGCACCTTCCCGGCCAGCGGAAAGGTGTACATCCCGTACGCCGCGCCGATGTCGAAGCAGACCGCCCCCGGCCGGACGAAGGCGGACAGGCCGAGCAGTTTGGGTTCGCTGAGTGAGACCGTCGCGCCGGCGCGCAGCAGTGCGGCCGACCGTAGGCGACAGGGGACTCCAGCGGCGCGGCCCTCGAGCCCGGTGGCCGAGGACGGTGGGCTCGACAGCACGACGGATGACGGCTGACCCCGGCGGGACGTTCCCCGGACACATCGACCGGGACATGCTCAAACCGGCCGGCTGCTCCTGACGTGATCCGCGCGATGGAGCAGGGTCAGCGACTCGGATGGTCGATGTCCTGTGCATGGTGAAGGCCCAGGCTCCGGTTCAGGCGCCCGGTCAGCCGGGTGACCGTGGCGCGGGGGAGCAGGCGAGGCGCCCATGTCATCGCCCTGGTGATCGTACGGCCCGGGTAGGCGTTGACGGCGCCTTTGGCGAAGGCGTCGAGGGTCTTGGCCGCGACGCCTTCGGGCGCATCGGTGAACGCCGGATTCATGGTGGCGGAGGTCCCGTCGAAGAACCCGGTGTCGGTGGCGCCGGGATGGGCGGCCATGACGCGGACGCCCGTGTCGCGGAGCTCTTCGGCGAGAGCTTCGGTGAACGACAGCACGAACGCCTTCGTCGCGGCGTAGCTGGCCTGGTAGGGCATGGACTGGAAGGCGGCGGTGGAGGCCACGTTGATGATCCCGCCGTGTGCTCTGGCGACCATGCGCCCGCCGAGTACGTGGCTCAGCCGCATCAGGGCGGTGATGTTCAGCTCCACCGAGCTGACGTTCCGCTGGAGCGAGCTGTTCAGGAACGGGCCGACGGCGCCCGCGCCCGCGTTGTTGACCAGCAGATCGACTGTCAGGTCCTGCCCGTCCAGTTCCGCGATCAGGCCCGTCACCCCGGACGGCGCGGCGAGATCGGCCGTCACGGGGATCACGTCGACCTGATGCGCCTGGCGGATCTCATCGGCGACCCGGCGCAGCGCCTCGCCGGAGCGGGCCAGGAGCACGAGATTCGCCCCGCGCTGGGCGAGTTCATGGGCGTATGCCGTACCGATTCCTCGTGAGGCTCCGGTGACGAGGGCGGTGATTCCCCGATATCTGGACATGATCGCTCAACTCCATCTACTTCGAGTCTCAAACGAAAATGACGCTATCAGCTTCGAGACTCGAAGCAAACTGCTAGGCTGGGAGCATGACGAACGAGGCACTGGAGCAGGTGGTGCGCGCCAATCATGAGCTCTTCATGCTGACCAGTGACCGCATCGCCCAGGCCCTCGGGGAACTCCGCCTCACCTACGCGACGGCACAGGCCCTTTGGGCGATCGATCCCGCCCAGCCCGCGCCATCGATGAGAGTCCTGGCCGAGCGCATGTTCTGCAATGCGCCCAACCTCAGCTTCGTCGTCAACCAGCTGACCGAACGCGGGTACGTGGAGCGCGTCGTGGACCCGGGCGACCGGCGTTCACGGGTTGTCGTCCTGACCGAGCAGGGCCGCCAGGCGCGCGAGCGAGTCATCGGTGTGACGCTTGCCGAAACCCCTTTCGCCGATTGTGATCAGCAAGACCTAACCCGGCTCGCCGAAATCCTCCAGCGGATCCTGAGCCGCACCGCCCGGTGACCAGGCCGAGCGAAAGTGCAATCTCGTCCAGCCTGTTTCAGGGCCGGGCCGTGGCCTCTCGATGCTCGCAGCTCAAAGCGCCGATCATGCGGGGGGCGGTTGCGTGGATGGCGGTGACCCGGGGTTACAGAGAAGAATCCTCGCGGTCGTTCGGATCATTGGTGGAGCCGGCGCAGGCCGAGGGGCGCCGGTGGCGGCGGTGGCCCGGTCCGGTTTGCCCGGAAGGACGGGAGCAGGTAGCCGAGCAGGCGCCGGGACGCGGCCAGCGACTCCTCTGGTGACTCTGTGACCATGGCGTTGTTGGCCAGGAGTAGCAGTGTGACGTCGGATTCGGTGAAATCCGGGCGGAGCTGTCCTGCCGCCTTGGCTCGCTGTATCAGGTCGGCGAGTCCGTTCTCGGCGCGGGCTCGCAGGTGGTCGTAGTTGATCGCATCGGGGAAGCGCGTCAGGGATGCAGTAGTGCGATCACCGAGACCGCCAGCCCAGCCGCGCCGATGAACATGCTGATCACGCTGGCCCGCTGATCCAACACCGACAGAAGAGGTACGGGCAGATGCAGCGGATCGGTCAGCAATCCAACCAGGCCTGCCGCTAGCAGCCCGGCCAGCAGCACGATCAAGGCGATGAGCATTGCCCCGCCTCGCCGCCGGGTACGACCGTACGAAGGCTGAGACCTCGACCCAGACATGCTTCAAGCCTGCCGCCCGCATCCGTCGCATGGCAGCTGAAGTGAGGGAGGCGTCGCAGGTGGGCATGGATGGATCGCTAAGTAGAAGGTGCTGGACGCGGGATGCGCTCGTTGGCGTGCTTGACTTCCTGGCACATGTCCAAGCAATGGGCACGACGAGCCCGATCCGGTAGCGTGCAGCCGCCCCACGACACAACTCATCACCGAGAGACGCGTCTAACTGCGAGAACGCGACAGATGGCGGCTGGTGGGGCCGTCCTTACCGACAGGCCGAGTCGCGGCTCGCCGTCACTGGTCGAGCAGGCGCTGGATGTCCTCCAGGAGTTTCATGTCAGCGGCCAGATGCGCATCGGCGTTGTCGAACAGCGCGTCGGCCAGCGGTGACAGGCCGGCCTTCGCTTCCCGCCCCGCCGCGAAGTCCGCCCGCTGGCCCTCAAGCGCCCGGCAGGAGGCCGCCACCAACTCCCGCGCCTCTCCCGAATCCAGCAACGCGTGCCAGCGCAGCGCCAGTGCGAAGTCGGACCTGGTGGAGCGCGGCGGTGCGGACAGTGCCTTGCGCAGCAGGTCACCTAGCGCGCGCCGGCCCTCGGGCGTGATCGCGTAAACGCGGCGCAGCCGATCACCGGTGCGCTCCTCCGAATGCGTCTCGGCCAGCCCCTCGGCCTCCAGCTTGGCCAGGGCGTGATAAACCGATCCCGGCTTCACGTCGGTCCACTGTTCCAACGCCCCGGCCGTGACGAGTTGATTGATCTCGTATCCGTGTCGCGGACCTTCATTGAGCACGCCCAGGACGAGCAACCGGGTCGACGACACTCGAACACCTCCACGCGATGGTCAAGGTTGACTATATCAGCGACTTCGTGCTCAGATAATCAAAGTTGAATAGTCAAAATAGAGCAACGGAGGGTTCCGATGGTCTTCCTCGCGCGACGGATGGACGCGCTCGTGCGCGCGTACGCGCAGCTCGGCAGGTTCAGCGGCGCGGTGCTGGTCGCCCGCGGAGGCCGGCGGCTCTTCGCCAAGGGGTACGGCCACGCCGACCACGAGCGCACCGTGCCCAACACCACGCGCACGACATTCAGGATCGGATCTCAGACCAAGACCTTCACCGCGATCGCGATCCTGGTCCTGCAGGAGCAGGGCAGGCTCCGCATCACCGACCCGATCGGCCGCCACCTGCCCGGCTACCCGCACGGCGACGCGATCGCGCTGCACCACCTGCTGACCAACACCTCGGGCATCCCCGATTACGTCACGACCGAAGGCTTCACCCGCATCATGGGAACGCCACGCACCCGAGCGGCGCTCATCGCCGGCTTCAAGGATCGGCCCCTGCTGTTCGAGCCCGGCTCGCAGATGAGCTACAGCAACTCAGGATGGGTCCTGCTCGGCGAAGTGATCGAGCGGTCGTCCCGGCCTGACCTACGGCGAGTACATCCACCGGCACATCCTCGCCCCGCTGGCCATGGAGCACAGCGGCCTGACCGACGAGCCCAGCGAAGGACACGCCATCGGCTACATGGCTGACGACGGCCGCCTCACCCGCACCCCGTACCTGCACAACTCCAACCAGGACGCCGCGGGGGCCCTGCACTCGACCGTCGAAGACCTGCACCGCTGGAACCGCGGCCTGCCCCGCCTGCTGCGCGCGGAATCGCTCACCGAGCTGGTCAAGCCGCACGCCACAGCCGACGGAATCGGCTACGGCTACGGCTGTGCGGTGCACGGCGACCGCATCGAAAGCTCCGGCGGAACCATCGGCTTCGTCAGCATTTCCACGCATTACCGTCGCGACGACCTCTTCATCACCGTGCTGTCCAACATCGAGAACGCCGCCTTCACCGAGATCGAGGCCGCCCTGGCGGCAATCGCCCGCGGCGAGCCGTACGAACTGCCCAGCCGCCGGACCTTCGTCACCGTCGACCCCGCCGTCCTCGACCGGTACACCGGCCGCTACACGATGCGCCACCTGGGCCGCACCTCCACGATGGACGTCACGCGCGACGGCAACCGGCTGATGGCGCAGGTGCACGGGCTGGCCAAGACCGACCTGCGGCCCATGTCCGAAACCCGCTTCTTCGCCAGGATGAAAGGTGAGGTCGAGCTGGACTTTCTGGCGACTGGCGAGGTCGCGCTGAACTGGGCGGGCCACCACATCACCGCCAGTCCGGCCAGCTGATCTTCTTCACCTGGCAGGCAGCAGACCGGCAAACGCTGTCACATGTCACCGGCATAACCACCCAGACAGACCAGCGCCTGGACCACCACGCATGACACCAGCACCGAGCCTGACCTAACCCGAAGCCGAGGGCTCTCGGGCCGGCGCCCCGGTAGCGGCTGCGGTGGCGCGACGGGTCCCGAGGCTGAGGAGCCGCCGGACGGCCGTCATCGATGAGAGCGATCTTGATAGGGCAGCCGAAGAGTCGCAGCGAGATGTGGGTGGATAGGTGCTGGTCAGCGTCCTGCGAGTGTCGCGGAGGCGGTGGAGCGGCCAATTTTGAGGATGCGGGCAGCCTCGGTGACCGAGACACCGTCGTTGACCAGGCGGCGCAGTGTGGCCGGCTCGGCAGGGCCGATGACGCGGGGCGGCAGGTCTTCTTGCCGGGCAGCATGGCACCGGTAGCCTCGCGACGCTTTACGACGGCGATCCCCTCGGCCTGGCGTTCGGCGCCCAGCTGTAGCTCGTATTCCGCAGCCACGAACATGAATCGACCCTCCTTGGTGCTCAGATCGAAGTGCTCTGCTTCGGGGCAGCCAAGATAAGTCCGAAAGGGGGAACCCCCGATTTCCGAACTCTGTCACCCAAAGGCGCCTCCCGGGCGGTAGTTCCGGAGAGAGCGTCGTAGAGGGAGTGGGAGATGGTGGACGGGTTTGCTTGGTATGTCGAGCAGCGGCATGAGCGGCTGTGCCGTACGGCGTTCCTGCTCACCAGGGACTGGGCGGCGGCGGAGGATGTGGTGCAGACCTCGCTGATCAAGGCGTGGGGGGCCTGGCGCAAGATCGAGAGCAACCCGGATCCGTATGTGTACCGGATCATCGTCAACACGCACGCCTCCTGGTGGCGGCGCCGATGGCGGGGTGAAGTGCCCACCGAAGCGATGCCGGAGGGACCCGAGCAGGGAGACATCGCCGGGACGGTGGCTGACCGCGCCGCCTTGTGGACGGCGACCGGCGCCCTCCCGGCTCGGCAGCGAGCGGTCATCGTCCTGCACTACTTCGCCGATCTGCCGCATGAGCAGATCGCTGACGTCCTCGGATGCTCACTCGGAACGGTGAAGAAGCAGCTCAGCCGCGCGTTGGCACGGCTTCGGGTGGATCCGGCGCTGCGCGAACTCAATGTGGAGGCGAAGCAATGACTCAGTACACCGAAAGTGACCTGCGCGCGGTGTTCGAGGAGTACAGCACCGAGGGGCCGAGCGGACCCGCGCAGCTGCAGGAGATCACCCGGCGGGGACGGGTCGCCCGCCTGCGTAAGAGGGGGATGGCCGGGGCGGTGCTGGTCGGGGCCGCCGCGGCGACCTTCGGTGTCGTCGCGGCCTTCGGACCGTACGGCGGTGCGTCCGCGCCGGGCCCGGCCTCCGCGGTGCGGGTGACGAACGGCGTCGATCTGCCCGGGACAGCCGTCGGCGTGAACGGAGACACACTGGAGTTGATTCTCTCCGAGAGCCACTCGACGGTCGGTGAAGGGGTGAAGGTGACCTTCCAGCCGACCACCTACAACACCGGCTACTCCATCCGCTGCGCCGATCCCAACGTCTGGGTGCTGGTGAGGCAGGGCAATGAAACGAGCTTCGGCCAGTGCGGGGATCGTCGTGGAGACCATCTCGACGCCCAGCACGACTGGAAGTCCGCCGGCCCGGGGTGGCTCGGCAAACCTCAGCACCTGGAGATCTGGATCTTCCCTTCCGACGCCCCCGTCGGCCAGAAAATCGAGGACGGCAGCGGCACCTATGACATGGATACGATCATCACGACGCCGGAACGCCTTGCCAAGGTGGTGAACCAGCGTCCCAGCGCGTGGACGATCGGTGTCTACGACAAGCCGGCCCAACAGTAACCAACGTCACTCGACGCGCGTGCGAGGAAGGCTTCGACCCGGCTGGGGACCGGCGCGCTGACTGCTGCGCCCAAGATCACTGTACGGGTCCCTGCGGGGTTTGCACGCAGTCTTCGTCTACTACGGCGGAAGATGCGTCCTGGGGCAGCGCCGCCACTCCGAGCGGCCGCAGGCCCTTGTCCGGGGCCGAGGAAGCGATCGCGGAGCGGCGGTGGATGTGGCCCAGCGGGGACAGCCGGGCCACATCCTCGTCCATGACCGGCACGCCCTGGGCACGCAACTGGTCCAGGATCACCGACAAGTACTTCAAAGAAACCACAACATTGAGAACCAGCCCTGATGCCGCTAACTGACGACCCGGAGCATGTCCGGCCACTTCGTGAGCACCTTCTTGGTGTTCACCTTGTTCCGGGCGATCGCCTCCAGCGCCCCATGGTCGCCGGTGCTGACGTCGAGCAGGTCGGCAAGCGGGGCGTGAACCGGTGGCCGAGCATGGAGAAGATCCCGAACATCATGGCGCTGTCGCTGGCCTGGTCCGTCGTGACCACCTCGGGTTTCGGGCCGGTGTCCAGGTTGATCAGGCAGTCCAGGAGGTACGAGGAATCGCGGGGCGCGCCCCGCACCCGCGTTTGTGGCCCTCCGCTCCCGATGGTGTCCCCGGCCCCAAAAAGTAGGCGCAGCAGCGAGTGGCGCTGGAGGCGTCCATGCGGAGCTTGGTGAGAAGGTGTCAGCCCTTCAAGGTCGGCGACGGCCGCGATCTGCACGGCTTGGCCGGCGCGCTCGCCCCTGTGGTTCGGCGGCCCGGCCGCGTGGCGGTCAGTCGCGCAGGCGGCTGAGCGCCTGCGGAGACAGGTTCCGGGCGAGTTCCTCCAGGAGGGCGATGATCTCGGTGACCCTGTGCGGGTCGTCGATGGCCAGCGCTTTGGCCAGGGCTGCGTCGATGGAGGTCGAGCGGACCTGCTCGACGCGGCTGGAGATCTCCGGGGCGGGTTGGATGCGGAGTCGTCGGCGGTCGCGGGTATCGGGTTCCGTGACGACGGCACCCGCCTCCCGCAACCGGGCGACCGCCGCTGACACGGCGCTCTGGGGCAGGCCGGTGCGGGTGACGATCTCGCTGATCGCGCTGCCGGGATGCGTGCGGACGTCGCTGACCACGATCAGCACGGTCCGGGCACTCCCAGGCTGGTCGCCCAGCCCCTCGGTGGGCAGGGCCTCTTCGCCGATCTTCATCAGGGTGCGCCCCAGTAGGAACAGGTCCACTCCGTTCATGTGACCGAGATTACATCAAAAAAGATGCATCAGAATTGATGTATCAAGAATGATGGAATACGTTGATCGCGAACCAAGGCGAAAGGACCCTCCCATGACCACGACAACCGGCTACCTGGCCGTCCCGGGCGCCAGCCTCTACTACGAGATGCGCGGCAACGGCCCCACGCTGCTGACCTCCCAGAGCGGCGAGGGCGACGCCGGACGCAGCGTCGATCTGGTCGATCAGCTCGCCGACGCCTACACCGTGCTCACCTACGACCGGCGCGGACTGTCCCGCAGCACCCTGGACGACCCCAGCAGCGGTGTGACGATGGCCGAACACGCCGACGACGTCCACCGGCTGCTGGCCGCGGTCACCGACGAGCCGGCGGCCATGCTCGGCTGCAGCCTGGGCGCGGTCATTGGCCTGCATCTGGCCGTCCGGCACACCGGGCAGCTCCGTACCCTCATCGCGCACGAGCCGGTCGCGCCCCGCCTGCTGCCCGTTCCGGACCAAGCCCGCCATGAGGCCGAACTGGCCGAGATCCAGCAGCTCTACCGGGAGCAAGGGCTCGCGCCGGCACTCAAGACGGTCGCCGAGGTCTTGGGCATCGACCCGGCCAACCCCGACGCCGAGCCCGACCTGACGCCGCAGCCCATGACCTCGGAGCGGATCGCCAACTTCGGCTTCTTCATCGAGCATGACTTCACCGCCCTGATCAACGACACCCTGCCGGTCAACGAACTGGCGCACACCCCTACCCGCGTCGTTCCCGCCGCCGGCCGGACCACCCCGCGCACCGTCTTCGACTACCGCTGCGCACAGGAACTGGCCACGCTGCTCGGCGTCGAGGTCGCCGAGTTCCCCGGCGGCCACAATGGCAACACCACCCACCCCCGCGCATACGCCGTCCAACTGCACCAGATCCTGCAAGCGGCGAAGGTCGGCTGACGCTCAGGGCGGCAGTACTCCGACGCACTTGAGCGGTCACCACTCGCGCCCGTCCAGGGGAGCCGCCCGCTCGGTCAGGGAGCGACCAGAGCTTCCCCCGACGCTTCCGCGAGCACGCCTTGATCAATGACCTACTGCCGGAGGGGCTCGCCGCCCCTTTCCGCCGATTCCGCGCCTCGATCAGTTCGATACGCGCTGGCCCTGGACTTGGTGGCCCTGTCGGGATCAGGTCAATTCGAACAGGCCGCCAGGTGCCGTCCCCGGCCGGACGAGGCCGAGGACGGGGCTGAGAACCTCCTGGGCTCGGGACCCGCCGCTTGCAGGTCCACCCCGAGAACTCGGCGCCGGCCTTGCATGACGCGCTCGGCGACCTTCACCCGCCGGCAGGGCAAGAGCCGCCACCAGCACCCGGCCGGCCTCGGCCGCTACGTGCAACTCGGCGAAGAGACCTCCGCCCGCATCACCACCGAGCAGGACCCCGCCGCTCGCTGCCACCGTCGCCCTCGATGAGCCCGGGCACAGCCGCGTTCCCGCCAGGGGTTCCCGCCAGGGGGTGACGGGCGGTGAGATCGGCGACTGAAAAATGCCGAGCCCGGTGGGCCGGAAGGGCCGGTGTGGCCGGAGCATGCGGCTGGGAGGGTGATGCCCGCGTGCGCGGCGCTCAGGTCGTAGCGGCGGGTCGGCGGGTAGCGGGGTGGATCGCCGACATACCAGGACAGTTGGCCGGTGAGCCACTGCCGCAGCCGCGTGATGTAGTCATCGAGCCGGTCACGGGTGGCCTCGTCCAGCCGGGCGTCCTCGACGAGTTGGGGGATCTCCTCGGCGATGATCTGCTGGAACTGGCGGGTGCGCAGGTTGGTCAGGTCGGCGAGGATGTCGATCGCGCTCTGGGTGTCGCAGTCCAGGAAGGCCATCACGGCGGAGACGCCGTTGCTGTGGGAGAGCTCGACTTCAAGGTCCTTGGGGTAGGAGTAGATGTCGTTGAGCAGGCCGTACTGGTCGGTGAAGGCTTCCATGAGCCGGACCATCGTGGGGGTGGTCGTCCACTTCCGGCGGCAGGTCGTGGCCGGACGAGGCCAGGAGCAGGATGGCGGTCAGGTCACCGGCTGCCGTCTCGCGCCGCATCTCCAGGAAGTCGACGGGGTCCGGGATGCGCCGGTGGACCGCGTTGGCGACCTCCCACTGATGACGCTCTGCGAACGCGGCGCACAGCTCGCGCATGCGCCGGCGCAACTGCAGGGTCAGGGTGGGAGCGGTGCGAGCCCACAGCGTGGCCGGTGCCCGCTCCACTCCGTTGACCGGCACGGTGGTGGAGGCGCCGGCCAGAGGCATGAGGGCGCGTTGCCGTGCCGCTAATCCTTCAAGCCGGCGTGGTCGCCGGGTTTGACGTAAACGTGCGCGATGTAGTCGTCGGAACGTCCAGGTGTCCCATTCGGTGGCCCGCACAAGTTGCTCCAGCGTCACGTCCGGATTGTCCAAGGCGGTGAGCAGGCCCAGATCGCAGGCCTCGGCGTACTCCTCACTCCAGATGCCGTCCGGGCCGGTGATGCCCACGTGCGGCCGCCACCTGCGCAGGTGTTCACGGGCCTGCTGCAGGTGCGGGTTGAACCGCACCAGATGCGGTGAGACGAACGGCGGGACGGTGTGGGGCGGCCGATCGTCGCGGCGGCCTTGGCCCGTCGCCTGCTCTCGCGATGGGCTTCGTGGCCGAGCGAGGTGAGCGCGCGGATGCTTGCGGTGCCCGGCCCGGTGGGGTGG
>NZ_JABCPZ010000157.1 GCF_013283785.1 Nonomuraea antri
GGCGGGGGGTCAGCGGGCGGTGGCCAGGATGACGCCGGAGCCGTGCGCCAGTTCGAGCGCGACCAGCCGCTCATGGCTCAGCAACGTCCGCCGCACCCCCTCCTGCCTCACCGCGAACCCCTCGTCCCAGGTCACCCCGGGGGCCGGCACCATGTCGTCCACCACGAGCACGCCCCTGGGCCGCAGCGCCGCGATGGTGCGGTCGAGCCCGACGTGCTTGCCCGCCACGCAGTCGGCGAACACCAGGTCGTACCCGCCTTCCGCGGCCACCAGGTCGTACCCGCCTTCCGCGGCCAGCAGGTCGATCCCGTCGCCCACACGCAGGTCCACGAACCCCGGCCAGTCGCCGGACGCCGCGGCCGCGCCCCGCCCCGGATCGCTCTCGACGCTGGTCACGGTCGCGTCGGTGCGCGGCAGCAGGCCGCTGACCAGCCACGCCGTGCCCACGCCCACCCCGGTGCCGAGTTCGAGCACCCGGCCGTTCTCCGGCACGGCCGCCGCCAGCGTGGCCAGCAGGCGGCCGACCGCCGGATCGCAGGAGTATTCGAATCCTGACGTCCTGGCCCGTTCGAGCGCCGCACCGACGAGCCGCGGAGTTTCTGAATTCATGGTCGCTTTCTAGTGGATCATGAACCGCAATGTCACGCCCGATTCCCCGGCCCGGGCCCGCTCGCGCCGGTCTGCCGGGCGTAGTGGAAGCCTCAAGTTTCGGGTGATCGTTGCCTAACCGATGGTATTCCAGCGGAACATCATCGGCCGCCTCGGACAAAATAAAAGTCGTTTGCCGCCCCCGACCGCGACCGCATATATACGCCCGTCGCCGACCCCTGGAACGCCAAGAAACCGAGGTTTTCCCTTGACCTCCGGTAGAGCTTTCTGAGTTGCGGATTTCGCAGGCTGCCGCGATTGTTATTGGCGGCACCTCACAGCCCTGCAAACGACTACGGCGCCGAGAATTCCGCGCCCATCCATGGAGGAAAACAAACATGATCCGACGCATTCTGGCCGGCGCGGCAATCGCCGCGACCGCTCTGGGCTTCTCCGCCGGTTCGGCCTCCGCCGACGTCCCCAACCCCGTCAACCACGGTCAGAACGTCCTGGGCCAGCTGAGCGTGCTCGACGACGCGACGCTGCTGAACGACGTGCTGAACGACTCGCTGAAGTACATCGACATCCTCACCTTCCTGCACCTGCAGGACATGGAGCTCAACCTGCTGAACGACCAGAAGGCATACGGCGACAACAACTGACGCTCCTCACGTGGCGTAGGCAGGAAGGCCGATCGCGGCTCACGGAAATCGCCGGCGAGCCACCCGGCCGAGATCGCCTTCCTGGTGTCGAGGTGAATCGCGAGAACGTTGCCGCGTAACAATCGCGAGTCCACGCAACAGGCTCGGTGCGCACCAGCCGGAGTGCCGACGGCCCAGGTCGATCACTGCAGGACGACCTGGGCCGGGCGGCCTAGAACTCCGATGTCCCGGTGTCGGCGCGGCCGGCGCCGGGACGTACCACCCCCATGAAATCAGTTCTGTCCAGCGGATCGATCCGCACGTTCGCGCCGGTGTACGGCGCGTCCACCATGCGTTCGCCGTCCACGGCCAGCCCCACGTGCTCTGGTCCTGGGCGGCTCGGCTCGTTGTCGAAGAAGACCAGATCCCCCGGTTGTATCTCCTCCCTGGGCACCCGGATTCCCGAGCGCCACTGTTCGCGCGTGGTGGCCCCGATCAGCACCCCCGCCCTGGCCCAGGCGTATTCGGTGAGCCCGGAGCAGTCGAACCCCTTGGTGTCCGCGCCCTTGCCGATCCCGTAGCCGGGCCCGCCGGGTCCGCCGCCGCCCCATGAGTAGGGCACGCCGATCATTTCTATGGCCGCGCGCAATGCGATGGCCCCGGCCGCCGAGCGGATCACGCCGGCCGGCCCAGTGGGGATCGTCGCCGCCGCGCAATTCATCGCGGCCGGCCCCGCGCAGCCATTCAGCGCGTGCGCCGGGCCGGTATCCGGCGCGCCCCATATCACGCTCGTCGCCGCTATTAGCAGCAGTGGCCGTATTGCGTTCATGGCATATTCAGCGCTCCCAGGTCGCGCCAGGCGCCGCGCCCTTCCCTCGCGGCGCGAGTGGACTTACACCCCGTAGTTTTCCGCCGCACTATGCTCATAAAACCACCTTTGGTCATGCGCTGAGCGCATGTAGCGGCAAAGGCGCAAATCGCCACCGATGTCAGTACGAACAAATCTGGACTAAGACGGGCATATCACGACAAGTTTGGATCAATATCCAAGGAATTACGGCTGGTACTTGACCCGGGCTTAACAATTTTTCCTTGCGAGCCCCCGTGAAACGCGAGATGGTTACTCGCGATAACTCGCAGCAGCGCTGAGCGAGCAAAAGACGATGACGCGCAGTCCGCGCCGATTCCAACGAAGGAGAATCACAATGATGCGTCGCATTCTTGCCGGTGCCGCCATCGCCGGCGCCCTGTTCGGTCTCTCCACCACCGCCGCGTCTGCCGATGTTCCGAACCCGGTCAACTACGACAAGAACATCTTGGGCCAGGACTCGATCCTGGACGACCTGACCGCGCTCAACGACGTACTGAACGACTCGCTGAAGTACATCGACATCCTCACCCTCGCGCACCTGCAGGACATGGAGCTGAACATCCTCAACAACCAGGCGCAGTACGGCGACAACAACTGAGCACCCCTGGGCGGCGAGAGCGCTCGCACGTCCGGTCGCCTGGCATGAAGGCGCCCCGGTTGCCACGTCTCCACGTGGCGGCACCCCACTGGAGCAGCCTCTGCCGGCCGCGACGACGTGAAGCGTGACCACCCCGCCCCAACGGCCAAGGCCGGTCCAGATACGCGTGCTGGACCGGCCTCAGCCATGTCCGGGGCCACCTTCCAGGGGGCGGCGGGGCCGGACCTTTCAGTATTTCCCTGTAATTCGGTCATTTTCTGGCGAAAATTACAAAGCGAAACATATTTCGTGTAACCTGGATTCGGGTTAATCGTCAGCGCCCCGAAGCGCTGCGGCCTCCAGGGGCGTCAGGCCGGCTGGGGGCTGCGACGGCGATCGGCCCCCGCCGGCGGGCCCGGCGGCAACCCCCACGTCGGCAGTGTTGGGGGGTGCGGGGGCCGTGAGCGATGGAGAGCGACTGCTCTATCAGGACGAGCAACTGCGGATCACGGCGCGATTGGCGCCGGGGATCCCGGCCGTCATGCTGATCGGCGAGGTCGACGCCACCAACAGCCCGGCGCTGTCCAGGACGCTGACCGGCTCCCGCCAGGACGCCACCTACATCGTGGTGGACACCGGCGGGCTGACCTTCATCGACCTGTCCGGGCTGCGGGTGCTGGTCATGCCGGCGCTGCCACCGGCGCAGCGGTGGATCCGCCTGCACAACGTCACCCCGTCGCAACAACGGCTGCTGCGGCTGCTCGGCTGGCTGCACGAACCCCGTCCGCAGGGAGTGTGGTTGTGACGGCTCAGCCCAGCAGCGCCGCCGACGTGCCCAGCCCGGTCGGACCGGCCAGCCGGAACTTCGGCGGCCGATGGTGCCTGCGCAGCGACGTCTCGTCGTAGCGGAAGCACTCGCGGTGCCAGTTCAGGATCCCGGCGATCCAGTTGCGCAGCTCGGCCACGAACCCGTCGAGCTCCTTCCTGGCCTCGGCGTCGAGGCCGAACCCGGCGCACAGGAGCGGCAGCTCGTCGGCCACGATGTGCTGGAACTCCTTCATCCTGGACGTCAGCAGATCGTTGACGATCGCCAGCGCCCGCGGGTAGTCGCAGTCGAAGAAGTTCCGCACCACCAGGATCGAGTTGTGCACCTCGCCCTGGAACTCGATCTCCTTCTGGTAGGAGAAGATGTCGTTGACCAGCAGCCCGCAGTCCATCATGGCGTTCTCCAGCGCCCGCATCGGGCCGGTCCGGTAGAACTCCTCCGGGATCACCGTGGCGTGCCGCAGCCGTGCCAGGCTCATCGTCATCTCCGAGCCGAACGTCAGCCTGCGCATCTCGATGTAGTCGACCGGGTCGGGAATGTGGTGCGCCAGCTCGCCGGCCAGCTCCCACAACCAGCCCTCGCACATGCCCTCCACCGAGCGGCGCAGCTTGGCGCGGGCGTGCGGCGGCATCGGCCCGGCGGTGCGCGCCCACAGGTCCGCCAGCCCCCGCTCCAGCGCGCCGACCGGCGGCGGCGGCGCCGAGCCGTCGACCGGCATGAACGCCGAGAACCTGTCGACGGTCAGCTTGGCCGCGTGCAGGTTGCGCGACCTGCCGAACACCACCGGGAAGTAGTCGTCGCCGTAGGTGCCCCAGCACAGCCAGTGCGAGGCCAGGTCCAGCTCCTGCGGTGAGGCGTCGGGATGCAGCCCGGCCGCGCACAGCGGCAGGTCGTAGTCGACCAGCTTGGCGGCGTCCCACACGGCCGAGCCCACCACGCCCGGCTGGGCTTCGAGCATGCCCATCTCCGCGCACCAGGCCACCGCGTTGCGCCGCGAGTCGTCCAGGTGCGGCGACAGCCTCAGCTCGAACGGCACGTACAGCTCGGGGATCCGCGACGGCCCGACCCGCTGGTACGGCACGTGCGTGAAGCCGCGCAGCCGCTTGAGCCCGAGCACGTCGACGACCGACTTCATGCCCAGCGGCGCGGCCGCCCGCGCCCGCTCGTTCATGTAGCGGCTGGAGCGCAGGTGCCACTCGTGCCCGCCGGACTGCCAGTCCTGCAGCCCCTTGACGTAGGCCAGCACCTCGGCGGCGGTGAGCGGGTCGATGCCGTGCTCGGCGAACATCGGCCCCAGCTCGGCGACCGCCGTGTGCTCGAACTGCTGCATCCGCGAGGTGAGCAGGTCGTTGACCGCCTCGGCCGCCTCCTGCGTGGAGCAGCCGAGGAACGTCTCCAGCACCAGCACCCCGTTGCTCAGCTCGCCTTCGTCCTCGACCTCGCGCTGGTAGGAGAACAGGTCGTTACGCAGGTGCACGCTGTCGGCGAAGGCGTCGCGCAGCACCCGCATCGCCCGCGCGCCCGCCACCCGCGCCGGCACCTCGGCGTTCGCCGCGTGCTCGATCAGCCCGGCCGACCACGGCGCGCCGCCCACCTTGCGCCGCATCTCGATGTACTCGACCGGGTTGGCCACCCGGCCGGCGTTGATGTTGGCCAGCTCCCACAACGACTCGTTCAGCAGGTTCCTGGTGCTCTCCGAGAAGCGCTCCCGCCAGCAGGCCGACCGGCTCGGGCACGTCCTGCGCCACAGGTCGGCCAGCCCCGCCTCGACCGGGTTGGACGGCTCGGGCATGCCCGCGGCCAGGTCCATCGGCATGAAGGCGGCCAGCCGGTCCAGGTACGCCTTGCCGCCGTCGAGGTCGCCCGGCCGTTTGAACACCTCCAGGAAGTGGTCGTCGAAGAAGAAGACCCACACGTACCAGTCGGTGATCAGGCTGAGCGTCGGGCCGTCGCAGTCGGGATGGGTGTAGGCGCACAACAGCGCGTAGCCGTGGGCGTCGAGATCGGCCTCGTCCCAGATGCCCGAGCCTTCCAGCATGCCCATGTCCCGCGCCCACTTCTTGGCGTGCGCGCGGGCCTCCGTCAGGTGCGGGTTGAGCCGCGCCGGGTACGGCAGGTAGAAGTCGGGCAGGTCGAACGGCTGCTCGGCCACGCTCACGCCGTCCCTTCCGCGTAGCAGTCCACGTTCTCCAGCACGCCCAGCGCGCTCGGCACCAGCACGGCCACCGAGTAGTACGCGGTGACCAGGTAGGACGCGATGCCCTTGGCGTCGATGCCGGTGAACTTCACGCTGAGCCCGGGGTGGCGCTCGTCGGGGATGCCGGTCTCGTACAGGCCGACCACGCCCTCGTCCGACTCCCCGGTGCGCATGGCCAGGATCGAGCTGGTGCCCGCCCGGCTGATGGGGATCTTGTCGCAGGGCAGCATCGGCACCCCGCGCCAGGCGGTCAGCGTCGAGCCCTCCAGCCGGACGCTGTCGGGATACAGGCCCTTGGCGTTGCACTGGCGGTGGAAGGCGGCGATGGCCCGGGGATGGGCGAGGAAGTACCGGGTCTTCTTCCTGCGGCAGAGCAGCTCGTCCAGGTCTTCCGGGGTGGGCGGGCCGTTCCTGGTGTAGATGCGCTGGCGCGGGTCGATGTTGTGCAGCAGGCCGAACTCGCGGTCGTTGACCATCGCGCGTTCCTGCGACTCGCGCACCGCCTCGACGGTCAGCCTGAGCTGCTCCTCCTTCTGGTCCATCGGCTGGTTGAACAGGTCGGCGATCCGGGTGTGCACGCGCAGCACGGTCTGGCTGACGCTCAGCTCGTACTCGCGCGGGCCCGGGTCGTAGTCGACGTACGTGCCGGGCAGCTCGGGCTCGCCGGTGTGCCCGGCCGCCGTCGCGATCGCCGCCTCGCCGTGCTTGTTCTGCGGCGCGGACGCGCGGGCGCGGTGCAGGTCGAACTGGGCGCGCAGCGGCGGCGACTGCGCGCTCACCGCGTGGAACTCCTCCCACGGCAGGGCCAGCACGGTGCAGGTGGTGTCGGCCCGCAGCGAGAACGTCCACTGCTCGGCGGGCAGGCTGGTGCCGACGTGGTCGCCGTCGGCCAGCGTGCCCAGTTCGAGCCGGTCGCCGTAGCGGCCGGCCTGGAACATGACCGCCCTGCCGCGGGCGATGAGCAGCAGCTCGTCCCCGGGCCGCCCGGCCCGGACGATCATGTCGCCGCGTTCGTACTCCCGCTGCTCGAACAGCCCGGCCAGGCTGTCGAGCACGCGGTCGTCGTCGAGCCCGTGCAGCAGCGGCAGCTCGGCCAGGCTCGGCGGGACCACCCGGTAGCGCGCGCCGGCGCTGGAGAAGCTCACCCGGCCGCCGCCGACCAGGTAGGTGAGGCGCCGGTTCACCCGGTAGGTGCCCGTGGTCTCCACCCACGGGAGCACCCGCAACAGCCAGCGGGGCGAGATCTCCCGCATCTGCGGGTTGGTCTTGGTCGTCGTGGCGAGCCTGCGGGCCGCCGCGGTGTCGAGGCTCAGCCGCTGCTGATCGGACTCTGTCAACACAAACACCACCAATCCATGGGGACGGAAGGACGGGCTCGCCTCGTCAGCCGTTCCTGCCGATCTCCACGTCCTCCAGCACGCCCATCGCGTCGGGCACCAGGACGGCGGCCGAGTAGTAGGCGCTGACCAGGTACGAGATGACGGCCTTCTCGTTGACGTTCATGAACCGCACCGACAGGCCCGGCTGGTACTCGTCGGGGATGCCGGTCTGGTGCAGCCCGATCACGCCCTGGTTCTCCTGGCCGGTGCGCATCAGCAGCACCGAGCTGGTGCGCTTGCCGGTGACCGGGATCTTGTTGCACGGGAAGATCGGCACCCCGCGCCAGGCCGGCACCCGGTGCCCGTTGACCTCGCTGGCCTGCGGGTACAGCCCGCGCTTGCTGCACTCCCTGCCGAAGGCCGCGATCGTCTGCGGGTGGGCGAGGAAGAACGCCGGGTCCTTCCACACCGTGGCCAGCAGGTCGTCCAGGTCGTCGGGGGTGGGCGGGCCGGAGCGGGTGCGGATGCGCTGGCCGAGGTCGCAGTTGGCGAGCAGGCCGAACTCCGCGTTGTTGACCAGCTCGTGCTCCTGGCGCTCGCGCAGCGCCTCGATGGTCAGCCTGAGCTGCTGGTCGAGCTGGCTCATCGGCTGGTTGTACAGGTCGGAGACCCGGCTGTGCACCCGCAGGATCGTCTGGGCCACGCTCAGCTCGTACTCGCGCGGGCTCTGCTCGTAGTCGACGAACGTGCCGGGCAGCGTGGGCTCGCCGGTGTGGCCGGAGGACATGTCGATCGCGGCCTCGCCGTACTCGTTGGCGGGCCGCTCGGTGAAGGCACGGCTCTGCTCCAGGTGCTCGCGCAGCGCCGGCGCCTGCTCGGCGACCTGCAGGAAGTCCTGCTCGGACAACACCAGCAGGGTGCAGGACGTCTTGGCCTTCGCGGTGTACTCGAACTGGCCGCCCTGGACCAGGAGCTGCTCGCCCAGGTAGTCGCCGTCGGCCAGCACGCCCAGGTTCTGGTCGTCGCCGTACGCGCCCTGCGCGACCTTGCTCACCCGGCCGTGCGCGATCAGGACGAGCTCGTCGCACGAGGCGTTCTCCGCGGCGATGACGTCGCCCGGCTCGACCTCGCGCTGGGTGAAGCGGCCGGCCAGCGCTTCGAGCACGTCCATGTCCTCGAAGCCGCGCAGCATGGGCAGCTCGGTGAGCTCGGCCGGGATGACGCTGACCTCGGAACCGGTGTTGGTGAACGTGATGCGGCCGTCGCCGAGGGTGTAGGTCAGCCGCCGGTTGACCCTGAACACGCCACCCTGGCACTGGACCCACGGCAGCAGCCGCAGCAGCCAGCGGGAGGTGATCTCCTGCATCTGCGGCGGCGTCTTGGTCGTGGTCGAGAGCTGGCGGGCGGCCTCGGTGCTGAGGCTGAGCCGGCCGTTGCCGTTGCCGTTCGCGGGCACGGTGGAGTTGGTCGTTTCTGTCATGACGCACCGCCTCTTTCTGATGGGGGGACTGGCCTAACCGTGGTCGCGGGTCGGTCGCAGTTCGTGCGGGAGAGAGAACGTGAGGGTCTCTTCGGTGAGCGTGATCGGCTCGACGTGGTCGTAGCCGCGGCCGGCCAGCCAGTCGAGCAGCTCCTCGACCAGCCGTTCCGGCACCGAGGCGCCGGAGGTGACGCCGACGGTCTCCACCCGGTCGAGCCAGCGCTCGTCGGCGTCGGCGGCCCGGTCGACCAGGTGGGCGGCGGACGCCCCGGCCGTCAGGGCGACCTCGACCAGCCGCTGGGAGTTGGAGGAGTTGGCCGAGCCGACGACCAGGACCAGCTCGCACTGCGGGGCGATCCTGGTGATCGCCTCCTGCCGGTTCTGGCTGGCGTAGCAGATGTCGTCGCTGGGCGGGTCGATCAGCGCGGGGAAACGCTCGCGCAGCCTGGCGACGGCGTCCATGGTCTCGTCCACCGCCAGCGTGGTCTGCGACAGCCAGCTCACCTTGGCCGCGCCGGTGGCCGTCACCTCGTCGGGACGCGCCGGGTCGACCACGTGGATGCGGTCGGGGGCCTCGCCGAGCGTGCCCTCCACCTCCTCGTGGTCGGCGTGACCGATGAGGACGATCTCGTAGCCCGCGTCGGCCAGCCGCGCCGCCTCGCGGTGGACCTTGGTGACCAGCGGGCAGGTGGCGTCGACGGTACGCAGCCCGCGCCGCCCGGCCTCGCTCTTGACCGCCGGCGAGACGCCGTGGGCGGAGAAGACGACCAGCGCGTCGTCGGGCACCTCGTCGAGCTCGTCGACGAAGACCGCGCCGCGCCTGCTCAGGTCGGCCACCACGTACGTGTTGTGCACGATCTGTTTGCGCACGTAGACGGGTGGGCCGAAGCGTCTCAGCGCCTCCTCGACCGCCTCGATGGCACGTTCCACCCCCGCGCAGTAGCCGCGCGGGGCCGCAAGCAGCACTCGCCCCATGGTGTCGCCCCCTCTTACCTGGTCCTGTGCGCGAGCTGGTCGGCCAGCACGGTCAGGGCACTCTTCGCCGCCGCCGCCATCGGCGCGGCCGTCAGCACGGACACCGCCGCGCCCACGCGCTCCTCGATCATGGTCTCCACCCGGTCGAGCGCGCCGGTGTCGAGCAGGATCTGGCGCAGCCCCCCGGCGCGCTCGTCGGTCAGGCCGGGGTTGCCGTGCCAGGTCTTGAGAAAGCCGAGCTGCGCGGGCGAGGCGTTCTGCACCGCGTACGCGATGAGCACGGTGTGCTTGCCCTCGCGCAGGTCGTCGAGCTCGGACTTGCCGGTCTCGGCCGACGAGCCGAACGTGCCGAGCACGTCGTCGCGCAGTTGGAAGGCCTCGCCCATCGGCACGCCGAAGCGCGAGTAGGCGTCGAGCAGCTCGATCGGGGCCCCGGCCAGCGCGCCGCCGATCTGCAGCGGCCGTTCCACGGTGTACTTGGCGGTCTTGTAGCGGATCACCGTCAGCGCCTCGGCCACGCTGGCGCCGGCCCGGAGCTGGGCGAGCATGTCGAGGTACTGGCCGCTGATGACCTCGATGCGCATGGCGTCGAACAGGTGGTGCGCGGCCTTCAACCTGATCGGCTCGATCCCGCAGGACGACAGCAGCGCGTCGGACCAGGCCAGGCTGAGCGTGCCGAGCAGGATGCCGCCGGCCTGGCCGAACGCTTCGGCACCCGGGCCTTCGTGCAGGTCGGACAGGTTTCTGTGGACGGTGGGCCGGCCGCGGCGCAGCCGGCTGCCGTCCATGATGTCGTCGTGGATGAGCAACCCGGCGTGACACAGTTCCAACGCCGCCGCGGCGCTGATGATCTCCTCACAGTCTTCCCCGCCGGCGCCGCGCCAGCCCCAGTAACACAGTTGCGGGCGGATGCGTTTACCGCTGCACAGGATGAATTCGGTCAGCAGGCGGTAGGCGGTCTCGACGTCGGGGTCGGCGACCGGCGCCCGCCAGGTTTCCAGGAAGCCGGACAGCCGGTCGTCAACGCGTGGTGCCAGTTGGTCGGTGAAACTCACAGGCTTGGGCTCCTTCTGCCACGTCCTCGCTACCAATAGTTACTCATCGAATACGGAGGGTGTAAAGTGTCTTTTGTAGCTGCGGTTTTCGTTTGCCACAGCGGTCCCATGCGTTGGTGATCTCGTGCCGCGATCGGGAAGGAGCCCGACAGGTGAGCTCAACGGATCTCGGAATGCCGGCCGTGCGTGGGCGGCGCCGGCGGGTCGCGCGTCAGGTGCTGGTGGGCTCGGTGCCGGTGGGCGGCGACGCGGCGGTGTCGGTGCAGTCGATGACCGTCACGCGCACCGCCGACGTCGAGGCCACGCTGCGGCAGATCGCCGAGCTGACCGCCGCGGGCTGCGAGATCGTCCGGGTGGCGGTGCCGACGCAGGACGACGCGGACGCGCTGGCGGTGATCGCCAGGAAGTCGCCGATCCCGGTGGTGGCCGACATCCACTTCCAGCCGCGCTACGTGTTCGCCGCGATCGAGGCGGGCTGCGCGGCGGTGCGCGTGAACCCGGGCAACATCAAGAAGTTCGACGACCGGGTGGGCGAGATCGCCAGGGTCGCGGCCGAGCACCGGGTGCCGATCAGGATCGGGGTGAACGCCGGCTCACTCGATCAGCGGCTGCTCGGCAAATACGGCAAGGCCACGCCGGAGGCGCTGGTGGAGTCGGCGCTGTGGGAGTGCTCGTTGTTCGAGGAGCACGGCTTCCGCGACATCAAGATCTCGGTCAAGCATCACGACCCGCAGGTCATGGTGGCGGCCTACCGGCTGCTGGCCGCCCGCTGCGACTATCCGCTGCACCTGGGGGTGACGGAGGCGGGGCCGCTGCTGCAGGGCACGGTCAAGTCGGCGGTGGCGTTCGGGCTGCTGCTCGCCGAGGGCATCGGCGACACGATCAGGGTGTCGCTGTCGGCGCCGCCGGTGGAGGAGGTCAAGGTCGGGATCGGAATCCTCGAGTCGCTGGGGCTGCGCCGGCGCCGGCTGGAGATCGTGTCGTGCCCGTCCTGCGGCCGGGCTCAGGTCGACGTGTTCACCCTGACCGAGCGGGTGTCGGCGGCGCTGGAGGGGTTCCCGCATCCGCTGCGGGTGGCGGTGATGGGCTGCGTGGTGAACGGCCCAGGCGAGGCCCGCGAGGCGGACCTGGGCGTGGCGTCCGGCAACGGCAAGGGGCAGATCTTCGTCAGGGGCGAGGTGGTCAAGACCGTGCCCGAGTCGCGCATCGTGGAGACGCTGGTCGAGGAGGCCATGCGCATCGCCGCGGAGAGCCAGGGCGGCGACGACGCCGAGCCCGGGCAGTGAAGCGGCCCGGGCCGGGCAGGAGGGAGTGCGCCCGGCCCGGGCGCGGTCGCGGGTCCAGGCCGGAGTGGGGCTTTCCGGTCTGGACCCGCTGGGTTGTCGGCTGCGAAGCCGGTCACGTCAGGGGCGTTCTCGGCGAAGATCGCTCAGACGTGTTCCGCTCGGTCAGACTCGCTGCCAGAGCGCGGGCACGTTCGGGGGCTCCCAGCCGACCTGCGAGGTGTGGCCCTGCAGGCAGCGGTAGGTGGCCCCGCCGTAGGTCACGGTCGCGCCGGCCGCGTACGCGGTGTTGGCCGCCCACGTGCCGCCGGGACTCTGGGTGGGAGACTGCGATCCGGTCGGCGAGGTCGTCCCGCCGCCCACGACCGACAGGGTCAGCCCGTAGGTCGACAGGATCTCGTTGACCGGCTGGAAGTACGTCGTGCCGCCGGAGCTGCAGTTGCCCGAGCCGCCCGAGGTCACGCCCTGGGCCTGGTCGGCCGACATGAACGAGCCGCCGGAGTCACCGGGCTCGGCGCACACGTTGGTCCTGGTCACCTCGTACACGGTGCCCTGGGAGTAGGTGACGCTGGTGTTGAGCTGCCCGACGGTGCCGCAGTAGTACCGCTGGGTGGTCGAGCCGGCCCGGCAGATCTGCGCACCGACCTGGGCGACCCGGGAGCCGCGGACGGGCAGCAGACCCTGGCTGTAGCTGTTGACGTAGGGAGTCGGCGTCCACTGCGAGTTGACCTCGACCCAGGCGTAGTCGTTGCCGGGGAACGAGGAGCCGCGGAAGGTGCCCTGGGCCACGCGGTTGGAGCCGGTGGTGGTGGCGCCGGTACGGCCGCAGTGCCCGGCGGTGACGAAGCCGCCCTGCGATCCCGCCTTGGTCACGGAGAAGCCGACGGAGCAGCGGGAACCGGAGCTGATGTGGTAGGCGTCGCCGCCGCGGACGTCGTAGAACGAGGTGGGCCGCTCGTCGGACCGCACGACCTGGACGGCGGCGGTGTCGACGCCGGTGGACTTCACCCAGGCCCTGGCCTTGGCCGGGGTCGAGGAGAGCACCACGACGTTGTTGTTCACGATGTCGACGTACCAGACGGGTGCGGTCTTGGGCGCCCGCGCCGAGTTCTGGTCGAGGGCGGACTTGATCTGGTTGAGCTGGTCGTACGAGCGGGTGACGACCTTGGCCTGGACGCCTGCCTGCGTGATGGCGGGCACCTGGGCCGCGTCGGTGGTGGCGGTTACGGGGGTGGAGGTCGGCCCGGTCACCCACGAGCCCGCGTAGGCCGCGCCGAGCTGGGCGCGGAGCTGCGGTTCGAGCGAAGCGGAGGCCGCTTCGTTGACCAGGCGGATATTGACCTGTTCCGCGGAGATGCCGAGGTCACGCGTCAGCGCGTTGACCAGGCCCTGCGGGGGGTCGCCGACCATCCGAGCGAGGGTCTGGGCCTGCTGATAGGGGTTCTCGTTGGTGGCCGTCGCGTTCTTCGCCGTGACCGCGACCGCCGGAACCGTGATGAGAGTGATGGCGAGCGCGATGCCCGCCGTCAAGGTCTTTCTGGGGAGCATTTGGTGACACTCTCCTCGGTACTGGGGGGTGTCGCCACCGTACGAGGCCGAACACGAGGAGTGGTCGTGTCAAAAGACCCCTATCACGGTGATATGGCGTCTCCGTTTGAGCGCTGAGCTGGGGGTATGCGGCTGGTACGTACGGGGAGGACGTCGCATGCGAGCCGTGGTCATCAACTGCACACTGAAGCCGTCGCCGAGGGAGTCCAGCACGCAGGCGCTGGCCCAGGTGGTGATGCGCGCGCTGATGGAGCGGGACGTGGAGGTCTCCGAGATCCGCGCGGTGGACCTGGACATCAAGCCGGGCGTGCAGACCGACATGGGCGGCGGCGACGAATGGCCGCGGGTGCACGACATGCTGCTGAACGCCGAGATCCTGGTGATCGCCACGCCGACCTGGGTCGGCCGGCCGAGCTCGATCGCCCAGCGGGTCATCGAGCGCATGGACGCGATGATCTCCGAGACCGACGGCGAAGGGCGTCCGGTGGCCTACAACCGGGTCGCGGGCGTGCTGGTGACCGGCAACGAGGACGGTGCGCACCACGTGATCAGCGAGCTCGCCGGGCAGCTCGGCGACATCGGCTACACCATTCCCGGGCAGGCGTGGACCTACTGGCACCTGGGCCCGGGCCCCGGGCCCAACTACGTGGACACCGATCAGGGGCGCGAATGGTCGCACAAGACCGGCCGGGCCATGGCCGCCAACCTGGTGGCCGTCGCGGAAGCGCTCGCCGCCCGTCCGATGGGCGAGCCACCGGAGTGAGGAGACACCATGAAGGCCGTCACCTGGCACGGCAAGCGTGACGTGCGGGTCGAGGAGGTTTCCGACCCGCAGATCAAGGAAGCCAACGACGCGATCATCAGGGTGACCAGCAGCGGCATCTGCGGCTCCGACCTGCACCTGTACGAGGTGCTCGGGCCGTTCATGGCCGAGGGAGACATTCTCGGGCACGAGCCGATGGGCATCGTCGAGGAGGTCGGCTCGGCCATCACCACGATCAAGCCGGGTGACCGGGTGGTCATCCCGTTCAACATCTCGTGCGGGCACTGCCACACCTGTTCGCAGGAGCTGTACGCGCAGTGCGAGACCACCCAGGTCCGCGAGCAGGGCACGGGCGCCGCGCTGTTCGGCTACACCAAGCTCTACGGCCAGGTGCCCGGCGGGCAGGCCGAGTACCTGCGGGTGCCCGAGGCGCAGTTCGGCCCGATCAAGGTGCCGGCCGGGCCGCCGGACGAGCGTTTCGTCTACCTGTCGGACGTGCTGCCCACCGCCTGGCAGGCCGTCGCGTTCGCGCACCTGCCCGAGGGCGGCAGCCTCGCGGTCTTCGGGCTGGGGCCGATCGGCCAGATGTGCGCCCGCATCGCCCGCCACCTCGGCCACCGGGTGATCGGCGTGGACGGCGTCACCGCCAGGCTGGAGATGGCCCGCAGGCACGGCATCGAGGTCATCGACGCCAGCGAGGTGCACGACGTGCCGGAAGAGATCAGGCACCGCACCTCGGGCCGCGGCGCCGACTCGGTGATCGACGCGGTCGGCATGGAGGCGCACGGCTCGCCCGCCGCCAAGATCGCGCAGACGATCGCCGGGCTGCTGCCCGACGCGGTGGCCGCGCCGTTGATGTCCCACGCGGGCGTCGACCGGCTCGCCGCGCTCAACCAGGCCATCGACGCGGTACGCAGGGGCGGCGTGATCTCCGTCATCGGCGTCTACGGCGGCATGACCGACCCGCTGCCCATGCTGCGCATGTTCGACAAGGGCATCTCGATCCGCATGGGCCAGGCCCACGTCCGGCGCTGGATCAGCGCGCTGATGCCGCTGGTCACCGACGAGGACGATCCGCTGGGCGTGATGGACCTGACCACGCACCGGCTTCCGCTGGACCAGGCGCCGCAGGCGTACGAGATGTTTCAGAAGAAAGCGGACGGCGCGGTCAAGATTCTCCTCAAACCGTGATGCCGCTGCAGGTCAAGAAGGGTTTCGCGGCCTCCTCGGAGGGCAGCCAAGCGGCATGAGAGTGGTTGTGGTCGGAGCGACTGGCAACGTCGGGACCAGCGTCGTACGCGCGCTGACCGCCGACAGCGGCGTGACCTCGATCGTCGGGGTCGCCCGGCGTCTGCCGGGGTGGCACGCCGACCGCACGGAATGGCGCCAGGCCGACGTGGCCACCGGCGACCTGTCGCAGATCTTCGAGGGGGCCGACGCGGTCGTGCACCTGGCCTGGCTGTTCCAGCCGACCAGGGATCCCGCGACGACGTGGCGGGCCAACGTGCTCGGCAGCATGCGGGTCTTCCGCGCGGTGGCCGAGGCCGGGGTGCCCGCCCTGGTCCACGCGTCCTCGGTCGGCGCCTACTCGCCGGGGCCGAAGGACCGCCCGGTGGACGAGACCTGGCCCACGCACGGCTGGCCGGGCGCCGCGTACGGACGGGAGAAGGCCTACGTCGAGCGGGTGCTCGACGTGTTCGAGAACGATCACCCGGGCATCCGGGTGGTGCGCATGCGGCCGGCGTTCATCTTCAAGCGCGAGGCGGCGACCGAGCAGCGGCGGCTGTTCGGCGGCCCGCTGGTGCCGCGCCGGCTGATCCGCCCGGGACGCGTCCCGTTCGTGCCGGACATCCCCGGGCTGCGGTTGCAGGCGCTGCACGCCGACGACGCGGGCGAGGCGTACCGGCTGGCGGTGACGCGGCCGGTGTCGGGGGCGTTCAACCTGGCGGCCGAGCCGGTGCTCGACCCGGCCGACCTGGCCGCGATGCTGCAGACCCGGACGCTGGCGGTGCCCGCCGGGCTGGCCAGGGCGGTGGTGGCGGCGGGCTGGCGGCTGCGCCTGGTGCCGGCCACGCCGGGGCTGCTGGAGCTGGCCCTGCGCATCCCGATCATGAAGACGGACCGGGCGCACGAGGTGCTGGGCTGGACGCCCAGGTACTCCGCCCGCCAGGCGGTGCAGGAGATGTTCGAGGGCCTGAACGAGGGCGCCGGCATGGAGACCGCGCCGCTGGCGCCCGATTCGGGCCCGGCCGGCCGGATCAGGGAGATGGCGAGCGGCATGGGCGGACGGCCGTGAAAGCGACGAACGATACAAAAGGCACTCCTCACCCGGTTGCGGAGTGTAATGCCGTCAGATGGGGGAAGAGGAACAACTGCGTG
The DNA here is from genome assembly GCF_013283785.1 of Nonomuraea antri. Taxonomy (GTDB): domain Bacteria; phylum Actinomycetota; class Actinomycetes; order Streptosporangiales; family Streptosporangiaceae; genus Nonomuraea; species Nonomuraea antri. The sequence continues at coordinate 16,503 of NZ_JABCPZ010000157.1, forward strand.
AGGTCCAGAAGCGCGGCCTCCGTGTCGGAGCGGTGACACGGAGGGATCGACGTGGACCAACTGAGGGGCCGAGTGGCGGCCCCTTATTCATTCCCTTCGCCGGAGGCGGCCCGCCTCCGGTTCGACCTGCGCGAAGACCTGGCGGATCTCGGAGGAGTTTGCCGTGCGCACGCTGTTAACCCAGCCCTTCACCTTGTTCGAGGTCACCAAGCTGCGCCGGTCGGTGGCCGAGCAGGCATCGAGTTGCGGACTGACCGGCTCACGACTGGACGACTTCGTGCTCGCGGTGCACGAGAGCGTGATCAACGCCGTCCAGCACGCGGGCGGGCACGGGCATCTGAGAGTGTGGACGGTGGACGGCGTACTCAGCGCCGAGACCAGAGACCTCGGCAGCGGGATCCCCGACGACTACGTGAGCGGTCAGGACCGGCCGTCCGAGCTCGCGTTCACCGGCCGGGGCATCTACCTGATCCGCCGGCTCTGCGACAACGTCACCTTCCGCACCGGGCCGAGCGGCACCAGCGTCAGGCTCACCATGCGGCTGCCACGCGCGCCCGGTCCCGGCGCCGCGCGGGCGATGAAACGGATCAGGGTCAGCGCCGGCGGCGCGCCCAGATTCGGCCGCTTCACCGCTTGATCCCGGCGTTCTCGTCCGCTCGAAGGGCTTCTGATCTCGGCTGGTAGGCTCGTCAGGAGCGGGAAGGAACCCACGTGAGCGGTGAAGTCATCTCCCCTGGAATCATCTCTCCGGTGCGGCGCATCGGGCCGCGCGCCTTCGATTTCGAGCGACAGGTGGCCGTCATGGCCATCGTGAACCGGACCCCCAACTCCTTTCACGACCAGGGGCGCACGTACGAGCTGGAGAGCGCCGTGAGCGCCGCGCGCAACGCGGTGGCGGCCGGCGCCGACTGGGTCGACATCGGCGGCTTCGCCTTCAGCGCCGCGCAGGCGACCATCGGGGTCGAGGAGGAGATCGACCGGGTCTGCCCGGTCATCGCCGAGGTGCGGGCCGCGACCGACGCGGTGATCTCCGTCGACACCCACCGGCCCGCCGTGGCCAAGGCCGCCATCGGGGCCGGCGCCGACGTCATCAACGACACCAACGGCCTGCGTGAGCCCGGCATGGCCGAGGTCGCGGCCGAGTGCGGCGCGAGCGTGGTGGTGACCCACAGCGTGGGCGGGCCGGGCAAGCGGGTCTTCCGCCCCAGCTACACCGACGTGGTCGCGGAGGTGGCCGAGTTCCTGCGCGAGCGGGTCGAGGCCGCGCTGAAGGCGGGCATCGCCCCCGACAAGATCATCATCGATCCCGGTCACGACCTGAACAAGAACACCTTCCACTCCCTGGAGCTGACCCGGCGGCTGGAGGAGATCACCGCCATCGGCTACCCGACGCTGGTCGCCCTGTCGAACAAGGACTTCATCGGCGAGACGATCGACCGGCCGCAGGGGGAGCGCAAGGAAGGCACGATCGCGGTGAACGTCGTCTCCATACTCAAGGGCGCCAGGATCCTCCGCGTGCACGACGTGGCCGCCACGGTCGCCTCCGTCCGCATGACCGAGGCCGTGCTCGGCTGGCGTACCCCCGTCGCACCCAGCCACAACCTCGCCTGACGCGCACGAGGAGGGCATGTGACGGAGCGCAAGCCGATCGGGATGCCGTTCGAGAGCTGGATCGACAAGCAGATCCGCGAGGCGGAGGAACGCGGCGAGTTCGACGACCTGCCGGGCAAGGGCAAGCCGCTGCCGGGGCTCGACAAGCATCTCGACGAGATGTGGTGGATCAAGCAGAAGATCGAGAGCGAAGGGCTGTCGATGCCGCTGCCGCCCACGCTGGCCCTGCGCAAGGAGGCGGAACAGGCGCTGCGCGAGGCCAGGGGAGCGCGCACGGAGGCCGAGGTGCGCCGGGTGCTCGACGAGGTCAACCACAAGATCCGCGAGGCGATCAGGAAGGGCCTGCCGGGGCCGCCGCTCAACCTGATGCCCTTCGACATCGACGCCGTCGTCGCGGAGTGGCGGGACGAGCAGTGAGGAAAGGCCCGGGCCGCGCGGCCCGGGCCTCCTCTCATGCGGTCACTGGACGGGCGGGTAGGCGTTCGCGAGCAGCTCGCGGAACTGGGCGGAGAACCAGCGGCCCGACAGCGGCGCGTCGGGCAGCGCCCCGGTCAGGTTGTTGCCGTTGAGCTGGTTGCCGGTGTAGGTCGGGTCGCACATGCGGTCGAGCTTCTTGCCCTCGTCGTTCGGGATCTCCTTGCTGGAGCCGTCGGACTCGCCGGGAGGCTTGACCCAGACGTAGGCGTCCAGGCCGGGCTCGGGGCTGGCGACCGGCCGGTAACCCATGCCGGCGCCGCTCTGGTTGCACCAGTTGCCGGCGTGGATGCGCCGGTCGATGCGCGACTGGTTGACGAACGTGTTCACGTCGAGCGAGGTGCTCGGGCCGCCCGGCCGGGCGGCGCCGCCCCAGCCGTTGCGCGAGGTGTCGACCAGCATGCCGAGCCCCGGCTTGAAGCCCTTGGCGATCAGCGCGTTACGCAGGGCCTGGGCGAAGGACAGCTCGTCGACGTACTGGTTCCAGTCGACCCACTTCGACTGGCGGACCGTGGTGCCGTTCACCGTGGTGCTGATGGTGAAGTGCTCCTCCTTGACGGCCGAGTAGTTGGCGGTGTTGACGATGAAGCCGTCCACGCTGTCCACACCGGCGGCCGTGCCCGTGGCCATGGAGTGGAAGAGGTTGACGGTCGGGCCGAAGTTCGAGTCCCAGCCCAGCCAGCCGTGGTGGGCGGCGTCGATGTAGGTGTAGACGTTGGGCATGGCGTGCAGCTTGTCCAGCGCGTAGCGGACGCCCTCGACGTAGCCGTCGTCGCCGTTGGCCTCGGAGCACTTGGGGAAGCTCAGGTTCGTGACCAGGTTGGGCAGGGAGTCGGGCTCGATGATGGTGACGATGCGCAGGCCGGCGTACTTGGAGTCGCGCATGATCGAGGCGATCGGGTCGATGTACTCGGCCTTGTAGCGGTTCATCCCGTTCTGCGCGATGAGCAGCTCGCCGTTGGAGGCCAGCGCCGAGCAGTCGCGGTTGGGCAGGTCGTAGATGACGATCTGGATGGTCAGCGGCGCGGCGCCGTTGGCGGCGTCCTGCCTGACGGCCTCGTCCAGGTGGGCGCGCAGGCCCATCGCGGTGGTCGAGCCGGCGATGGCGGCGATGCGGTCCATCCACACGGCGGTGGAGACGTTCGCCACCGCGGCGCCGCCGGGTTCGGCCGCGGCCTTGGCCGACCAGTCCGGGTTCACGTAGCCGGTGGCTCCGGCGTAGGGGTTGTCCACGTGGCCGGGCTGCGGGCCGCCGTCGTCGTCGGCCTCGGTGGCGGTGACCGTCCTGGTGGTCAGGCCGGTCGAGGTCACGCTGAACGTGCGGCTGCCCGCGGTGGTGTCGGCGTCCTGGGCGGCGGCCAGCGTGACGGTCTGTGCGGTGTTCCAGTTGGCGGAGGTGAAGGTCAGCGCGGCGCCCGCGCTCACGGTGAGGTCCGCGTCTCCGGGGCCGGCCGCCGAGGAGACGCTCACGTTGGCGGTGGGCTGGGCGGCCAGCTTCACCGAGTACGTCGCGGTGCCGCCTTCCGGCACGGTGACCGCGGCCGGGGTGACGATGATCGACTGCTCCTGGACGCTGTCGTCGTCCACCTCGGTGGCGTTGACGGTGGCCCCGGTGACGCCGGTGCCGCCGACGGAGAAGGCCGCGGTGCCGGCGGTGGTGTCGGCGTCCTGGGCGGCGGCCAGCGTGACGGTCTGCGCGGTGTTCCAGTTGCTCGGCGTGAACGTCAGCGAGCCGCCCGAGGTCACGCTCAGGTCGGCGTCACCGCTGGTCCTGGTGGTGTTGACGGTGACGTTCGCGGCCGGGGCCGACGACAGCTTGACCGTGAACGTGGACGTGCCGCCCTCGTTCACCGCCAGCGCGCTGGCCGAGGTGACCACCGACGGCGTCTGCGGGTTTCCGCCGCAGGTGACGCCGTTCACGCTGTACGCGGCCGGGTTGGGGTTGGCGCCGGTCCAGGTGCCGTTGAACCCGATGGAGGTCGACGCCCCGGTGGCCAGGTTGCCGTTCCAGTCCAGGTTCTTGCCGGTCACGGTGGTGCCCGACTGGCTCCAGGTGGCGCCCCAGCCGGTCGGCACGTACTTCTGGCCGGCGGTCGGGAAGTCGAAGGCCAGGGTCCAGCCGGTGAGCGGGTCGCCCAGGTTCTTCAGCGTGATGTTCGCGGTGAAACCGCCCTGGCCGGGGCCGGTCGTCCACGTGTTGGGGGTGTAGGCCACGTCGCAGGAGACCGCCGCGCTGGCTGCGGTGGTCTGCCCGGCGACGAGTCCAAGGGCCGCGACGCAGGTGGCGGTCGCGGTCACGGCCCATCGGCGTAAGCGGAGTCTCACGAGCGATCATCTCCAGGTGACTCTGGGGGCTGGGAGCGCTCCCATCATCGGTCCGGCTTCCGGCCGTGTACAGCGGCCCGGCGGGACGGCGACGGCCGAGGCGCACTCATGCTCGCCGAACGCCCCGGAACGCGGATGAAACTTTCATGCCGGGCCGCCTGGTGAGAGGAAATCCGGGGGTCATCGGGACGCCATTCCGTTGACATCTCCCGGACGGCACCCACAATCCCGATTGGGAGCGCTCCCACACCCCTACTCCCATGGAGACCCCGTGAAGCACAGACCCCCCACCACCTTGTTACGCCTGTCGAGGCGGTTCGCCGTGGCGACGACCCTCGTCCTCGTCGCAGGCGCGACCACGGCGCTCACGGCCACCCCGGCCAGTGCGGCCGTGGCCTGCGAGGTGACGTACACGACCAACGACTGGACGAGCGGCCCGGGCCAGGGCGGCTTCACCGCCAGCGTGACGATCAAGAACCTGGGCGACCCGCTCAACGGCTGGACGCTCGGCTTCGCCTTCCCGCTGGCGAGCCAGAAGCTGACCCAGGGCTGGAGCGCCACCTGGGCGCAGTCCGGCCAGAACGTCACCGCCAAGAACCTGGACTGGAACGGCAACCTCGGCGCCGGGGCCTCGACCAGCATCGGGTTCAACGGCACCTGGACCGGCAGCAACCCCAAGCCGGACGCCTTCACCGTCAACGGCGTGACCTGCGGCGGGGCCAACAAGGCGCCCACGGTCGGCCTTACCGCGCCGACGGCCGGACAGACGTTCACCGCGCCCGCCACGGTGCCGATCACCGCCGACGCCGCCGATTCCGACGGCACGGTGGCCAAGGTCGACTTCTACCAGGGCTCGACGCTGCTGGGCACGGACACCGCCGCGCCCTACGCCTACTCCTGGCAGAACGTGGCCGCGGGCAGCTACTCGATCACCGCCAAGGCCACCGACAACGCCGGCGCGAGCACCACCTCCGCCCCGGTCGGCATCACCGTCATCGCCGACACCGGGCCCACGCTCGTGGTGAGCCCGTTGAGCCTGGCCGTGGCCGAGAAGGGCAGCGCCTCCTTCGGGGTCAAGCTGTCGAAGGCGCCGACCGCGGACGTGACCGTGACCACGGCACGCACCAGCGGCGACGCGGACCTGAGCGTGAGCTCGGGCGGCTCGCTGACCTTCACGCCGAGCAACTGGGACACCGCGCGGAACGTCACGCTGGCCGCCGCCGACGACGCCGACACCACCAGCGGCGCGGCCGAGTTCACGGTGAGCGCCACTGGCTACCCGTCGGTCAAGGTCGACGCCACCGAGGCCGACGACGACCTGCCCGGCGGGGACAACGAGTACGTCAAGCGGTTCGTCGAGCTGTACAACGAGCTGCACGACCCGGCCAACGGCTACTTCTCCCCGGAAGGCGTGCCGTACCACTCGATCGAGACGTTCATGGTCGAGGCGCCCGATCACGGGCACGAGACCACGTCCGAGGCCTACAGCTACTACCTGTGGCTGGAGGCGGTGTACGGGCAGGTCACCGGCGACTGGACGAAGTTCAACGCGGCCTGGGCGTCGATGGAGAAGTACATCATCCCGGCCACCGCCGACCAGCCGACGAACTCCTTCTACAACCCGGCCAAGCCCGCCACGTACGCCGGCGAGTGGAACGAGATCAACAAATACCCCACGCAGATCGAGTCGGGCGTCTCCGTGGGTTCCGACCCGATCGCCGGGGAGCTGAAGAGCGCCTACGGCACCGGTGACGTCTACGGCATGCACTGGCTGCTCGACGTGGACAACACCTACGGCTTCGGCCGCTGCGGCGACGGCACCACCAGGCCCGCCTACATCAACACCTACCAGCGCGGCCCGGAGGAGTCGGTCTTCGAGACGATCCCGCAGCCGTCCTGCGACGTCTTCAAGCACGGCGGGCCGAACGGCTACCTGGACCTGTTCATCAAGGACGGCTCCTACGCCAAGCAGTGGAAGTACACCAACGCCCCGGACGCCGACGCCCGCGCGGTGCAGGTCGCGTACTGGGCGCAGACCTGGGCCAAGGCGCAGGGCAAGGAGCAGCAGATCGCGCCGACCGTGGCCAAGGCCGCCAAGATGGGCGACTACCTGCGTTACGCGATGTACGACAAGTACTTCAAGAAGCCCGGCTGCACCAGCACCTCCTGCCCGGCGGGCACCGGCAAGGACAGCTCGAACTACCTGCTGTCCTGGTACTACGCCTGGGGCGGCGCGACCGACGCCAGTGCGGGCTGGGCCTGGCGCATCGGCTCCAGCCACAACCACTCCGGCTACCAGAACCCGCTGGCGGCCTGGGCGCTGGCGAACGTGAGCGAGCTCAAGCCCAAGAGCGCCACCGGCGCGGCGGACTGGAGCACCAGCCTCACCCGTCAGCTGCAGTTCTACACCTGGCTGCAGTCGGCGGAAGGCGCGATCGCGGGCGGCGCGACCAACAGCTGGGAGGGCCACTACGCGGCCCCGCCGGCGACCCTGCCCAAGTTCCACGGCATGGCCTACGACTGGCAGCCCGTCTACCACGACCCGCCGTCGAACCAGTGGTTCGGCTTCCAGGCGTGGTCGATGGAGCGGGTGGCCGAGCTGTACTACGCCACCGGCAACGCCGACGCCAAGGCGCTGCTCGACAAGTGGGTCTCGTGGGCGATGACCAACACCACGATCAACGCCGACGGCACCTACCGGATCCCGTCCACGCTGCGCTGGACCGGGCAGCCCGCCGGTGACTTCAACGCCACCAGCGGCATGCCGCCGGCCAACCCCGGCCTGCGCGTGACCGTCGTCGACCACACCACCGACGTGGGCGTGGCCGGCTCGTACGCCAAGGTCCTCATGTACTACGCGGCCAAGGCGAACCACACCGGGGCCAGGAACATGGCCAAGGCGCTGCTCGACGGCGTGTGGAAGTTCCGCGACGCCGAGGGCGTGTCGGTGCCGGAGACCAAGACGGACTACCAGCGCATCGACGATCCGGTCTACGTCCCCGCCGGGTGGAGCGGCAAGATGCCCAACGGCGACGTCATCGACTCCAACTCGACGTTCCTGTCGATCAGGTCCTTCTACAAGAACGACCCGGACTGGCCCAAGGTGGACGCGTTCCTGAAGGGAACCGGCCCCGCGCCCGTCTTCAACTACCACCGGTTCTGGGCGCAGGTCGACGTGGCCGTGGCGCTCGCCGAGTACGGACGGTTGTTCCCGTGAAAAGATCGCTCCTGGCGGTCGCGTCGCTGGTCCTGCCCCTGCTGGGGGCGGGGCCGGCGGCCCACTCCGCTGCTCCCGCCTTCTCCTACGGCGAGGCGCTGCAGAAGTCGCTGTGGTTCTACGAGGCCCAGCAGTCGGGGGCGATCCCCGGCTGGAACCGCGTCGGCTGGCGCGGCGACTCGGGCATGAACGACGGCGAGGACGCCGGCCTCGACCTGACCGGCGGCTGGTACGACGCCGGCGACCACGTCAAGTTCGGCTTCCCGATGGCGTTCTCCGCCACCATGCTGGCCTGGGGCGCGGTGGAGTACCGCGACGCCTACGCCTCCTCCGGCCAGCTCACCCACCTGCAGAACAACCTCAAGTTCGTCAACGACTACTTCATCAAGGCCCACCCGTCGCCGAACGTGCTCTACGGGCAGGTCGGCAACGGCGGCAAGGACCACGCCTGGTGGGGCCCGGCCGAGGCGATGCAGATGGAACGGCCCGCGTACAAGATCGACGCCTCCTGCGGCGGTTCCGACCTGGCGGGGGAGACGGCGGCGGCGATGGCGGCCTCGTCGATCGTCTTCCGCCCGACGAACCCGGCCTACGCCGACACGCTGGTCACGCACGCCAAGCAGCTCTACTCCTTCGCCGACACGGTCAGGAAGAAGTACAGCGAGTGCGTCAGCGACGCGCAGGGCTACTACAACTCCTGGAGCGGCTTCAACGACGAGCTGGTCTGGGGCGCGATCTGGCTGCACCGGGCCACCGGCGACGCCGCCTACCTGGCCAAGGCCGAGGCCGGTTACGACGCGCTGGGCACCGAGCCGCAGACCACCACCAAGTCGTACAAGTGGACGATCGCCTGGGACGACAAGTCGTACGGCGCGTACGTGCTGCTGCACAAGCTGACCGGCAAGCAGAAGTACCTCGACGACACCAACCGCTGGCTCGACTGGTGGACGGTCGGCGTCAACGGCACGAAGGTCAAGTACTCGCCCGGCGGCCAGGCCGTGCTGGACCGGTGGGGCTCGCTGCGGTACGCGGCCAACACCTCGTTCGCCGCGCTCGTGCACAGCGACTCGATCACCGACGCCGAGCGCAAGGCCCGCTACCACGACTTCGCGGTCCGGCAGATCAACTACGCGCTCGGTGACAACCCACGCAACTCCTCCTACGTGGTCGGCTTCGGCGCCAACCCGCCGAAGAACCCGCACCACCGCACCGCGCACGGCTCGTGGACCGACCAGATCACCAACCCCGAGCAGACCCGCCACACCCTGTACGGCGCGCTCGTCGGCGGCCCGCCCGACCCGAACGACGCCTACACCGACAAACGCGACGACTACGTCATGAACGAGGTCGCCACCGACTACAACGCCGGCTTCACCAGCGCCCTGGCCAGGCTCTACCAGGAGTACGGCGGCGCACCCGCGGCGAACTTCCCCGCCGTGGAGACCCCGGACGGCCCGGAGATCTTCGTCGAGGCGGGCGTGAACGCCTCGGGCACGAACTTCACCGAGATCAAGGCCATCGTGCGCAACCAGTCGGCGTGGCCGGCCCGGGTGCTCTCGGACGGCTCGTTCCGCTACTACTTCACGCTCGACGGCTCGACGACGGCTTCGCAGATCAGCGTGTCGTCGGCGTACACGCAGTGCAAGGCGCCGACGATCGGCTCGGCCGGCGGCGGCGTGCACTACGTGGCCATCGACTGCTCGGGCCAGGCCATCGCGCCGGCCGGGCAGTCGCAGCACCGCAGGGAAGTGCAGTTCCGCATCTCCAGCGCGGGCACCTGGGACCCGGCCAACGACTGGTCGTACCGCGGCATTCCCACCACGCCGGGCGCCACCCCCGTGGCGAGCAGGAACATCACTCTCTACAGCGGCGCCACCAAGATCTGGGGTGAGCCTCCGGGACCGGAGGAGGAGGACAGGACCCCGCCCAGCAAGCCGGGCACGCCCGCGGCATCCGCCGTCACGGGCTCCACCGCGAAGCTGAGCTGGGCCGCCTCCACCGACAACGTGGGGGTCGGCGGCTACGACGTCTACCTGGGGTCCGCCAAGGTGGGCACGTCCGCGACCGCCTCCTTCGACCTGACGGGGCTCACCCCGGCCACGTCCTACAGCGCGTCCGTGGTGGCCAGGGACCTGGCGGGCAACACCTCGGCGCCCTCGGACGCGGTCACGTTCACCACCACCCGCGACGACCCCGACCCGCCGGGCGGCTGCACGGCGGCCTTCAAGGTCGTCAACTCCTGGAGCGGCGGCTTCCAGGGCGAGGTGACGGTGAAGAACACCAGCGCCTCGGCGATCGCCGGCTGGACGGTCGGCTGGACGGCCACCGGCCAGATCGGCCAGCTCTGGGGCGGCAAGCTCGTCCAGAGCGGCAGCGCCGTGACCGTCAGGAACGAGGCGTGGAACGGCGCGCTCGCGCCGAACGCCACGGCCACGTTCGGCTTCATCTCCGCCGGCGCGGCCACCACCCCCGCCCCGATCACCTGCACC
>NZ_JABCPZ010000158.1 GCF_013283785.1 Nonomuraea antri
ACCCTCACCCCAACCGGCACGAAGGCTTACAGCATCGCCTTCATGGAGTCGCCGGCCGTCAGTACGTACGGCTGCTCGGTCATGATCGCGTCCCAGTTGGTCGCGATGTCCTCCGGCGACAGGTCGTCGGTCTTGAAGCCCGGCCCCTCGGCCACGAACACGCGCGCCACCCGTCCCCCGCCGACGCTGAACACCTCGCCGCTGGCCTCGCACGATTCGTGCACCAGGTACGCCACCAGCGCGCTGACCCGCTCCGGCGTGAACTTGGACTCGAACTCGGCGGGCAGCAGCGCCTCGGTCATGCGCGTCCAGGCGATGGGGGCGATGGCGTTGGCCTTGATGCCGTTGCGCGCGCCCTCGATGCCGAGCGTCTTGGTGAGCCCGACCAGGCCCATCTTGGCGGTGGAGTAGTTGGCCTGGCCGAAGTTGCCGAACAGGCCGGCCGGGCTGGAGGTGTTGACGATGCGGCCGTACCCGGCTTCCTTCATGTGCGGGTAGGCGGCCTGGCTGACCAGGTACGAGCCGCGGACGTGCACCGCGAGCACCCCGTCGAACTCCTCGACGGTCATCTTGCCGAACGACTTGTCGCGCAGGATGCCGGCGTTGTTGACGAGGATGTCGACCCGGCCGAACGCGTCGATCGCGCTCTGCACGATGGCCCTGGCGCCTTCCGGGGTGGCGACGTTGTCGGTGTTGGCGACGGCCTGGCCGCCGTTCTTGGTGATGAGGTCGGCCACCTCCGCGGCGGGTCCCGTGGAGGCGCCGGTGCCGTCGAGCGCGCCGCCGAGGTCGTTGACGACGACCTTGGCGCCCCGCTCGGCCAGCAGCAGCGCGTGGGAGCGGCCGAGGCCGTGCCCGGCGCCCGTGATGATCGCGACCCTGTCATCGAACCGAAGCATCGAACCCTCCAGCGCAGGAGAACAACATTCTAGTACGAGCACAATAACCCGAGCGGAGGCCAGTGTGACTGATCGTCGCGGATAGTGATCAGACGATGCTTTTTCTGCTAGAGTTCTGGACCTTCGCCAGGAGCCATACCCCCACTGGTACACCCTCCAGCCAGGCCCGGGAGGCCGGACATGCCGGTAATCGCGCCGATCCGGGTGGTCCAGTGGGCCACCGGCGCCGTGGGTCGTCACGCGCTCCACACCGTGCTGAGCAGACCGGGGCTGGAGCTGGCCGGCGTGCTGGTCTACGACCCCGGCAAGATCGGCAGAGACGCGGGCGAGCTGGTCGGGCTCTCCCCCTCCGGCGTGACCTGCACGGACGACGTCGAGCAGGTGCTCGGGCTGCCGGCCGACTGCGTCCTGCACATGCCGCTGCCCGCCACGTTCTTCGGCCCCGACCCCACCGCCGACCTGGAGACCATCTGCGCCCTGCTGGCCTCGGGCAAGAACGTCATCACCACGACCGGGTTCGTCTATCCCCAGGCGTACGGGCCGGTCGTGGTCGACCGCATCGAGGCGGCGTGCGCGCACGGCGGCACCACGTTCCACGGCACCGGCATCAACCCGGGCTTCATGAGCGACTTCCTCCCTCTCGCGCTGACCGGCCTGTCGAACCGGGTCGATCACATCTACGTGCGCGAGTCGTCCGACTTCCGCGGGCATCCGTCGCGGCAGATCGTGGTCGACCTGGTGGGCTTCACCCGGTCGGCGAAGGACTACGCGGCGGCGGTGCGGCCGTTCCGGGCGTTCCAGCGTTCGCTGTTCGCCGAGAGTGTGCAGCTCGTGGCCGACGCGCTGGGCGTGCGGCTGGACGAGGTGGAGGAGCGCGACGAGTTCGAGCTGGCCAAGCACGAGTTCGAGATCGCGGCCGGGGTGGTGCGCGAGGGCACGGTGTGCGCCTCCCGGTGGATCTTCTCCGGGCTGGTGCGCGGGCGGCCGTTCATGACGGTCGAGGTCGTGTACAAGGCCGACGCGGCGCGGGTCGAGCGGTGGTCCGAGCCGGGGTTCAGCCTGCACATCGAGGGCGTGCCGCAGATGACGGTGGCGGTGGAGGAGGTCTCGCACGGGCTGGCGGCCGCGGCGGCGCACGCGATCAACGCGATTCCCGCCGTCTGCGCGGCGCCGCCGGGCATCCGCACGCTGCTCGACCTGCCGCTGCCGGTCGCCCGCGACGCCGTCCGCCTCATGTAGGAGTCCAGAAGCGGTGAGGAGTGTCCTCACACCCCGAACCAGCGCTCAGGCTCGCCCGCCTGCCTGCGCACCCGGCCGCGGGCCTCCAGCCACGCCAGGTGCGCCAGCGTCTCGTTGTTGGCCGCGCGGCGCATGAACGGCGGAATGCTCTCCCACGGACGCGACCAGGTGAGCACGGTGGCCGCGTCCCAGCAGGTCAGGCCGCCGGAAGCGGCGGTCACCACGGCCTCGATCTCGGCCAGCCGCTCCTCGTGGTGCGCCATCACGTAGTCGACGCGCTCGGCCAGCTCCAGGAAGCGGTACTCGTGGGCGGGCAGCACCTCCGTCACGTCCAGCTTGCGTACGGCGGCCAGCGAGTCGAGGTAGTCGGCCAGCGGGTTCGGCCCGGACTGCGGATGCACGGCCACGATCGGGGTGATCTTGGCGAGGACGTGGTCGCCGGAGAAGAGCAGCTTGCGCTCGGGCGAGACGAAGCACAGGTGTCCTGGCGAGTGCCCGGGGGTCCACAGGGCGCGCAGGTCCCAGCCGGGCAGGTCGAGCCGGTCGCCGTCCTCGACCAGCCGGTCCGGCCGGGCCATGGACACCATGTGCCTGATCATCATCGACGCCCCGGCCAGCTCGTCCAGGGTCAGCGCGGGCACCCCGCAGCGGGCGAGCAACGCGCGTTCACGCTGGACGAGCGAGTCGATGGCGCTGTCGTCGTACCGTTCGCGCACCAGGCGCGCGTCGGCGGGGTGCAGCGCGATCCACGCGCCCGACATCTCGCGGATGCGTCCGGCCAGGCCGTAGTGGTCGGGGTGGATGTGAGTGACCAGCACGCCCTTGACGTCGGTGATCTCGTAGCCGGCCACGCGCAGCCCGGCCACCAGCGCGTCGTAGGCCTCGTCGGTGTTCCATCCGGCGTCGATGATGGCGACGCCGTCCGTCAGTTCGAGCACGTAGACCAGGACGTACCGGAGCGGGTTGATCGGGATCGGCACCGGGACCGACCACAGGCCCGGACGCACCCGCTCGACCTCGGGCAGCGTCCCGCCGAGCCACGCGTCCCGCTGGTCCGGACTGGATGGGGTCACCACGAACTTCGCCATGCACGAGATTCTGCCCGAACCATGTTCTACTGACGTCATGACCATAGCGCGCGAGATCTCAGACGACGGGCGCTTCGTCCGCCAGCAGAACCGCTTCACCGACCGTCTCGGCCCGCCGGAGCCGGGCCGCTACCGTCTCTACGCCTCCTACGCCTGCCCGTGGGCGCAGCGGGTGCTGATCGTCCGCAGGCTGCTCGGGCTGGAGAGCCTGCTGGACGTCGTCATCGTCGATCCCATCAGGGACGAGAAGGGCTGGCGGATCCCCGGCGGAGACCCGGAATACCTGTCCGAGCTGTATCTGGCCACCGATCCCGGCTATGTCGGCCGTTACACCGTCCCCTGCATCTGGGACGCCAGGGACGAGCGGATCGTCACCAACGACTTCAAGCGGATCACCCTCGACCTGGAGATGAACTGGGGCACCAGCCCGGACCTGTATCCGGAACGCCTGCGCCAGGACATCGACGCCATGAACGAACGCGTCTACCGGGGGCTCAACAACGCGGTCTACGAGGCCGGGTTCTCCCGCGACCAGCAGGCGTACGAGGAGGCGGTGACCCGCGTCTTCGCCACGCTGGACGACCTGGAGTCGCGGCTGTCGGAGTCGGAGTACCTGTTCGACACGCTCACCGACAGCGACGTGCGGCTCTACACCACGCTGGCCAGGTTCGACACGGTGTACTACAGCCACTTCAAGTGCTCGATCAGGCGGTTGACCGACTACCCGGCGCTGTGGGCCTACGCCCGCGGGCTCTACGCGATCCCGGCCTTCCGCGAGACCACCGACTTCGACCACATCAAGCGCCACTATTACATGACGCAGCCGGACCTCAATCCGTCCCGGATCGTTCCCGTCGGCCCAGAGCTGGACTGGAGCCGGTGAGACCGGCGTCCGCCGCGGGCATCCGGACGTAGAGCAGCGCCGAGGCCAGGACGAGCACGGCGGCCGACGTCCAGGCCGCGCCCGGCCCGGCCTGGGTGGCCAGCATGCCGAGCGTCAGGTTCCCCAGCGCGCCGCCGGCCTGCAGGGAGAGTGATTCCACCGAGCCGATCGTGGTGCGCTGGGCCGCGGTGACCGCCTGATGCGTCATCTCCAGGCAGAGCAGCGCGATCACCGACAGGCCCACGAACAGCACGACGTAGGCGAGCCCGGCCGTCACCAGCCCGGCCGGGCCGTCGAGCCCGGCGGTCGCGGCCAGCACGCCGAGCGAGCCCGCGCTCACCACCGCCCCCGCGATCGCCCCCCTCACCGAGCCACGAGAAGGACCTCGGGAGGGACCACGGGAAGGACCGGTCGCAGTGACGCCCGAACGCGCGTCCAGCGCCCTGGCCACCACGGGCGCGAGCAGTTGCCCGCCGGCGCTGCCCGCGAACCCGAGCGCCGCCACCACCGAGTAGGCCAGGCTCCCCCCTTCCGCCGTGCCGGCCAGCTCGGCCAGCCGTCCTGGGGTGAGCAGCTCGATCGACGTCAGCACCACGCCGGAGACCGCCGCGGCGAGCATCAGCCGGCGCAGCACCGGCCCGCCCACCGCCAGCCGCACGCCCGCGGCCACCGTGGCGGGCACCTCGGCGACCACCGCGCGCAGCGAGCGGCGCTCGTGTGCCGGCTCGGGCAGCGCGAACACCACCACCACCAGCAGGATCAGGGCCGCGGCCGAGCCCAGCAGCGGCGGCGCGGACAGCGGGAGCAGCGTGTCGCGCGGCACCAGCAGGGGCATCGCGAGCGGCACCGCGCCGCCGGCCAGCATGCCGGCGCACAGCGCCACGGACTCCATCGCCCCGCCGCGGGCCAGCCCGGGCTTGAGGTCGGCGTCACGCCCTTCGAGCTGGTGCAGCGTGTCGACGTACCAGGCGGTGGCCGGGCCGCTGGACAGCGCCCTGGCCACCCCTTTCAGCACGCCGACCACCAGGAACATCCAGTACGTCGTGGCCGTGGCCATCAGCGCGTACGCGACGACGGTGACGGCCGCCGACATGGCCAGGACCCGGCGCCGCCCGATCACGTCGGCCAGCCCGCCGGTGGGCAGCTCCAGCGTGATGGTGACGACCGAGTAGAGCGTGACGGCCAGGCCGATCTGGGCCAGGCTGAGCCCGCGCTCGGTCATCAGCAGCACCATGACGGCGGCCATGAGCCCCACGGGCAGCCAGGTCAGGAAGTTGACGAGCATGTAGCGGCGTAACGCGGACCGCGCGGTCATCGGGCTCACCTCACTCCGCCTCGGGTCCCGCGGACGCCCGGGGCAGCCCGCCCCACCACACGTTGACCTGCTTGGCCCCGGGCTCGCCCGCGTGCCGCGCGGCCAGCTCGTGCAGCAGTTCCTCGGTCCTGGTGAAGAACTCGCTCAGCGCCGCCGCCGGCAGCTCGACGACCTCGTCGCTCATCCCGGCGACCTCGGTCCACTCGGGCGGCCAGGTGTCGTCGTCGGCGAACTCCTGGAACCAGCGGCTCACCGCCTCCACCTGGCGCAGGTGCATGATCCGCACCGCCTCGCGGCCCTCGGGCGACTCGGCGAGCTCGCGGCTGTTCCACGAGGTGAAGCGGTGTCTGGCCCGCCAGCGCCGCTCCCGGCCGTCGCGCCGTTCTGGGTCCTCTTCGATGAAGCCGTACTTGGCCAGCTCGCGCAGGTGGTAGCTGGTCGAGCCGGAGCTCTCGCCGACCTCGCGGCCCAGCTCGCTGGCGGTGGCCGGGCCGTCGAGGCGGAGCAGCCCGAGCAGGCGCACCCGCAGCGGGTGCGCCACCGCCTTGAGCACCCGCGGGTCGCTGATCTCGAACGCGTCCTCCATGCCTCGACGATAAACCGCAAAGGCAATTTTGCAAAGTGAATTTTGGGATCAGTGCGGCCTCGTAAACTGGGCGGATGCTGGAAGAGATCTGGATCGACGAGGCGGTCGCCGACCTGCGGCCCGACTACGCGGCGCTGGTGATCACCGCGCACGGGCTGCGCAACGGCCCCACCGACGAGCGCTCGCGGCGCTGGCTGGAGGAGGCCGCCAGGCAGGCGGTGCCGATCGACCACCCGAAGATGGAGGCCTGGCGCGACGCCTACCGCGCGTTCGGCGCCAAGCCCTCCCGCACCAGGCCCTCGGTCGACGCGCTGACCCGCAGGCTGCCGCTGCCGGAGATCAACCAGGTGGTCGACGCGTACAACTCGATCAGCGTCAGGCACGCGCTGCCCATCGGCGGCGAGGACCTCGACCACTACGCGGGGCCGGCCAGGATCGTCCGGGCCATCGGCGACGAGCCGTCGGAGGAGGCGCTCGGGCAGCCCGAGCCCGGCGAGGTGATCTGGCGCGACGACACCGGCGTCACCTGCCGCCGGTGGAACTGGCGTCAGGTGGTGCGCACCAGGCTCACCGAGGAGACGACCAACGCGATCTTCATACTCGACCGGCTCGAACCGATGACGCTGGAGGAGCTGAAGGTGGCCGGCGAGGAGCTCGCGGACCTGCTGACCGAGCTGTCTCCCGAGGTGCGGATCGCCAGTCGTCTCGTGTCCACCGGGAAATAAACCTCAGGCCCAGGTGTTGTTACCAAACGGTAATATTGACGGCACCACCTGGATTGACTAGGGGGACGTGACCTCTTTCGCCTGTCCTGAGAGGATCAGGCGAGGCGGCACGACCTCTTCGGCTCGTGCTACCGGTCCAGGCGAGTAGCCTTGGAAAGGTTCTCTAACATCAACGCCGATCTGCGGAAGAGGGCGATTTCCGCCGTGTCGTCTGAGTCGTCGCGGACAAACCCGCTGGCAAGCTTTGGCCAAAACGAGTGGCTTGTCGACGAGCTGTACCAGAAGTACCTCCAGGACCCCGAGTCTGTCGACAAGGCCTGGTGGAACTTCTTCGCTGACTACAACCCTGACTACGGACCGGGCCGAACCCCGGTCAGGGAGGCGGCGAACGGCACTGCGACCGCCCCCTCTCCCACCCCGGCGCCGCCGAAAGCGGCGCCTCCAGCTGAGAAGCCGAAGCAGCCGGCCGCGGCGGTGCCCAAGGGCGCCGAAGAGGTGAAGCTTCGCGGCGCGGCCGCCCGCACGGCGGCCAACATGGACCTGTCGCTGTCAGTGCCGACGGCGACCAGTGTCCGGGCGATCCCGGCCAAGCTGCTGATCGACAACCGCATTGTGATCAACAATCACCTGAAGCGGGGTCGCGGCGGCAAGGTCTCCTTCACGCACCTGATCGGCTATGCCATCGTCAAGGCGCTGAAGACCATGCCCGAGATGAACCACTCCTACGTGGAGATCGACGGCAAGCCCACGCTGGTCAAGCCCGAGCACGTCGGCTTCGGCCTGGCGATCGACGTCCAGAAGAGCAACGGCGAGCGCCAGCTCCTCGTGCCCTCGATCAAGGGCGCCGAGGAGATGGACTTCCGCCAGTTCTGGATGGCCTACGAGGAGGTCGTGCGCAAGGCTCGCTCCGGCAAGCTCGGCGTCGACGACTTCGCCGGCACCACGATCTCGCTGACCAACCCCGGCACCATCGGCACCGTGCACTCCGTGCCCCGCCTGATGCCGGGCCAGGGCACGATCATCGGCGTCGGCGCGATGGAATACCCGGCCGAATACCAGGGCGCCGCACCCGACACCCTGTCGCGCCTGGCCGTCTCCAAGGTCATGACGCTCACCAGCACCTACGACCACCGGATCATCCAGGGCGCCCAGTCGGGCGACTTCCTGCGCACGATCCACCGGCTGCTGCTGGGCGAGGGCGGCTTCTACGACGAGATCTTCGAGGCCCTGCGCATCCCGTACGAGCCGGTGCGCTGGGTGCAGGACATCTCGGCCTCGCACGACGACGACGTGGCCAAGTCGGCCCGTGTCATCGAGCTGATCCACGCCTACCGGGTCCGCGGCCACCTCATGGCCGAGACCGACCCGCTGGAGTACAAGCAGCGCAAGCACCCCGACCTCGACATCCAGTCACACGGCCTGACGCTGTGGGACCTGGAGCGCGAGTTCGCCACCGGCGGCTTCGGCGGCCGGGCGCTGATGAAGCTGCGCGAGATCCTGGGCGTGCTGCGCGACTCGTACTGCCGCACGGTCGGCATCGAGTACATGCACATCCAGAACCCCGAGGAGCGGGCCTGGATCCAGGCCAGGGTGGAGAAGCCGCACAAGTCGCCCGAGCGCGACGAGCAGCTCAACATCCTGAGCAGGCTCAACACCGCCGAGGCGTTCGAGACGTTCCTGCAGACCAAGTTCGTCGGCCAGAAGCGTTTCTCGCTGGAGGGCGGCGAGTCCCTGATCCCGCTGCTCGACTCGGTGATCAGCGACGCCGCAGACGACGGTCTCGACGAGGTCGTCATCGGCATGGCGCACCGCGGCAGGCTCAACGTGCTGGCCAACATCGTGGGCAAGTCGTACGCCCAGATCTTCGGCGAGTTCGAGGGCAACATCGACCCGCGCACCGCGCACGGCTCCGGCGACGTGAAGTACCACCTCGGCGCCACCGGCGAGTTCACCGCGCCCACCGGCAAGACGATCACCGCCTCGGTGGTGGCCAACCCGTCTCACCTGGAGGCGGTCGACCCGGTGCTCGAAGGCGTCGTCCGGGCCAAGCAGGACCTCCTGGAGCGCGGCGAGGAGGGCTTCACCGTCCTGCCCGTCCTCATCCACGGCGACGCGGCCTTCGCCGGCCAGGGCGTCGTGGCCGAGACGCTCAACCTGTCGCAGCTGCGCGGCTACCGCACCGGCGGCACCGTGCACGTGGTGGTCAACAACCAGGTCGGCTTCACCACCTCGCCCGCCTCGTCCCGCTCGTCGGTCTACGCGACCGACGTCGCGCGGATGATCCAGGCGCCGATCTTCCACGTCAACGGCGACGACCCCGAGGCCGTCGTCCGCGTGGGCGAGCTGGCCTACGAGTACCGGCAGGCGTTCCGCAAGGACGTGGTCATCGACCTCATCTGCTACCGCCGCCGCGGCCACAACGAGGGCGACAACCCGGCCTTCACCCAGCCGCTGATGTACGACCTGATCGACGCCAAGCGCTCCACGCGCAAGCTCTACACCGAGGCGCTGATCGGCCGGGGCGACATCACGGTCGAGGAGGCCGAGTCGGCGCTGCGCGACTACCAGGCCAAGCTGGAGCAGGCGTTCACCGAGACGCGCGAGGCGGCCAAGAAGCCTCAGGAGGCGGCCGCGATGCGGGTCCCGCCGACCGAGGTGGTCAAGTGGTCGCACGACGACACGCCCACCGCGATCAGCGACGAGACGCTCAAGCGCATCGTCGACACCCAGCTCAACCTGCCCGAGGGCTTCACGCCGCACCCGCGCCTGGCGCCGGTGCTGCAGCGCCGCGGTCAGATGGTGGAGCAGGACTCGATCGACTGGTCGATGGGTGAGACGCTGGCCTTCGGCTCGCTGCTCATCGACGGCCACCCGGTGCGCCTGGTCGGCCAGGACTCCCGGCGCGGCACGTTCACCCAGCGGCACGCGGTGCTGGTCGACCGGGTGACCGGCGCCGACCACACGCCGCTGAAGACGTTCAACCAGGGCACCACGAAGTTCTACGTCTACGACTCGCTGCTGAGCGAGTTCGCGGCGCTGGGCTTCGAGTACGGCTACAGCGTCGTGCGTCCCGACGCCCTGGTGCTGTGGGAGGCGCAGTTCGGCGACTTCGTCAACGGCGCCCAGACGATCATCGACGAGTTCATCTCGTCGGGCGAGCAGAAGTGGGGTCAGAAGTCCTCGGTCGTGCTGCTGCTGCCGCACGGCTACGAGGGCCAGGGCCCCGACCACTCCTCCGCCAGGATCGAGCGGTTCCTGCAGGTCTGCGCGCTCGACAACATGACGGTCGCGCAGCCGACCACGCCGGCCAACTACTTCCACCTGCTGCGCTGGCAGGTCGAGTCGGGCCGGCGCCGGCCGCTGGTGGTCTTCACGCCCAAGTCGCTGCTGCGGCACAAGGCGGCCACCTCGAAGGCGTCCGAGTTCACCGCGGGCAACTTCCAGCCGGTCATCGGCGACGTGACGGTCGACCCGGCCAAGGTCACCAAGGTGGTCCTCTGCTCCGGCAAGATCTACTACGATCTGGCCGCGCAGCGGGAGCGGACGGGCCGCGACGACGTCGCGATCGTCCGGCTCGAGCGTCTCTACCCGTTCCCGGCGGAGGAGCTCGCCGCCGAGCTCAACCGCTACGGCGCGCAGGTGGAGCTGGTCTGGGCGCAGGACGAACCGGTCAACATGGGGCCGTGGCCGTACCTGACGCTGAAGCTGGCCGAAGACCCGCAGTCGCTGAGCGGCCGCTCGATCCGCCGGGTCTCGCGGACTCCCAACAGTTCGCCGGCGACGGGCTCGCACAACACGCACGACCACGAGCTGGAAGAGATGCTCATGGAGCTCTTCGGCTGATCGGCTGAACCGACAGTGAGCCCCCGCCCCCCGGTGGGGGCTCACTGCTATCCGGACACAGGAAAGGAACCACGATGTACTTCACCGATCGGGGGATCGAGGAGCTGGTCGAGCGGCGGGGCCAGGAGGAGGTCACGCTGACCTGGCTCGGCGAGCGGCTGCGCGACTTCGTCGATCTGAACCCCGAGTTCGAGACCCCGATCGAGCGGCTGGCGACCTGGCTGGCCCGGCTGGACGACGACGAGGACGAGTAACCCCCGAACGCGATACATCTTG
The DNA here is from genome assembly GCF_013283785.1 of Nonomuraea antri. Classification (GTDB taxonomy): domain Bacteria; phylum Actinomycetota; class Actinomycetes; order Streptosporangiales; family Streptosporangiaceae; genus Nonomuraea; species Nonomuraea antri. Next base: position 10,855 of record NZ_JABCPZ010000158.1, read on the forward strand.
AGTTTTCGATAGACGCGACATATCGTGTCTATATCAGACGATGTGTCGCCAGGAGGGGGACCCATGCAGCACTGGACGATCGAGGCGCCGGAGAAGCTGACGTTCGGCGCCGTGGAGGCACTGGACGTGCGAATCGTCTCGGGCCGGCTGGCCGTGCTGGCCAGCGAGGGTCCACCCACACTCGAGGTGACCGAGTTCGACGCGGCCCACCCGCTGCTGGTCACCTACGACGAGGAGACCAAGCACCTCAGCGTCGCCTTCAAGGACCTCACCTGGGAGGGCATGCTCGGCTGGCTGCGCCGCGACCGGCGCAAGGCCGTGGTGACCCTCACCGTCCCCAAGGACTGCCGGGTCAACGCCGGCGTGGTCACCGCGTCCGCGGTGGTCGCCGGGTTCGAGCGGACCACGCGGGTCAAGGGCGTGTCGGGGGCGATCGTGCTCGACGGCGTGAGCGGCGACGTCAAGGCCGACACCGTCTCCGGGCCGGTCGAGAGCCGGGCGATGGAGGGCGATCTGTCGTTCAAGAGCGTCGCCGGCGACCTGACGGTGGCCGAGGGCACGCCGCGCCGGCTGCGGGCGAAGACGGTCTCCGGCCGGATCACCGCCGATCTGGCGCTGCGGCCGACCGGTCACGTGACGCTCAACAGCATCTCGGGTGACATCCTGGTCAGGCTGCCGGAGAACGTGGAGGTGGACGTCGACGTCAAGTCCACCTCCGGGCGGCTGGTCAGCACGTTCCCCGAGATATTCAACGCCTCCGGCCCCGGCACCAGGTCGTTGACCGGGCGGCTGGGGGGCGGGATGGCCGCACTGTCGGCGACCACGGTCTCCGGCGAGGTCGCGCTGCTCAAGGGAGAGAAGGAATGAGCCCTGTCTTCGGTCACGGCCGGCTCCGGCTGTATCTGCTCAAGCTGCTGGAGGAGAGCCCGCGGCACGGCTACGAGGTGATCAGGCTGCTGCAGGACCGCTTCCTCGGCGTCTACTCCCCCTCGCCTGGCACGATCTACCCGCGGCTGGGCCGGCTGGAGGAGGAGGGCCTGGTCACCCACGAGGTGGTCGAGGGCAAGAAGGTCTACTCGCTCACCGACAAGGGCCGCGAGGAGCTCAACGACCGTCTCGACGAGCTCGACGACCTGGAGCAGGAGATCTCCGCCTCGGTGCGCGACATCGCCCGCGAGGTCAAGGAGGACGTCCGCGACACCGTCAAGTCGCTGCGCGAAGAACTGACGCGGATGGCCAGGGACGTGCGCACGGACCCGCCCACCGACGCCAAGCGGCTGCGCGACCGGCAGCGGGAGGCCACGCGGCTCGCCGAGCAGCAGAAGCGGCGCTGGATGGAGCACGCCTACCAGTTGCAGAGCGAGAGCGAGCGGCTCAGCGGCGACGTACGCAGGATCTGGGAGGAGACCTGGGCCAGGTTCGGCGGCCCGGCGACGGACCGGGACCCGGCGGACGCCGCGCTGGAGGTCGAGTTCACCACGATGCTCGTCACCTTCCTGAGCGAGATGCGGCAGGAGGCGGCGGACGTCCCGCTCACGCGCGAGAAGCTGACGGACGTGCGCACGGCACTCGACACGGCCGCCCGCCAGATCCGCGAAACCCTCGGCTGACCGGCGGAGTCGACCCGGGCGCGTCAGGCGGTGCGCAGGAGCGGGGGGACGGCCTTGCGTGCCCGGTAGGCGATGGGCATGTAGCGCAGCCGCTCGGGCAGGCGCGGGGTGAGCGCGGCCACCGCCCGGCCCAGGTGGCGCAGCCGCCGCTCGTCCCTGGTCGTCCAGGTCAGCCCCAGTTTCTCCCTGACCAGGGGCGGCAGCGTGCCCACGGTCACGAAGTGGTTGAACTCGCCGGAGCTCACCCCGACCGGCGTCCACAGCCGGCGCAGCGGCCTGGGGAGCTGGGGTGGCGCCGGGGTGCCGCGCATGACCGCCAGCACGTCGAGCGCCGTCGGATGGGCTTCGAGCCGGTCGGCCACCATGTGGTCGAAGTAGTCCCAGAAGGCGGTGACGTCCGCGGGCAGCTCACGCTCGGGCACCCGCAGGATCCGGCCCAGGTGCCGCGACTCCTCGTACAGCCGGCGCTCCTGCTCGCCGCTGAACGGGGTGCCGAAGTGGCGGTTCAGCGCGATGAAACGCTCGAACAGCGACAGGTGCACCCACGCCCACGCCTCGCCGTTCAGCGCGTGGTAGTGCCTGCCCTGCTCGTCGACCCCGCTGATCTCCTTGTGCAGCTCGCGCAGCCGCCGGCCCTCCTCGGGGCCTTCGGCTCCCCCGTACACCCATTTCTGGACGGAAGTGAGCGTACGGGTGAGCCGCCCCCACGGGTCGTCCTTGTATGTGGAGTGCTCCGCGACGGCCGCGCCGACGGCCGGATGCATGGTCTGGAGGACGAGGGCGCTGCCGGCCATGAGCAGGTTGCGGTATTCGCCCGCGGTGTCCCAGTGCATGGAACCCGGGCCGAACGGCTCAACGTCCACGGCGACACCTCCTGGCCTCGCGGGTGATACGAGCTCACTCTCTTTGTATCACCCGGAGGGCTCAGAAGTAACCTTTCACTTATTCAGCCGGTAAAGACGATTTTTCCGAAGATCTCGCCTTCGGCCATGGCGGCGAAACCGTCGCGGGCCTCCGTCAGCGGCAGCGTCCTGTCGATGACCGGGCGCAGGCCGGTCTGCTCCAGGAAGACGGCCAGCCGCTGGAGCTGGTCGCGGGTGCCCATCGTGGAGCCGACCACCGACAACTGCAGGAAGAAGACCCGGTTGAGGTCGGCGGGCGGTACCGCGCCGCTGGTCGCGCCGGAGACCACGATGCGCCCGCCCGGCCTGAGCGACTTCAGCGAGTGGTCCCAGGTGGCCTGGCCGACGGTCTCCATGACCGCGTCCACCCGCTCCGGCAGCCGCGCGCCCGACTCGAAGACCTGGTCGGCGCCGAGCTCCAGGGCCCGCTCGCGCTTGTCGGCCGACCGGCTGGTGGCCCAGATCCGGTAGCCGGCGGCGCGGCCGAGCGCGATCAGGGCGGTGGCCACGCCGCCGCCCGCGCCCTGCACGAGCACGGTCGAGCCCGGCTGCAGCCCGGCCTTGTCGAAGAGCATGCGGTAGGCGGTCAGCCAGGCCGTGGGCAGGCAGGCGGCCTGCTCGAAGCTGAGTGCGGCCGGCTTGGGCACCAGGTTCCGCCTGGGCACGGCCACCCGCTCGGCGAACGTGCCGTCGTGCAGCTCCGACAGCAGCGAGCGCTTGGGGTCGAGGGTCTCGTCCGGGCCGGTGCCGATCACCGAGTGGACGATGACCTCGTTACCGTCCTCGTCCACGCCGGCCGCGTCGCAGCCGAGCACGATCGGCAGGCGGTCCTGCCTGATGCCCACGCCCTTGAGCGTCCACAGGTCGTGGTGGTTGAGCGCGGCCGCCCGCACGGTGACGGTCGTCCAGCCGTCCGGCGCCTTGGGCTCCGGGTGCTCGCCGAGCGTCAGCCCGGCGAGTGGGTTGTCGGGGTCTGTCTGTGTGGCGGTTACGGCGAACATGGCCGCACCCTACTTCAGCGTGATCCGGATCCCGGCGAGCGCCTTGGCCCGGAACTCCTCCGGACCTGCCACGGCGACCAGCACGTCCCCGGTGCAGACGCTGGAGGTGGGACGACCCCGGGCGATGATCGCGACCGGCAGCCTGTCGGCCAGCTTCGCGCAGTTCGGGGTGGGCACGAGCGCGACCATCGACACCGCGCCGCCGCCGAACCAGAGCTGCGGGCCCACCGGCCGGCCCCGCTCGGTCTCCCCCGGCCCGGCCAGCTCGACGTTTCCGCCGCCGGACAACACCAGGGAGCCGTCCTTGGTCACCTTGCCGCGCAGGTGCTCGGCCGCGGCCGCGCGCTGCTCGAAGGTCAGGCCGTCCTGGCGGTCCTCCAGCGTCATCCGCCACGGCCCGAACTCGAACAGCAGCACCTCGCCGAACGTGCCGCTGCCCGGCGGGTGCGGCCACAGCGTGACGTTGGGCGCGAAGCTCCTGATCGGCTTGCCGCCCCTGGTCACCTCGATCGCCCCGCTGTACGGGGCCACCAGCGGCCGGTACTGGCCGTCGATCCTGACCCCCTGGTACGGCCGCACGCCCATCTCGCTCAGCTCGAGCTCGGGCGGGTAGCGCACCTCGGCCCGCCGGCCGTCGGGGAACGTCACCTGGATGACCTCCAGGCCCGCCTTGGTACTGGCCGGCGGATGCAGCATGTTCGGCACGCTGTCGATGCGGGTCAGCGACTGGATGGGGTCGGGCGCGGCGGTGGCGGGCCCCGGCCCGGGCGGCTCGGGGTCGCGGCTGGCCAGCAGCCCGATGACGGGCACGAGCAGCAGCGCCAGGACCACCACGAGCCCGATCCAGCGGCGGCGGCCCCGCTCGCCCGCTTCGATGACGTCGAACTGGTCAGTCACCGGATTCCTCGCGCCGATTCCGTACGGCTTGCGCCCTCGTGCTTAGTTCAATTGAGCGGCGACCGCCAGCGCAAGCCTTCGAACCTGGCGAAATCCTTGTCGCAGGTCACGAATTCACAACCGTGCTCGATGGCGAGCGCGGCGAGGTAGGCGTCGGGGATGAGTTTGCCGACGGCTCCGGCCTTCTGGCAGATTCCGGCGAAGATCTCCCAGTGTCTCGGCCCGGCGTGAACCACGACCGCGTGCGGCTGGTCGCGCACGCTCTCGGCGAAGATCCGCGCGGTATCGAAGGAGGTCGCGCCGGGGATGCGGGGGTTGGTCACCACGCGCATGAAACCGCTGATGACGAAGTCACTAACGGCATACGCCTCGTCGCCCTCCAGCAGTTCCCGCAGCGCTCTGTGGCACCTTTCATGGTCCTCCATGTCTCGCCGCTGCGCGTTGACCAGGACGTTGACGTCAGGCATCCGCATCGCGCACCCCCAGGGCACGCTCGACGTCTTCCTGATCGAGCAGGTCCTTGATCTCGGCCCAGGTCAGGATCGGGCCGGCCGCGGACCCGGACACGGGCAGCTCGATCCGGGGCCGGTCGGCGGCGTCGGTGGAGCGGTTGAGCAGTTGGCGCAAGGCGTCCTCCATCACCGAGTTGAGACTGCGTCCGTTTCGTGCCGCGTACGCCTTCGCCTCGTTGAGGAGCGTCTCGTCGATGCGCACCGTGGTCCTCCGCATGACTCCAGCGTCCGCCCGTGACATAAAAATGTCAACATCGGAGAGTAGCCGAGCCGTCACAATCTTTGCAGGGCTTTTACCGAATCACCAAGTCGCCACGTTGACCTTGCCCTCGGTGGCCACCGTCACCCGCTGCCCCACCAGCTCTCGTGACTCGGCGTCCGCGATCAGGTCGTCCCGCAGCACGTGGGCGTGCGCGCGGCCGCCGCCGGGCAGGTCGACGACGAGGATGCCCTTCTCCGGCGCGCCCTCGCGTCCGTGCGCGACCGTGTAGCCGGCGACCACGGCCGGGCCCTGGTAGACGTCCGCGATCGGCACCGGCGTGGCGGTGAAGACGGGCGCGGCGTCGCCGAGCGTCCCGCCGGGCTCGGTGGACCAGATCGCGTAGGCGTGCTTGGTCAGGTGCATGCCCACGCCGGTCACCAGCCCGTGCCCGCCCTGGGCGCGCAGCAGTCCGGCCATGGTGGCCGTCGAGTGCAGCACGTAGTTGCTGGCGGGGCCGCCCGCGTAGGGCAGCCCGCCGGTCACGGTCAGCCCGCGCGGGTCGAGCGGGTCGAGCTTGATCGCGTCGCAGGCCTGGCGCAGCGCGATGGCGAAGCAGCTGTAGACGTCGAGCGCGTTCATGTCGTCCAGGCCCAGGCCGGCCCGCTCGAACGCGGCGCGCGCGGCCGCGCCGATCGCCTCGGACGACCCCAGCGCCGGACGGGCCGCCACCTCCCAGGTGTCCTCGGCGTACGCCCAGCCCCGCAGGTGGACGCGCTGGTCGGCGGGCACGCCGAGCCGATCGGCCAGCCCCGATGCGACCAGGACGACGGCCGCGGCCTGGTCCACCTCCATGACGGCCACCGTGTTCCTGGTATACGGCCAGCCGACGAAGCGGTTGCCGTGCACCAGTTCCCCGGGGGTGCGCGCGGTCCTGCGCCAGGCGTGCGGGTTGGCCGCGGCCACCTCGGTCATCGGCGCCATCATGCGCCCGCGTTCCAGCATCTCCCGCTCGATCGTGAGCCCGTGCGCCGCCCGCCGCGCGGTCTCCATGATCGCGTACGTGTGCACGGGCAGAAACAGCTCGTGGGCCAGCTCGGCCGGATGCGGCGGCCGCTCCCAGCCGTAGGGCGGCTTGGGATCGGCCGGATGGCTCCACGGCACGTGCTCGCCGGCCTGCCGGTAGGCGCGGCGCGTGGCCAGCGCCTCGGCGCCGACGACGAGAGCGCAGTCGAGCTCGCCGGCCGCGATCCTGGCCGCCGCCGCGCCGATGAGCAGGTGCGGCGAGGTGCCGCTGACCGCGGAGTAGGCGCGGTGACGCGGCGCGGCGCCGAGCCGTTCCGCCAGCCTGCCGACCGGTGAGTCGTACTGCCAGGAGTCGGTGTAGACGATCTGGATCGAGTCGAGGCGTTCGACGGGGAGCCCGGCCTCGGCGGCGGCCGCGCGGGCCACCTCCTCCCACAGGTCGAGCGGTTCCGGTCCGGGCTGCTCGCGTACCGTGCGCTGGGCCGCGCCGATGAGACAGGGGGTGCGTGGATCCATACCGCCATCTAACCAGAACAACATTCGGTTGATAAGCAGTGACGTCTGATAATTACTGTTACCGGTGTTGCCGCTGGAAATTCAAAGCCATGCTGACCTGCGAGAATGCATTCTCGGAATACATGCGATTTCGCTATTTCTATAACGGAATGGAACCGGGGCAGACTTTTTCACGTCGTTTCGTGGCCGACGCCTTGCGCCATTCATTAACGTTCCCAACGTTTTCCTGGCCCATCCGGGGCGCAGTACCCCGCTCTGGGCCGCCGAGAACTGAGAGGAGCTCCATGTTTTCCCGAGCAAGGCGCATCGCGATCCCGTTCGCCGGCCTGGTGGCCGTCGGACTGGCCGCGGGCCTGGTCAGCGGCTCAAGCGCGAGCGCGACGGCACCCTCAGACGTCGTCTCCAGGAACGCGACCACCCCCGCCGAGCAGGCAGTCCAGTTCTGGACGCCTGACCGCATCAAGCAGGCCACCGACTACGACGGCAACCTCGACGTCAGCTCCAAGGGCGTCAGGGGCGGCACCCAGTCCCCCGACGGACCTCCAGGATCCGTCCCCCCGATCGGCGAGGAGAAGACCAAGCCGGTCAAGAGCAAGCACGTCAACCTGCCCAACACGGTCGGCCGCGTGTTCTTCACGCTGCCCCGCACCAACCCGCGCAACCCGAAGAACTGGCGCTACTGCTCGGCCAGCTCGGTGCAGAGCAAGTACCGCAACCTCGTGGCCACCTCCGCCCACTGCGTGTACGACACCAAGCACAACACGTTCTACGACAACTGGATCTTCATCCCGTCGTACTGGGACGGCGACAAGGTGTGGGAGGGCAAGGCGCCCTACGGCATCTACGCGGCCAAGACGTTCAACGCCCACGACGACTTCGTGGTCAAGGAGGACTACGACTACGACTACGCGTTCGTGAACGTGTACAACGGCATCAAGATCGACTGGGGGAAGGACCCGCGCGGCCTCTGGAAGCCGACCGTCAAGAACGTCGGACGGCTCGGTGACAACGTCGGCGGCCAGGGCTTCACCTGGAACCGGCCGACCAAGCTGAACGTGTTCTCCTTCGGCTACCCGGCGGGCGAGCACCCCGACGGCGACCGGCCCTACACCGGACGCACGATGAAGTGGTGCTACGGCAAGACCAAGCCCATGCCCGAGGCCAGGAAGTACAACCTGCAGGAGCACATCGGCTTCAAGTGCTCCTTCACCGCCGGCGCCAGCGGTGGCCCGTTCATCTACAACTACAAGAGCAAGAGCCGTACCGGCTACCTGGTCGGCGTCAACAGTGTCGCGTGGGACACCGACGGCAACGACAGGTTCGACCACATCTCGTCGCCGTACTTCAACACCGACACGTACAAGGTCTACAAGGCGGCCGCCAACCGGTGGACCGGCAACATGCCCCGTCCGTGACGATCACCGTCATCCCGTCGCAGGCCCCGGTTCCCCCCGGTTCCGGGGCCTGCCCCCCGCTCAGAACTGGAAGAGCGAACCGGTGGTGGCGAACAGCTCGCACCGGTTGGCGAACGTCTGGCGGTAACGGTAGGCGCTGCCGTCCCAGTAGCCGACCGCGGTGACGGTCACCGGGGCGTACTCCATGGTGCAGGCCACGTTCGGCCGGCGGGTCAGCAGGGCGGGGTTTCCGCCCACGCGTTCGAGTGTGGCGCAGGCCGCGCTCGGCACCGGGTGATGCCTGAGGGACCTGCACAACAGCGTGCTGTGACGGCCGTCCACGCTGAGTACGAAAAACCTCGACCCCTTGTAGAGCCCGGGAAGATCGGACGGCGCGGAGACGGCGGAGGCCGCAGGAGCGGCGGCGAATGCAGCACAGGAAAGCGCTGCCAGACAGAGAATTCGGCGCATACCTGAAGCCAACATCAGCGCTCTGACCTGCGGCAACGACCGACACGAGTGATCATTTAGACGTATCGGGAGGGATCCGCTGATGACGCTCTTATAGCTGTCGCGACACCCTTGATCAGGTAACAAATCTCCATCCGGGCTGCAATACAGTCGATGCATCTGGAAAAATCCACCCTTACGACCCAAGAAAGGCATTTCATGATCCCCCGGGCCAGGCACCTCGTGGCGGCTGCGCTGAGCAGCGCGCTGCTGATGCTGCCTGCCTTCACCGGGATCTCGAACGCCTTGGCGGAGACGGCGACCTCGACGGCGACGTCAGCCGCGGCGGCGCCCAGCCACGTGTACACCGTGCCCCTGGCCAAGACCGTGGACGACGTCAAGAAGGTGGCCGAGTACTGGCGGCCGGAGAAGCTCAAGAAGGCCGACTCGTACAGCCCCGCCACCCCGGGCTCGCAGGCCGCGCCGACCTCCTCCGCCGCGGCGGCCGCGGGTCCCACGCACCGCGCCGCGGGCGCGATCAAGCGCCCCGCCACGACGGCCAACGACCTGCAGGGCGCGCTCGCCGCCAGGTCCACGCCGGCCAGGACGATGGGCAAGGTGTACTTCAGGTTCGGCGCCAAGGAGTACTGGTGCTCGGCCAGCGCGGTCTCGGCCAGGAACCGCAGCGTCGTCGCCACGGCCGGGCACTGCGCCTTCGACGCCCGCCAGACCAAGGCCCCCGAATACTGGATCTTCGTGCCGAACCCCGGCGTGAACGGCGAGGCCCCCGACGGGATCTACGTGGGGGCCTCGGTCAGCATGCACGAGGACTGGCCGGGCAAGGGCGACTACGACTACGACTACGCGTTCGTGACCGTCCACCGCGGTTTCACCTGGGTCTCCAAGAACGGCGGCTACGTGATGGCCGACGTCGGCAGGCTCCAGGACAACATCGGCGGCCAGGGCCTGGAGCTGAACAAGCGGCCCAGCACGTACACGGTGGCCTCCTTCGGCTACCCGGCCGGCGCCCAGCCCGACGGCACCCGCCCGTACGACGGCCGCACGCTGCAGATGTGCCCGATCGGCCCGACCCGCTGGACCGTCGCGCCCAGCCGCGGTCTGCAGAAGGGCGTGCTGCTGCAGCCGTGCGCCTTCAGCCCCGGCGCGAGCGGCGGCCCCTGGCTGACCGGCTACGACAAGAACCGCGGGCTCGGCAAGCTCACCGGCGTCAACAGCCTGACCTGGAACACCGACGCCAAGGGCGGGTACGACGCGGTGTCCTCGCCGTACTTCGACACCGCCACCGGGGACGTCTACCGCGACGCCGCCGGACGCTCCACGCCGGGAAGTGTGACGTAACTCATACGGCGCGAGCCGATCACGAGCGGTGATCAGCCACGACGTCGATCTCGGTACGGTCACGGCGCGGGTTGGAACGTTGACAGGATCTACCGAAAATTTCCGTGAACACAGTCAGCGTTATAGGTTCCGGGCTGTCCGTTTGCTGAGATTCGGGGGTGCAAGAGGCGCCTCCTGTCAGCGCAACCTGGAGTTACCTTGAAGCGAATCCTGCTCCCCGTCGGCGGCGCCGTGCTGGCGACCGGCCTGCTCGCGACCGGCCTCACCGGCGCCGCGGCGGCCGACGGCGACGTCGCCACCGATCCGATGGCCCGCAGCACCGCCAACGCCGCCTCCGTCGCGTCGTTCTGGATCGCCTCCAACGGCGCCGCGCTCCGCGCCGCGACCCAGTACACCTGGGACGCCAAGGACGTGCAGAAGGTCGTCTCCAAGGGCGGCTACAGCCCCGACGGCCGTCCCGGGATGACCGCGCCCACCAGCGCGCAGAAGGGCGGCAACTCCACCAACGTGAACCTGCCCAAGACCATCGGCAAGGTCTTCTTCGTCGACGGCTCCGGCAAGTTCCGCTGGTGCTCGGCCACCTCCATCCAGTCGAACTACCGCAACCTGGTCGCCACCGCCGGCCACTGCGTGTACGACACCGACAGCAACAAGGCGCTGCTGGACAACTGGGTCTTCGTCCCCGGCTACTACCAGGGCAAGGCGCCGTGGGGCATCTACGTGGGCAAGCAGGCCTTCACCCACTACGACTTCGACACCTACGAGGACTACGACCGCGACTACGCGTTCGTGACCGTGTACAACGGCATCGCGTTCAACGGCGTCAAGCAGGTGGACCGGCGCGACTTCGAGCGCTTCAGCGGGCCGAAGCGCGCCTGGGGCGGGCACTACTACATCCTGCTGTCCAAGGACGCGGGCCGGCTCGGCGACAACGTGGGCGGCCAGGGCTTCGCCTGGAACCAGTCCACCGGCAAGACCGTGCGCACCTTCGGCTACCCGGCCGCCCCGCACCCCGACGGCAACAAGCCGTACAGCGGAGTGACCCCGAAGCACTGCTACGGCGCCACCACGCAGAAGGCCGTCGGCGCCTCCTGGCTGAAGATCGAGGAGCACATCGGCCTGAAGTGCGCCGTGACGCCGGGCTACGACGGCGGCCCCTGGCTGCTGAACTACAACAACGGCACCCGCCTGGGCTACGTGTACGGCGTCACCAGCACCTTCGCCGACCAGGACATGAACGACCGGGTGGACTACATCACGTCGCCGTACTTCGACGGTGAGACGAACGCGGTGTACCGCGCGGCGGCCAACGTCTGGTCGGGCAAGATCGTCGGCCCGAACGGCGAGCTGTACCGCTAAAACCCTTCGAAGGCCGGCGACGGCATGGCCTTCACCCTGGGAGGCGCTCCGCGCCCATCGGCTCGGACCGCGCCTCCCAGGGGCTCCACCCCTTCGACCCCGCCAAGGGCATCGGCTTCGCCAGTCAGGCGCTTCGCGCCCATCGAGCTCAGGCCGCGTTGACCGGGCTTCGCCCGGGCGAGGGGCTCCGCCCCTCCCGCTCCCCCGCCGCCCATGGCCCGCGACACCATCTGGTAGCCCGAGCCGCCGGCTAAGAAGGTAACCACCGGGAATTCCGTGAGCGTCGTGAATCAACCGACGCCTCACCAGGCACCCGCGACAGCGCGATCGCCCCAGGGAACGCGAAGCATCGGCGATATCGGACACCGAGCGCCATGGACATTGCAATGCCTGCGAAGGCATCGGCAAGCCTGAGCCGCCGAAGTACGCGCTGGCAGGTGTGCGTAGTCACGGCGCATCACCGATGAACACCGCCCGGTGTATCTCACCGAAGATGACGAGATCATCGGTTGCAGGCCCGCCATCACTACGAGTAGACGCCGCACTCGCAGGTCGGCGCGACGACGATCACACGAGAGAGTGGGACCCCGGCCAAACGCGTCAGGATGTCCCGAAGATGGCGTTCCGCTCCTGCGCGATGATCGCCTGGATGTCGAGGTCGTAGTTGCAAAGGATGATCCCGACCCAGCCGCTGTCCCGGTAGATCGTCCAGTTGGTGTTCCCACCACCGATTCCGCCACCGTGACCGGCCAGCCGCTGCCCGTGTGAAACACCGGTCACGAGCCCGTACCCCGCGAACCCCTGTGTCCCGGCGGGAGGGGTAGGGCCGCCCAGCGGCTTGGCGGGGAACTTCGCCGCCAGGTACACCTCGGTATAAGCCGGGCTGAGCAGCTTCCCCTTCTCCAGCGCCCGCGTGAACCTCACCAGATCGGGCGCGGACGAGAACCCGCCCCCGCCTCCGGACCCGATGAACGCGCGGGCCGCGTTGCTCCCGTCGCCGCCGTTCAGCACCGCGCCGGCGTCCAGATTCCGCACCGCGTCGATGCGCGACCCGTCGCGCTGATACATGTACGGATGCGCGATCCGCTCGTCGCCCAGCCAGTCGGACCGGGTGTAGTACGCGGACGACGTCATCCTGGCCGGCAGGAAGACCTTCTCCCTCACGTACTCGTGAAACGGCCGCCCCGACACCTTCGCCACGATCTCCCCGAGTATCGACAGCCCGGTGCTGCTGTAGGAGTGGTCGCTGCCCGGCGTGAACGCCGGCGTCACCTTCCTGTGGCCTTCGTTCCTGGACGCCGTCTACTCCGCCGCGCTGTTCGTGACGCGTTCGCGCCCGCCGCGGTAGTGGTTCGGCAGCCCGGAGGTGTGCGTGAGCAGGTGATGAACGGTGACCTGCTCGGCCGTCTCCGCCGGGTACCCGCTCAGATGCGCGCCGACGGTGTCGGTGAACCTGACCTGGCCGCGCTGCGCGAGCTGCACGACGGCCAGCCCGGTGAACGGCTTGGAAGCCGAGGCCAGGTTGTAGATGGTGTCCGCCCGGTTGGGGATGGATCGTTCTTTGTCCGCCATCCCGTAGGTCCGGGCCAGCACCGTATGCCCGTGATAGGCGACCAGCACGGTTCCGGAGAACCGGTCGGCGTCGGCCAGCTGCCTGATGTACCGGTCGTAGGCGCCACCCGGCCGCAGCGCCCGGGGGACCGGCCCACGCCACTGGGCGTCCGCGCGGGCCTCGTCCGGCGACGGGAGTGTGCTTCCGGCGGCCAGGGGTAGTGCGCCGAACAGTCCCAGCGCGAAACGACGCGACGTCAGGGGTTCGGTGAAGGACCGTAGCCGAGTCATGCGCGTACCTCTCTCTGGCGAGATGCAGCGAATGACTTCAATCAATCACCCGAGCCGCTTCCTGGGCGTTACCGAAGGGCCTGTAAACCGTACAAAGCAGACACATCACACCGAACCTGAAGATCACCTGTGAATATCAAGTCAACTTAGACGGGATGGGGCTCAATTCGGTTCCTGTGATCTGAGTCACGTTTTGCTGCTCACAGTCCGTGACGGATCTACGACTCATCCTTCGCACTCTTCGTCACAACCGTCGGATACCCAGGAAAAATGTCACTTTCCGATCACGGCGCGCGAAGATCTCTGACTGATAACACTCAGGTAACGGCGATCAGGGCCCATTCCGGATGCCCCACATTGGCTTTCACCTGCGGAGATCACCACGCTATGTTCCTTGCTATCCCTTTACTGACGCATGGGACGCATGTTGCGACCCACGACAGAGCAAGGAGCAGTTCCCTTGAAGCGCATCCTCATCCCCGCCGGTGGCGCCCTCCTGGCTACCGGCCTTCTGGCTGCCGGCCTCGCCGGTAACGCCATGGCCGACAGCGACGTCGCCTCCGACCCGATGGCGACCAGCGCGGCCAACGCCAAGGCCATCGCCCAGTTCTGGGCCGAGAACAACGGTGCTGCCCTGAAGGCCGCCACCCAGTCCAACGTCTGGGACAACGCGGACGTCGCCAAGCTGCAGAGCAAGGGCGGCTACAGCGCCGACACCAAGCCGGGCACGGCGCCCCCCATCGGCGCCGAGAAGAAGACCACCTCGAAGTCGCACAACGTGAACATGCCGAAGACCATCGGCAAGGTGTTCTTCGTCAACAGCAAGGGCGAGAAGAAGTGGTGCTCCGCCACTTCGATCCAGTCGAACTACCGCAACCTGGTCTCCACGGCCGGCCACTGCGTCTACGACACGGCGAACAACACCGACGTCATGGGCAAGTGGGTCTTCGTCCCGGGTTACTACCAGGGCAAGGCTCCGTGGGGCATCTACGTGGGCAAGCAGGCCTTCACGCACTACGACTTCGACGTGTACGAGGACTACGACCGCGACTACGCGTTCGTGACCGTGTACAACGGCGTCTCCCTGACCGGCACGGGCCCCCAGGTCAAGCAGGTCAACAAGGCCGAGTACGACGCGTTCAAGGGCGAGAAGAAGCTCAAGGTCGAGGAAATCACCGAAGAGCAGTACAAGGAGGGCTTCTCCAAGTACGGCCCTGAGGGTCCCTTCGCCTTCGACGTCGTCAAGGGCGAGGCGACCAACGTCGGTCACGACTACGTGGTCAAGGAGGGCGAGAAGAAGGTCCTCACTGGCCGCGAAGTCACCGAGTACGGGTACGACAAGGCCCCCAAGGGCACCGAGACGCTGATCAACGGCGAGAAGTGCCCGACGATCTGCCAGATCGACTCCTCTGACCCCACCAAGAAGGGTCAGAGCGGCGTGGCGGTCGCCATCACGGAGGCTGAGTACAAGGAGCTCGTGGCCAAGAAGGCCAAGGGCGAGTACCTCGGCAAGCTCGAGGCCAAGAACGGCAGCTGGTACAAGACCCAGTACTGGGTCAAGCAGTGGATCAAGGTCGACGCCGACAAGATCAAGTACTACAAGGTCGTCGGCTACTTCATCGTCGAGCCGGCTTCGGTGACGGTGAAGGACGCCGGTCGCCTCGGTGACAACGTCGGCGGTCAGGGCTTCGCCTGGAACCAGCCCACCGGCAAGTACGTCCGCGTGTTCGGCTACCCGGCCGCGCCGCACCCCGACGGCCACAAGAACTACACCGGCATCACGCCGAAGTGGTGCTACGGCAAGACCACTTCGAAGCTGGTCGGTTCGGCCGCCAAGAAGATCGAGGAGCACGTGGCGCTGAAGTGCGCCATGACCGAGGGCGCCGACGGTGGTCCTTGGCTCCTGAAGTACAGCAACGCCAAGCGCATCGGTTACGTGAACGGTGTCACCAGCACCTTCAACGACCAGGACAGCAACAACCGCGTGGACTACATCTCCTCGCCGTACTTCGACGGTGAGACCGCTGTGGTCTACAAGGCTGCCGCCAACGTCTGGTCCGGCAAGATCGTCTAAGTGATCGTCAGCGACGCCCAATAGAGGGTCGCGCAGAACGGTAACTCACGAAGGGCCTGGCATCTCGCCAGGCCCTTCGGCGTACCCTCCCCCCACCATGTGGGGTGCTTTGACGCACGAAGAGCCCAAACGGTGCCATCAACGAAATGTGATCTACATCACTCTTCGAAGAGCGAATCGGGTAAGCCGCCCCTCCTGTTGCGGGTGTCACAGAAGCATCTCGTATGCCGTGATCAGCACAAACAGCAGGAATACCGCCACGCTTCCCAAACATCACGAATCGATCACGCCACCGCTTGTCATATCTCGTCCTGACAAGATGGCTTCCGGTTTCCAAGATCGACACTGTATGTTCCTGGCTATCCCTTTACTGACGCATGGGACGCAAGAGGCGTTCCACGACAGCGCAAGGAGTTACCTTGAAGCGCATCCTCCTCCCCGCCAGTGGCG
>NZ_JABCPZ010000159.1 GCF_013283785.1 Nonomuraea antri
GGGCGGGCTGGTGGGGCTCGGGGTGGCGTTCGTACTGGCCAGGCGGGTGGTCGGGGAGAGCAGACGGCTGGTGGCCGCGGTGGGCGTCACGCCGTTCACCGCGCCGCGCGGCCTGCCCGCGGAGCTCCAGACGATCGCCAACACCCTGGAGGAGGCCTACGCGCGCGAGCGCGCGCTCGAAGGGGCCAGGCGCGAACTGGTCGCCTGGGTGAGCCACGACCTGCGCACCCCGCTGGCCGGGATGCGCGCGATGGCCGAGGCCCTGGAGGACGGCGTCGTCGCCGACCCCGAGACGGTCGCGCGCTACCACGGGCAGATCAAGCTGGAGGTCGAACGGCTGTCGGGCATGGTGGACGACCTGTTCGAGCTGTCACGCATCCACGCGGGTGCGCTGCGGCTCTCGCGGGCCCGGGTCGGGCTGGCCGACCTGGTGGCCGACACCTTGGCCGGCGCCGAACCCCTGGCCAGGGCCAAGGGGGTGCGGCTCACCGCGGAGGCGGCGGCCGGCGTACCTGTCGAGGCCGACGCCGGCGCGCTGGGCCGGGCGCTGGGGAACCTGGTGGTCAACGCGATCAGGCATACGCCGTCCGAGCGTGCCGTGGTGCTGCGCGCGAGCGTGGACGGCGCGGGCATGGCGTGCTTGTCGGTCACCGACTGCTGCGGTGGGATCCCCGAGGACGACCTTCCCCGCGTGTTCGACGTGGCGTTCCGCGGTGAGGCCGCGCGCACCCCCACGGCGGACGGCGGCGCCGGGCTCGGACTGGCCATCGCGCAGGGGATCGTCGAGGCGCACGACGGCGTGATCGGGGTGGTGAACGACGGCCCCGGCTGCCGATTCGAGATCCGCCTTCCGCAGGTCGGACAGGGGTAGGCCGGGGCTCGCCCGGCCCGGTCGGAAGGCGGGCTGGTACGTGGGTGCGTCGGCCGGGGATGCGGGGTGCATCGGCGGGGGAGGCGGGAGCCTTGGTCGTCAGAGGGCGGAGTCTCGGTCGGGGCCGAATGAGTCCGACATGGCGCGAAATGTCGGGCACGGCCAGCGCCACATGCAGCTGCGGCAGCGCAGGATCGGATGCGCGGTATCGCTGGTGATGCCCCCCGCGTCGCGCGGCTGGTGCAGGTCGAGCAGTCGCAGCCCGAGCTCTGAGAACCTGATCAGCTCGGTACGCGCCCCGGCCAGGAAATCGAGGTCCTCGCCGGCCAGCCGGGTGCGGACGGGGACGTAGCCTTCGTGGTTCAGCAGGCCACGCAGGTGCCCGGCTTCGTCGTGCCAGGACGTGGCCTTCTCGGTGCGTACGAGGATGGTCTCCAGACGTTCCCGGAGCCCCTGGCGCTGTGGGTCTTCACGTTTCGGCGCTTCCATTGACGCGGGGTCCGTGATCGGCGCCCCTGCCCCTCCTTCTCCTTTTCGCGGTGCCTGCCTCGGTGTCACGCTGTCAAGCTTCGCGTACTCTCCGTTCGCGCGGAGCCCAAACGGAGGACTTCGTGACGGCCAACGGAAGACTGGCTGGAGGCCAAGGGGTTACCGGGTGTCGGGCAGGGAAAGACCAAGGGTCGTGGTTCCCCTGTCGGCGTGACAACGTGACCGGAAGCCGTCGCGCCGCTAGCCTGCCCATGTGGAGCTCAAGGTCTCGACTCGATCACATGCCGGCCATGCACTCGTCGCGATCACCGGCGAAATCGACCTCTATACGGCGCCTCACCTGCAGTCCGAGTTCACTCGGCTGCTGCAGGAAGGGCCGAGCCGGGTGGTCATCGACATGTCCGGCGTCGACTTCTGCGACTCGACCGGCATGAACGTGCTGCTGTCGGCGCTCAAACGAATGAAGGAGCAGGGCGGCGTGCTCGAAGTGGCCGCGCCGCGTCCTGCCGTACGCAAGATCCTGCAGGTCACCGGGCTCGACTCGGTGTTCGTCGTGCACGATGAGGTGCCGCAGGAGTTCCTCATCACCGAGGGATCATGACCGTACGCCTCGAAGGTGATGGCTCATGACCGCACGCCTCGGAGGTGACGCCAGGTGAGCGGTGACACCGCGGCGGACGGCGACGTCGTGCCGTCCGCCGGTGACACGTCGGGCGGTCCGCCTGCGACGCCTGCTGATGATACGTCTGGTGGTCCGGCCGTGACGTCCGCTGCTGATGCCGGGATGGGTGGCGAAGCCGTGCCGCTCGCCGGTGACACGGCGGTGATCATCCCGGCCGCGAACGAGGCGGATCGCATCGGTCGCACCGTCACGGCCGCCGCCGGGCTGCCCGGCGTCGACCTCGTGGTGGTCGTCGACGACGGCTCAGCCGACCAGACCGGCCGGGTCGCCAGGGCGGCGGGCGCGCGGGTCATCAGGCACAGCCGCAACCGGGGCAAGGCCGCGGCCATGGAGTCGGGGGCGGAGGCCGTCCGCCTGCTGGACGCCGACGGTCCCGCACGTCACCTGCTCTTCCTCGACGCCGACCTCGGCGAGACCGCGCGCGCCGCCGCGCCGCTCATCGAGCCGGTGCGCGCCGGACGGGCCGACATGTCGATCGCGGTCTTCGTCACGCGGGTGAAGCTGGGCGGGCACGGCTTAGTCGTCCGGCTGTCGCGCGACGGCATCCGCCGGGCCACCGGCTTCGAGGCCGCCCAGCCGCTGAACGGCCAGCGCTGCCTGACCCGGGCCGCCTTCGAGGCCGCCCGGCCGCTGGCGCACGGGTTCGGCGTCGAGACGGCGCTGACGATCGACCTGCTGCGCAAGGGATACCGGATCGCCGAGGTCGAGGTGGAGATGGCGCATCGCGCGACCGGCACCGACTGGCGCTCACAGCTGCATCGGGCCAGGCAACTGCGGGACGTCGCCAGGGCATTGGCCACGCGCGAGCCGCTCATCACCGAAAATCTCCAGAAACTCCGCCCCAACCGCTGACCAAAGGGCCGTCCTTCGCACTTGGCGAGATTGTTCGGCACATCTCCCCCCAAATCCACCCGCGCTCGGGGGGCTGTTCCCCCGGTTGTCCACAGCCTGGTGACCGGTCCTCTGGTTATCCACAGGCTGAGGACGAGCGGGCCCGGCCGGGTGGCGAGTGTGCTGGAATTTGCGGGTGACTTCGGAGACCCGGCAGCGGCCGGCATCAGCAGCGGCGTCCGGCCTCCTGGCCGGCGCGGCACTGGCGGCGATCGGCGTCTCCGTGCTGCTCACGATCGTGATCGGGTTGCTCGGCCCGTCGCCGATGGTCCCGGGGCTGAGCGGCCCGGGCTGGCAGCCGCCCTACTCGCTCGACGTCCACCCCGATCCGCACCTCACGATCGCGCTGGCCGCCGTCGCGCTGGTGCTCGGCGGGCTCGGCCTGCTGGCCGCCCTGGCGGCGCGCACGGGCGTGCCGCGAGCCTGGGCACGGCGGCTGGTGGTGGCGGGCTGCCTGGCCGCCGGGGTGCTGGCGTTCCTGCCGCCGTCGGGCTCGGCCGACCACCTCAACTACGCCGCCTACGGCCGGATGGTCACGCTCGGCGTGAACCCCTACACGCACGGCGCGATCGCCCTGCCAGGCGATCCCGTCGCCGCTGCGGTGGAGGCGCCGTGGCGGGAGGAGCCCAGCGTCTACGGGCCCGTCGCCACCGCGTTGCATGCGCTGGCGAGCTGGGTGGGCGGCGACTCGCTGCGGCTGACCATCTTCGTGCTGGCCCTGTTCAACGCCGCCGCCTTCATCGCGACCGCGCTGCTGATCGACAGGTTCACCAGGCACGATCCGGCCCTGCGGCTGCGTGCCGCGCTGCTGTGGGCGGCCAACCCGCTGCTGCTCTACCATCTGGTCGCCGGCCTG
This sequence comes from Nonomuraea antri, assembly GCF_013283785.1. Taxonomy (GTDB): domain Bacteria; phylum Actinomycetota; class Actinomycetes; order Streptosporangiales; family Streptosporangiaceae; genus Nonomuraea; species Nonomuraea antri. The sequence goes on from NZ_JABCPZ010000159.1 coordinate 3,790, forward strand.
CACGTCGACACCCTGGCCGTGGCCTGCATGGTCGCCGCGCTGCTCGCCAGAAGCAGACCGGTGGGCTCCGGGCTGCTGCTGGGCCTCGGGGTCGCCGTCAAGCTCAACGCCGGCCTGGTCGCGCTCGGCCCGGCCTGGGAGCTGCGCCGGCGTCCCGGCAGGCTGGCCGTCATGGCGGGCTGCGCGGTGGCGGTGGTCGTGGCCGGCTACGCGATCGTCGGCACCGAGGCCATCGAGCCGCTCACGCGCACCAGCAAGGCGATCTCGCACGCCTCGTTCTGGAAGCTGGTCCAGGGCTGGCTGCAGGATCTGGTGGGCGTGGGCAGCGCCTACCGGGGCGAGATCCAGATCGGCTCCCTGCTGGTGCTGGCGCTCGTGACCTGGTCACTGCTACGCCTGGCCACGCGCACCCGGCAGTCGGCGGCGCCCGGCTCGTCCGAGGGGCTCTCGGCTCCGGTGGTGGCCGCCGCGCTGGCCGTGGCGTACGTGTTCGCCACCCCGTACGTGCTGCCCTGGTACGACGGGCTGGCGTTCGGCATGCTGGCGCTGGTGGGGGCCTCGGCCGTCGACTCGTTCGTGGTGGCCCACCTGCTGGCGTTGTCGCTGGCCTACCTGCCGGCCCGGGTGGAGGGCCAGCCGGAAGACCTCGAATGGCTCAGAACCGTCCTCAGGCCTCAGATCGGGTGGGTGCTGCTCGCTCTGACGATCGCCCTGGTCGTGTCGGCGTGGCGAGCTGGAGGGCGCGTACGCACGCGGCCAGCGTCAGGGGCACCGCGACCGTGAGCGCCATGGCCGGAATCGCGATGCCCGAGTCGTTGATCAGGAACCCGACGAACGCGCACGTCAGCGCCCCGAACAGGCCCGCGCGGAAGGCCGGCGCGAGCACGTACGCCTGCCCCAGCGCCGGGGCGCCCCAGCGCGACGGCCGGTTGAGCACGAGGAAGAGGAAGGCCAGCGCCACCACGGAGAGCAGGGTCAGCGGCCAGTTGCCCACGGTGACGCCGATCATCGCGCCGAACTTCCTCGACACCACGGTCCAGGCCTGGCCGTCGATGATCTGCTGCACGAATGCGCCCAGATGGGTCCGCTGCGACTCCGGCCGCAGCCAGTCGACCACCGCGATGCCACCCACCAGCACGCCCCCGACCACGGCCACCAGCACGAGCTTCACGATCGACACGCGCCTGCCCGAGAGCAGGATGAGGAAGACCGCCAGCCCGATCACGAACGCCGGCACCCCGCCGAAGTCCGCGCCCCAGGCGGGCCAGCCGTCCGCGAACACCGCGAAAGCCCCGTACAAAGCACATGCCGACACCACCGCGATTCGCGGCACCCCCTTCTCCAGCAGCCACTGGGCCACGCCCGACAGGCCGAGGATGGTGCCGGTGGCGTAGACGGCGAAGGCGATGTTGCTGAAACCGTAGAAGCGCCCGCCGGTGACGGGCTCGTAGCCGGTGACGGCGTTCACCTGGAGGTGGGAGCCGGTCATGACGTCCACGAGAAGGGCCAGGGAGGTGATGAGCGAGACCACGGTCAACGGGCCGAGCACGTGCGCACGCCAGGGGCCCGCGAAGGCCACGGCGGTGATCAGACCAGCGATGCCCAGGATCGTCACGATCACCGACAACATGGGCACCGGAAGGCTCCACCAGGGCACGAGCTGGGCCAGGAAGGTCGACACCGCGATGGCGCCGCTCACAACCGCGACACTCTGCACCGCCACCAGCAACCGGGACGCACCCGCGGCATCGGGTCCGGGGTCCTGGAACCGGTCGGCACGGGGACGGGAGGCGTGGAGATGCGAGGCATGGGGATCGGCGCCGTGGGGCCTGCTGGCCTCCGGGGATGTGCGGGCCTCCTGGGACGTGCGGCTCTCCTGGGGTGAGACGGGGTTCAGGGGCGAACTGGTGGCGTTCGAGGGGGAAGCGGCAGGCGTGGAATTTGCGGTGCCGTGAGGTGAACCGGCTTCCCGGGAGATGGCGGTCTCCTGAGCCGAATCGGTCTGTCGGGAGCTGGCGTGGACATGAGACGAGTCGGCTTGCTGGGGATTGGCGGAGTCCTGAGGTGGACCGGCCTGTTGGGAGCCGGCGGTGTCTTGAGGCGAACCGGGTGGCCGAGACTCGTCCGTGTCCTGTAGCGGGTCGGCTCGGTGGCGCCCGTCCCCGTCCCGGGGGGTGGTGCGGCGGCGGCGTAGGGCCAGGGCGGCCCAGGCGTAGAAGAGGAGTTGCACTGAGACCAGCACGGTGAAGAACGGGCCGCGTACCTCGCGCAGGATCTGGCTGGCCAGGTCGCCGTCCGCGAGCCCGGCGACCGTCTCGGCGGTGGACGCGGGGGCCGTGCCGTCGGGCTGCCAGGGGCGTCCGACGACCTCGCGCGGTTGCTCCAGGCCGAGCAGGCGGATGGCGGTGGCGGTGAGGTCGGTGACGGTGACCAGGCTGTCCTGGCGGGTGGAGGTGGCGGTGAGGTGACCGTGCGGGTACGGCCGGCCGTCGGGTGACGGGCCGGTGGCGATGGCGACGTGCAGGTGGGCGTTCGGCGTCACGTCGGAGATGCCGCCCACCAGGACGGACGTGCCCTGCGGCAGCCGGTCGAGCAGCGCGCCGACACGCCGGTCGGCCTGGGCGACGGCGGCCGCGCGGACGTCGGCGGGCATGGCGGTGGGCACGCCTTGCTCGTCCAGCGGCTGACGCGACCAGGCGGCGGCCAGGTCGCCGGCGTCGAGGATGATCAGGTGGTAGGGGGTGAGGTCGCCGAGCGCCTCGGGGGTGGAGGCGTACTTCGCGACGATTCCCGATCGGTCCGCGCCCGCCACGGCGGCTCCCGGGCCGATGGCCGCGACCGTTCCGCCCGCGCTGGTGACCAGATGGCCGAGCGTGCCGAGCCGGGCGTTGAAGCCGGTGTCGGCCTGGTGGGCGGACAGCTCGCCCCACGTGGGGATGACCGCACCCGCGCCGGAGGGCTGGGGGGCGGGAAGCGCGGGGCAGCCCCGGCCATCGATCCCGGCCCGCTGGCCGGCGGAGACGGTGAGCCATCCGGCGGCGGGGCAGATGGTGCCCCGGTTCGGCGCGGGGACGGCACGTGTCGAGAGCGACGCCGAACCGCCCTGGGCGACGAGTTTCCACAGGTTGGGGGTGCGGGTTTCATCCAGGTCACGCCACTCCAGCCCCGGCACCCCGATCAGCGCCACCCGCCCCTGGATCTGGGCGGTGCTGGTCGTGTTGTCCGCGGCCCAGGCGTTTCGGGTGGCACCCGCCGTGCCCGGGAGCCCGGCATTCTGGGTGGTACCCGCCGTGCCCGTGGCCCCGGCAGCGGTGGCGAGGTTGGTCGTGCCGGCGACCTTGGCGGCCTGGGCGGCACCCGCCGTGCCCATGACCCGGGTGGTTTGGGTGGTGCCTGCCGTGCCCGAGGTCCCGGCGGTCTGGGCGGGACCCGCCGTGTCCATCCCCCTGGCGGTCTGGTGGGCGCCCGCAGCGCTCATGGCTTCGGCGGTTTGGGTGGTGCTCGCCGTGCCCGTGGCCTCGGCGGTTTGGGTGGTGCCCGCTGTGCCCGTGGTCTCGGCAGCGGTGGCGAGGTTGGTCGTATCTGCGGTTGCGGTTCGCTCGGTGGATGGTGTGCCGGGGGTTTCGCTGTGGGCGTTCGCCGTCCCCACCGGTAGGAGGGCGAGTAGCGTGCCCAGGAGGAGCGCGGCGGTGGCGCGGGTGGCCGGGTGCGCGGTGTGCGGCATGTAGTGGAAACCCCCAGTGGTTACGCCCCTGCGTCAGGGAGTGCTGCCGAAAGCGGCCCGGTAGCCTCCCGGCGATCGAGCCGCCGCGGGCGGGGTGGCGGGAGGCACGTGGTGTGCGTCCGCGCCCTCGATCGACAACAGCCACGGTAACGTGCCACACCGTGACAAGTGGCGAGGTGCGGGTGCGCGCAGGGCAGCAGTGGTGGGCGTGGGTGGCGGCCGCGCTGGTCGTGGCCGCGGCGGCGGCGCCGCTGGTGATCTCGTGGCTGACCAACGCCGACGATCAGCGCCTGGTCGACCTCGACGTGTACCGTACCGGCGGCCAGATGCTGCTGGAGGGCCGCCCGGTCTACGACTTCGTCACTCCGGCGCCGCAACTGCTGCCGTTCACCTACCCGCCGGTGGCGGCGATGCTGGCGGTGGGGCTGGCGGCCATGTCGTGGGAGACCGCCCAGTGGGTCTGGACGGCCGGCATCTTCGTGGCGCTGGGTGTGACGGTCTGGTTCGCCTTCAGGGAGCCTTTGAGCAAGGAGTCCCTGCGCGAGGAGTCCCTGGGCAAGGAGTCCCTGGGCAAGGAGTCCCTGGGCAAGGAGCCTCTGAGCCAGGAGGCGCGGGAGGGCGGGGCGTGGCGGAGGTATGGGCCGTGGGCGTTCGCGTTGCTCATGGTGGCCTGCACCTACCTGATGCCGATCAGGGACCAGGTGCGGTTCGGGCAGGTGGACATCCTGCTCGTGGCCCTGTGCCTGGCCGACTGCGCGGCGAAGCGGCCCCGGTGGCCGCGCGGGTTCCTGATCGGGCTGGCGACGGCGGTGAAGCTCACGCCCGGCGTGTTCCTGATCTACCTGCTGGTCACCCGTCAGTGGCGGACGCTGGCCATGGCCACGTTCACCACGGCGCTGCTGACGTTGCTGCCGTTCGCGGTGATCCCGCGCGACGCGAGCGACTTCTGGTTCTCCGCGCTGCTCGACCCGGAACGGCTCGGCGCGAACGCCGCCACCACGAACCAGTCCGTACGCGGCATGCTGATCAGGCTCTACATGAACGAGACCCTGACGACGGCGATCTGGGCGGTGATCGTGGCCGCCATCGGCTGGTACGGGTTCCGTGCCGCGCGCCGGGCGTACCAGGCCGGGGACACGATCACGGCGGTCGCGCTCGTGGGGCTGATGGCGGTGCTGCTGTCGCCGGTGGCCTGGATCCACCACCTGGCGTGGGTGGTCGTGGTGCTGGGCGCGATCGTCGGGGACGGACGTGACCCGGTGCGGCTGCGGGTGGCCGCCGGGGTGTGGCTGTTCTACGTGGTCCCGGTGCCCTGGTGGGGCGTCTCGATCAAGGCCGCGGAGATACCGGTGCTCAGCCCGGTCCTGGGGAAGATCGTGCAGAACGGCTTCGGCCTGGGCGCGTTGGCGCTGGTGTGGCTGCTGGGGGCGTGGTTGCCGAAGCGGCGCGAGGCCGGACGCGAGATCGGGTTGCGGAAACGGCAGGAGATCTCCTGACTCAGCCGTTACGCTCTGTCTCGTGCTGGTTACCGCTTGGTTCGTCATGGGGGCAGTCGCCGGGGTCAGCGGCGTGGTCATCGGGTATCTGACGCTCAGGCAGGCCCGCGCCACCCTGGACGAATGCCGCGTCATGCTCGCCAGGCAGGCGGGTGACGGTGTGAGCGACCTCAAGGCGATCAGGGACGTGGCCGTCTGCCGTTACGACGCGCTGGCCGAGATGAGCGGCAGGCTCTCGTTCTCGGTCGCCATGATCAACGGCCTGGGCGACGGGATCGTCCTGACCTCGATCAACGGCATGACCGAAACCCGCACGTACGTGCGCCCGGTGGTCGGCGGGCGCGGCAGGCAGCCGCTGTCGCCCGAGGAGGAGACGGCCGTGCGCGGGGCCAGGCTGGGGCTCGGCCCGCTGATCGAATCCACGGCGGCAATGCCGAGAAAGGGCCGCGCGACGCGTCAACCTGCGGATACTCTGTAAGTATGCCCAGACTCGCCTATCTCGGACCGGAAGGGACCTTCACCGAAGAGGCCCTGCGGCTCCTTGATCCCACCGCCGAGCGTCTGCCCTGCGCCAACGTCAGCGCCGCGCTCAACGCCGCCCGCTCCGGGGAGGCCGACGGCGCCGTCGTGCCGCTGGAGAACTCACTCGAGGGCGCGATCACCACGACGCTCGACGAGTTCGCCTGGGGCGAGCCGCTGCTGATCACCGCCGAGCTGCTGCTGCCCGTGCAGTTCTCGCTGCTGGCCAGGCCGGACACCGAGATCGGGCACATCAAGCGGCTCTACACGCACCCCGCCGCGATCACGCAGTGCCGGGCGTTCATCGCCCGCGAGCTGCCCGACGCGGTGGTGATCGCCGCGCCGTCCACGGCCGCGGCCGCGCAGGAGGTCTCGCTGCCCGGCTCGCCGTACGACGCGGCCATCGCGGCACGCATCGCGGGCGAGCACTACGGGCTGGTGGAGCTGGCGACCGACATCGGCGACAGGTCCGACACGGTGACCAGGTTCATCCGGGTCGGCCGCCCGGGTGCGCTGCCCGAGCCGACCGGCTCCGACCGCACCACGCTGGTGGTCTTCCTGGCCGACGACCACCCGGGCGCGCTGCTGGAGATGCTGACCGAGTTCTCCGTGCGCGGGGTGAACCTGACCCGCATCGAGTCGCGGCCCACCGGCGACGGCATCGGCCGCTACTTCTTCCACTTCGACTTCGAGGGCCACGTCGCCGACGCCCGGGTCGGTGAGGCGCTGTCCGGCCTGCACCGCATCTGCGGCGAGGTGCGTTTCCTCGGCAGCTATCCGCGCGCCGACGGCGTCGCGCCCCAGATCAAGCGGGGCACGGCCGACGCGGAGTTCGCCGAGGCGGGGGGCTGGCTGAGCCGCATCCGCACCGGCCAGGTCTGACCGCCGGCCGCCCCGGTCCGGCGCGACGACCGATCCGGACGGGCGCGACAGTCGACCCGGTCCGGCGCGACGGCCCGATCCGGTCCGGCCGACGGGGTAAACCGGGGGCGGGGGGCCGCCGCGCGCCGGTAGCCTTTCCTTGTGATTGACCTGCGTACCCTTCGTGAGGATCCCGACCGGCTACGGGCGTCGCAGCGTGCCCGCGGTGAGGACGACTCCGTCGTCGACACGCTGCTCGACCTCGACGAGCGCCACCGATCCGCGCTGACCTCGTTCGAGTCTCTGCGCGCTGAGCAGAAGAGCATGGGCAAGTCGGTCTCCAAGGCGCAGGGCGAGGAGAAGGCTGCGCTGCTCCAGCGGGCCAAGGACCTCGCGAGCCAGGTCAAGAGCGCCGAGGCCGAGGCCGAAAAACTGGCCGGCGAGCTCGACGACGTCCTGCAGACGGTGCCGAACATCGTCGACGAGGACGCCCCGCCCGGCGGCGAGGACGACTATGTCGTGCTGGAGACGTACGGCGAGCCGCGCACGTTCGACTTCGAGCCCAAGGACCACCTGGAGCTGGGCGAGGCGCTCGGCGCGATCGACATGGAGCGCGGCGCCAAGGTGTCGGGCTCGCGGTTCTTCTTCCTCAAGGGCGTCGGCGCGCGGCTGCAGCTCGGCCTGCTCAACATGGCCATGCAGCAGGCCATCGAGTCCGGGTTCACCCCGATGATCACCCCGGTGCTGGTCAAGCCGGAGACGATGCAGGGCACCGGCTTCCACGTGGCCCACGACAAGGAGATCTACCGGCTGCCTGAAGACGACCTCTACCTGGTCGGCACGTCCGAGGTGTCGCTGGCCGGCTACCACGCCCAGGAGATCATCGACGCGGGTGAGCTGCCGCTGCGCTACGCCGGCTGGTCGTCGTGCTTCCGCCGCGAGGCCGGCTCGTACGGCAAGGACACCCGGGGCATCATCAGGGTCCACCAGTTCGACAAGGTGGAGATGTTCTCCTACGTCCGGCCGGAAGAGGCCGCGGACGAGCACCGGCGGCTGCTGGAGTGGGAGCGGCAGATGATGGCCAAGATCGAGGTCCCGTACCGGATCATCGACACCGCGGCCGGAGACCTTGGCATGTCGGCGGCGCGCAAGTTCGACTGCGAGGCGTGGATCCCCACGCAGGGCCGCTACCGCGAGCTGACCTCGACGTCCAACTGCACCGGGTTCCAGGCGCGCAGGCTCGCCGTCCGCTACCGGGAGAAGGACGGCAAGCCGCAGCACCTGGCCACGCTCAACGGCACGCTGGCCACCACCCGCTGGATCGTCGCCATCCTGGAGAACCACCAGCAGGCCGACGGCTCAGTCGTGGTCCCGCAGGCCCTTCGGCCGTTCGTCGGACTCGACGTGCTCGAACCCGTCAAGTAGCCGCGAGGCGTCTCCGTCGAGCAGCCGTGAGGCGTCCCCGTCGAGCAGCCGTGAGGCGTCGCGCCTGATCAGCGCGACGCTTCCGGCCAGCACCCCGCCCGCGCACACCACGGCCCAGGCGACGGCGACGAGATAGGGGCCGGTGAACCCCTGCGACCAGCCGAGGAACGGGAAGAACACGGTCGCGTACGTCAGCGGCCCGGCCACCAGCGCCACGCCGACCACCCGCGCGGGAGGGCGGCCCGCCCCGGCCAGGCTGATGGTCGTCAGGCCGCCGATGAACATCATGGCCAGGCCCAGGGTGAGCTGCGCGGGGTCGAAGTAGAAGATGAACCCGTACTCGTCCTGGGCGCCCATCGCGACGTACAGCCCGGTGACGGTGAGGGCGGCGAAGATCGTGTAGGCGCCGACCAGCCGGCGCAGGCCCGTCCCGATCAGGCCGAGCGCCATGACCGCGGCCAGGGAGATCGCGATGTCCCGCTCGGGAGCCAGGGGGTTGGTGTCCGGCTCCCACTCTCCGCCCGGCCAGCCCACCTCACGCCACTCGCCGGACGTCTCACGCACCAGGATGCCGTCGGCCCCGTTGGCCACCACCACGACGTGCCCGCCCGGCCGCTCCTGCACGACCAGCGCGAACGAACGCACCAGGGCGGCCCGCCCCTCCTGCCCCGCGTAGGCCCTGTCCGCATATTTCCGGTTCAGCCACTCGACCCGGGCCGTGGTCGGCTCCCACGCGACGCGCCACGTCCGTCCGCCGTCGCCGGACTCCTCGACGCCCAGTTTGCCGGGCATCACCCGGTAGCACCGCCGGTCCAGACAGGCCGCGGTTTCCGACGGCCGGTCCACCGGGCCGTACCAGTCCTGCCAGGTCTTCCCGCCGTCGTCGGAGGTCAGGCCGGGGACACCGGTCTTCTCGCCGCCCTCGAAGACGAGGACGCGCCCGCCGACGAGCTGCGCCCCGGTCACGGCCGGCCCCCAGTCCGAGTTCGGCGCGGTCGCCGTCACGGCCAGGACGGCCAGCGGCATCACCACGGTCACCTGCCACCGCGTGGAGGAGCCGCTGAGCGTGCGCCTGCGGATCCACCAGGCCAGGGCGAGGGCTGGGAGGGCGATCAGGTCGGTGGGGTCGGCCAGGACGCGTGAGGGCCCGGCCAGGGCGCTCCAGGCCTGTGAGGCGATCTCAGCGCCTGCTGCGGTGGTCTTCATGAGGGTGAAGAGCACGCCGGTCAGGACGGTGGCGAACAGGTCGGCCCGGCGCAAAAACAGCAGGGCCAGCAGGGGCGGTGCGACGACGAGTCCGGCGACGTCGCTGAGCTTGCCGGTGACGAATCCCGGCCAGGCCTGCTTGAGCAGATGGTCGTTGAGCAACAGCACGATCACCGCGACGACTGTCACCGGGTGGCACGACCACGCGTACCTCATCGGTGGAGCGCCCGGGCGCGCAGTGAACGCCGCACCAGGACGCCGGCCAGCCCCGTCACCCCGCAGCCGAGCGCCGCCGCCAGCACCGTCGCGCCGGCATGTGAGTCGGGCAGGCCCATCGACCAGCCCTGGAACGGCAGATACAGAGCCAGCCACAACACCGGCGCCAGCCCGACCCCGGTCAGCACGGCCCCGCGTGGCGGCTCGTTGAAGCACGCCAGGAGGAGGCACGTGAGGCCGCCGACGAGCAGCATGGGACCGCCGACGAACACCGACACGACGTCGATGCCGAAGAACTCGCCGGGCGCCCCCACGCCGGTCAGCATCAGGTACAGGCCGCCGGAGGCGAGCAGGGCCGAACAGGTGTAGAGCACCTGGTACCCACGCAGGCCCGCGCCGATGCAGCCCAGCAGCAGGGCCGCGGCCAGGGAGAACGCGACGTCCGTCTCCTGGTCGAGCCGGTTGGTGACCCGGTGGTCGTCGTTGACGTCCGTCCCTGGCCAGCCCAGGCGCTGCCACGTCCCGCCGACGTCGCGGACCAGGATCCCGCCGATGCCGTTCGCGACCACCACCACGTGCCCGCCGGGCCGCTCCTGGACGGCCACCGAGCGCGAGCGCAGCTTGCCCGTCTCGACGTACTCCCTGGCCGCCCAGTCGTTCCTGCCCTCGCTCAGCTTCCATGACGTACGCCACGTCGTGCCGCCGTCGCGTGACTCCTCGACGCCCAGCCGGTCCGCCACGACCCGGTAGCACCGGTGAGGCTCCCGTGGCACGCAGGCCGCGCTCTGGGCCTTGCGTGACGTCTCACCGGTCCATTCGTGCCAGGTGACGCCGCCGTCCTCGGAAGCCAGCATCCCGTCGGGACGCTCGTCGGGCCATCTGGACGTGTCGACGACGATCCGGGATTCGTCCACCCGGACGGAATAGGCGACCTGCGGGCCGTGGGGTTCCGGGGCTCCGGACGTGGCCGTGACGGCCAGGACGGCCAGCGGCATCGTCACCAGCAACCGCAACCGCGTGGAGGAGCCGCTGAGCGTGCGCCTGCGGATCCACCAGGCCAGGGCGAGGGCTGGGAGGGCGATCAGGTCGGTGGGGTCGGCCAGGACGCGTGAGGGCCCGGCCAGGGCGCTCCAGGCCTGTGAGGCGATCTCAGCGCCCGCTGCGGTGGTCTTCATGAGGGTGAAGAGCACGCCGGTCAGGACGGTGGCGAACAGGTCGGCCCGGCGCAGGAGGAGCAGGGCCAGCAGGGGCGGTGCGACGACGAGTCCGGCGACGTCGCTGAGCTTGCCGGTGACGAATCCCGGCCAGGCCTGCTTGAGCAGATGGTCGTTGAGCAACAGCACGATCACCGCGACGACGGACGCCGGGTGACATAACCAGGCATACCTCATGCATCAGTGGACGATGAGGCACGCCCGCGGGTTCGGCCGGCCCGTGATCCGAGTCACACCTGTGACCATGTGGAAGACCGGCCGGGCCTGGACACAGACCGACCGGCCGACCCTGAACGCAGAAGACCGGGGCCCGCTGGACGCGAACCCCGGTCTACCTTGCTGCTACAGGTCAGACGGCGCGGACCTGGGAGGCCTGCGGCCCCTTCTGGCCCTGCGTGATCTCGAACTCGACCCGCTGGCCGTCTTCAAGGCTGCGGTAGCCACTGCCGACGATCTCGGAGAAGTGCACGAACACGTCCGGCGCACCGCCGTCCGGGGCGATGAAGCCGAAGCCCTTCTCGGCGTTGAACCACTTGACGGTTCCCTGAGCCATAAAAGCTCTCCCTCAGGATGTGAATCTATGGGACCCACACCTCGTGGGTCCCGGTGTGTCGTACAGCAAGCACCCGGGGTGGCTCAGACAAAGTCATGCTGGTTTTCACTACGGGATCAGCTAATACAACGCCATCACATCTAACACCATTCTGGCGCGTTGGTGTTCCCGTCCCTAGGAAGATTTCTGTCAGGCGGCATCACCGGGCAAACTGGAACCTGTTATGCAGAGCCTTCCCACGCCGCGTCTTGTGGCCACCGACCTCGACGGAACCGCCTTGCGCGCAGACGGAACCGTGTCTCCCCGCACGGTCGCCGCCTTCGGCAGGGTCGAGGAATCAGGGTCCGTACTGATCTTCGTGACGGGCCGTCCGCCCCGCTGGATGAGAGGTCTGGCCGGGGTCGTACGCCACCATGGCCTGGCCATCTGTGCGAACGGCGCCCTGATCTACGATCTGCATACCGAACAGATAGTTGAATCTCACCTCATCGCCGTCGACGTACTCGAGGAAGTCGTCGCTCAGCTACGAGCGAACGTGCCCGAACTCGTATTTTCGGTCGAGTATGAAGGCGGTTTTGCGCACGAGTCAGATTTCAGACTGGGACGCTTGGACAGCAAGGCTCCCGACGTGCTCCGCTTGGACGCCGGCGCGCTTACCGCACGCCCCTGCGCCAAGCTGCTGGCCCTGCATCCGGGCATGGGCGGCGACGAGCTGTACGCGACCGTGCACGGCCTGGTGGGGAACCTGGTGACCGCCACGCACTCCAGCGGCCGCGGCCTGATCGAGATGAGCGCCCAGGGCGTGACCAAGGCGAGCGCGCTGGCCGTGCTGGCCGCGCGGCACGACATCAAGCCGTCGCAGGCGGTGGCCTTCGGTGACATGCCGAACGACCTGCCCATGCTGAGCTGGGCAGGCACGTCGTACGCGGTCGCCAACGCGCATCCGGCGGTGCTGGCGGCGGTCGATCACGTGACCGCGGCCAACGACGACGACGGCGTGGCGCTCGTGCTCGAAGAGCTCTTCGGCTGAGCTCCCCGGCCGGCCTTTCGGCCACAGGGCGTGGCCGGCTACAGGTACGGGCCCGAGCCGCCGTGCGGGCGCTGCTGCTCGTCGCCCTGCGGCACGCCGGGCAGCGCCCTGCGCATCTGCTCCAACTGCGCCCTGGCGGCCATCTGCTGGGCGAACAGCGTGGTCTGGATGCCGTGGAACAACCCTTCGAGCCAGCCGACCAGCTGAGCGTGGGCGATGCGGAGCTCGGCCTCGCTCGGCGGCGTGCCGTTGTCGTCGGTGAAGGGCAGCGACAGGCGCTCGAGCTCGTCGACCAGCTCGGGGGCCAAACCGTCCTCGAGCTCCTTGATGGACGACTCGTGGATCTCCTTCAACCGCTTGCGGCTGGCCTCGTCGAGGGGAGCCGCGCGGACCTCCTCGAGAAGCTGCCGGATCATGCTGCCGATGCGCATCACCTTGGCGGGCTGCTCGACCAGGTTCGTCACCGATCGCTCATCGTCGCCGTTATCGCCCTGACCTTGAAAGTCGGGGCCTACCACCACGATGTGGGGGGTGTTGTTGTCCTCAGCATTCATAGCTCTCACCGTACTAGCAGGATCTTGCCGACGTGCTCTCCGGAATCCAACATTCGGTGTGCTTTCGCCGCCTCTGCCATGGGGACGCTCGCGTACACGACGGGACGCACCGCACCCGCACTGACCAGCGGCCAGAGGTTGTCGACCACGCTGCGCACGATGGCGCCCTTCTCGTCGACCGGGCGCGAGCGCAGCGTGGTGCCGTGGACGGTGGCCCGCTTGGCCAGCAACTGGCCCAGGTCGAGCTCGGCCTTGCGGCCGCCCTGCAGCCCGATCACCACGAGACGCCCGCCGGTACGCAGCGCCCGGACGTTCCCCGCCAGGTACTTGGCGCCCATGATGTCGAGGATCACGTCGGCCTCGACCTTCTCCGCGAAGTCCTCCTCGCGGTAGTTGACGACCTCGTCCGCGCCCAGTTCCCTGACCCGCTCGCCCTTCTCCGCGGTGCCGACCGTGGCGACCACCCGCGCGCCGAACGCCTTGGCGAGCTGCACCGCGAACGTGCCGACCCCGCTGGCACCGCCGTGCACCAGCAGCGTCTCGCCCTTGCGCAGCCTGGCCGTCATGAAGACGTTCGACCAGGCCGTGCAGAGCGCCTCGGGCAGGCCGGCGGCCTCGACCAGCGAGACCCGCTCGGGCACCGGCATGACGAGCTGCCAGGGCACCGCTACGCGCTCGGCGTAACCGCCGCCGCTGAGCAGCGCGCACACCTCGTCACCGGGCTTGAAGTGCTCGACGTCGGCGCCGACCGCCGCCACCACCCCGGACGCCTCCAGGCCCGGGTAGGGCGAGGCGCCGGGCGGCGGGTCGTAGCGTCCCTGACGCTGGTGGACGTCGGCCCGGTTCACCGCCGAGGCGGCCACCTCGATGAGCACGTCCCCTCGCGCGACGCTCGGTTCGGGCACCTCGTGCCACTCCAGCACCTCGGGTCCGCCCGGCCCGGTGATCTCAATGGCTCGCATGCGAACCACGGTAGCCGGGCAAAGAAGTTGTGGGTTGCCCGGCTCGACGGGAACACATGACGTTACCCTGCAAGGTATTTGCTGCCCCTTTAGACCCACCCGAGGGGGAACACGGTGGCAAGACACGATCGAGAAGAATCGCTCGAGGAGCAGCTGGCCTGGCTGGACGCCATCAAGGAGTCGGAAGACGACGCTCCGGTCCCGGTCAGCGCCTCGGCGGTCTCTGCCGACGAGCCTGTGGCCTCGCCGTACCCCAAGGACCCCTGGCTCCTGGTGCCGACGCCGCCGGACACCCCGACCCCGCCGCTGTTCCGCGCGGCGGTCGACTCGGTGTACGGCTCGGCCGCGGCCGAGGACCTGCCGGAAGGGGAGAGCGAGGCGGCCGACTGGCTCGGCGCGACCCAGCCGGCGGAGACGGGCCGGCAGGCGAGCAGGCAGACCAGCGCGGACGATCCGTTCCACGCGCCGCTCAAGCCCCTGCCGCGGCCCGACGACACCGACAGTTACGCGCTGTCGTTCACGCCGCCGGAGCGTACGCCCGAGCGTTCGCCTGAGCACTCGCCGGAACGTTCGGGTGCTGAGAAGGATGGCGAGAGGGCGGTCGAGCGGCCGTCCGACGCGGCTGCGGCCGAGACGCGGGCTGGGGCAGGGGCTGAGGCCGGGTCCGGGGTCGTCGGTGAGGTCGCGGACGCCGACAGTCCCACCGACCCGCCGTGGCCGACGCCGCCCGAGTGGCCCGCGCCGCCCGAGTGGCCGTCCGCGCCCACCGCCGCCACCTCGCAGGGCACCGCCACCTCGCAGGGCACCGCCACCTCGCAGGGCACCGCCACCTCGCAGGGCACCGCCACCTCGCAGGGCACCGCCACCTCCCCTGGCATCGCCGCCTCGCCTGGCACTGCCGCCTCGCCGAGCGCCGCCACCCCGCAGGGGGCGGCCGAGCGGCACGAGGACGAGCCGGGCGACCGTCCGGAATGGACGAGTCCGCAGCAGCGGGAGATCCGCCCGGAATGGTCGGAGCCCCAGCGTCACGAGTGGGCCGAGCCCCAGCGTCCCGAGCCGGAGCGCACCGGCTGGGCCGACGCCCAGCAGGAGTTCGGCTCCGGCGGGCAGGCGTCCGGGCCCGTGTCCGGGCCGGTGTCCGGGCCAGTGTCCGGGCAGGTGTCCGGGCCGGTGTCCGGGCCAGTGTCCGGGCAGGTGTCCGGGCCGCGCCGTCGTCCCGCGCCCATTCCCGTGTTCACCGCGCCGCCCAGGCCGCCCGCCACGGGCCGGCCGACGGCGGAGAGCCTCGACCCCGAGAGCCTGCTGCGCGGCCGGCGCAACGCCCCGGCCAAGGGCTGGCGACGTCTGGTGTACAAGGCGTCCGGTGGCTGGATCAAGCCGGGCGAGGCCCCGGAGGTGCGCCGCCGCCGCGAGCTCATGACCAGGGCACGCACCCCGGTCGCCACCGGGCATCACCGCGTGGCCGTGCTGAGCCTCAAGGGCGGCGTGGGCAAGACCACGACCACGGTCGGGCTCGGCGCCACGCTGGCGCAGATGCGCGGCGACCGCGTCATCGCCGTCGACGCCAACCCGGATCGCGGCACGCTGTCGGACAAGCTGGTGCTGGAGACCTCGGCCACCGTCCGTGACCTGCTGAACGAGCGTGACCAGGTCAAGAGGTACGTGGACATCAGGGCGTTCACCTCGCAGGCGCCGTCCAGGCTGGAGGTGCTGGCCTCCGACCGCGACCCGTCGGTGTCGGAGGCGTTCAGCGGCTCCGACTACCAGGCCGTCTCGCAGGTGCTGGAGAACTTCTACTCGATCTGCATCACCGACTGCGGCACCGGGCTGCTGCACTCGGCGATGGGCGGGGTGCTCGGGCTGGCCGACCAGATCGTGCTGGTCAGCTCGCCGTCCGTGGACGGCGCCAGGGCGGCCTCGGCCACGCTCGACTGGCTGGAGGCCCACCACTACGGCGACTTGGTCAGGAACGCCACCGTGGTGCTGTGCAGCGTCAGGCCGCGCTCGAAGTCGGCGGTCGACATCAAGAAGCTGGAGGCCCACTTCGCCGCCAGGTGCCGGGCCGTGGTGCGGGTGCCGTACGACCCGCATCTGGAGGAGGGTGCGGAGATCGACCTCGACCGCCTGCAGGAGCCGACCAGGGAGGCCTACCTCCAGCTGGCCGCCAGCGTGGGCGACGGGTTCGCGGGCATGCGCGAGTAACGAGAGTAAGCGGAGGGTGTGGGATTCGAACCCACGAGGCCATCGCTGACCTGGCCGCTTTCAAGGCGGCTGCACTCGTCCACTATGCGAACCCTCCCGGTGCGGAAACCACGATAGCGGCTGTGGTGGCAGGGGTGTACGTTCAGGAGGTGGCGGATCTCAACGTCGAGGTGGAGCGGGCCGGGACAGGCGCGGTGCTGCGCCTCGACGGCGATCTCGACAAGCTGACGGCACCGCTGCTCAAGCAGCGGCTGGTCGAGCTCGCCGGCGAGGGTTGCCATGACATCGTGATCGATGCCCGGCAGCTGGCGTTCTGCGACTCAAGCGGGCTGTGGGTGCTGGTCGAGCATCAGCGCCAGGTGTCCGAGCACGGGGGTTCGATGCGGCTGACGGGCGTGTGCGGGGTGTTGCAGCGCGTGCTCGACGTGACCGGGCTCAAGGCGGTCTTCGACGGGGTCTTACCCGCCCAGCTGTGACAGCAGCCAGGTCGGTCCCACGGTCTCCGCGCCCAGCTCGGCGACCCGTGCCTTCAGCTCCCGATCGGCCGTGACCACCAGCACCCGCTCCCACGACTTGGCCTGGCGCACGACGCCGACGATCGCGTCGTCGCCGCTGCCCGTGGCCGCGACCACCTGGATGCCGGGCACCGCGGGCACGCTCCTGGCCGCCCCCTCCACCACCGCCACCACGCGCGGGAACCACTGCGCCAGCATCGGATGCCGCAGCCGCTGCCCGGCCACGGCTTCGAGCAGCTTGGTCGCCGCGCCGAGCCGGTCGTTCCACCAGCCGCGCTCCGCCCGGGCGCCGACGATGTTGGCCACGTCGAGCACGACGGTCTCCGGCCTGATGGCGGCCTGGAGGTCGGTCCAGGTGGCGGCGAAGCCCGGGTGCAGCTTCCTGCCGGTGACCTCGGGCAGCGACATCCAGCGCATGTCGGAGCTCTCACGGTTGGCCGGTGCCGCCTTGAGCAGCTCGGGAGACTCCGCGATCACGGTCTCGAACGCCCAGCCGCCGTGGTCGTCGAGGTAGACGCCCTGCACGCGCAGGTTCTCGCCGCCCAGCGCCGCCTCCTCGTGGGCCTCGCGCAAGGCGCTGGCCACCGCGTCCTCGTGGCTGTCGCGGGCCCCGCCGGGCAGGCCCCACGTGCCGCCGTGGTGGCTCCACCACGAACGTTTCTGCATCAGCACGTACGGCGTGCCGAGCTCGTCGTGGTGCACGACGAGCAGCCCGGAGGCGCCGTGGATCCCCCAGTGCCGGTGGCCCAGGGAACATTGCGTCCAGCCGTCGCCGTCCTTTGCCGCCATGGTGGGATTCTCTCAGCCTCCTTCCTCGCCGAAATGCCGATGATGCGGGGACGGCCGCTCGGGCCTGCCGGGGTACCTCCGTTATCAGGGGTCACGGGGGGAAATGCGGCGGCCCGGCCATCGGCGATTCTTTACGAAAGCGCGACCACGGTCTTGATCGCTACAGTGACTTCGTGATCACCGAGCCGCCCGGCCGGCCCTTCCTGGTCATCGCGTCAGCCGTGACCCTGCTCGTCTTCTTCTGGGCCAGTTATCCGTTCTGGCACCTCGAGTCGTTACTGCTCACGATCTTCGCCGGGTGGGTGCTCTGGGTGTACTGGCTGTTCAGGCTGGGTTTGGCGGCACTCAACGTCAGCATCGCCGCACGGTTGTGGCGCTGGCTGCTGCCGGGTTTCCTGGCGGTGGCGGCGCTGCTGGTCCTCGTCACCGACGCGCCGTTCCGGGTACGGTTCGCCGTCTCCAAGCCCAGCTTGGAAGCCTACGTCAAGACGGTGGCCGAGAACCCGGAACGCGCTCATCCCTGCCAGTGGGCCGGTTCGTACTATGCGTGCAGGCCGCGGCCGTACTCGGAGGAGGGCCCGGCGCGGAACAGCGTGTGGTTCCAGGTCCAGGACCCCCTCTTCGGCGACGACGGGGGCTTCCTCTGGATGCCGTCGGGCGAGCCGGTCGAGACGATGGAGGAGCGCTTCCGCCATCTGGGCGGCCCCTGGTACGGAACCGTCTTCACCTCGAGCGGTTGAGCGTTTCAGCCGCCGCCCTTGCTGAAATGCTGGTAGTCCTTGGCGCCTGACCAGTAGCCGCCCCACTCCCAGCCGACCTGGGCGAAGGCCTTGACAACCTTGTCACCGGGATTGATAACGCCTTTACCCTTCATTGGCCGTTCGGTGAACTTTTTTGCGTTCTGGTGGGCCGTGCTGCCACTTGCTGTGACATATGGGTTCTCGCGGGGGTTGATATCGATTGCTTCCCCGTATGCGTGATTTGACCAGTTACTTGAACCCGTCGCACGCCGGCAGTTGAACGCCGAGGTGTTGTTCGCCTCGATCGAGTCGAAGTCGTCGGCCTTGTAGGCGTCGACGAGCTTCATCTGGTAGATCGGCCAGCGCCAGTCGTACAGCTTCTTGAAGACCGTCTCGATGTCGTCGGTGACGCGGTCGCGCACGACCAGCTCGCCGGTGTGCGGCTTGTTGTCGAAGCCCCAGTACGTCATCGTGACCAGCCGCAGGTCCTGGTAGGAGACCGGGCAGCCGGACCGCCAGGAGTGCGGCAGGCGATCGCGGGAGATCTTGGAGACCTTCGACTGGAACGCCGGCGGGCTCGGCGTGGCCGGTTGCGGCTCTGGACTGGCCGAGCCCGTGGGGTTCTGTGCGGGTGTGCTGGGATCGGGCGTCGCGGGCGAGCCCTGAGGCCCGTGCGACGCGACCGGCTCTTGCCCGCCGCACGAAACGGACGCGAGCACCACGAACGCGATGGCGGCTGCACGTTTCATCTGGCCACCATATGCGACGTCGCTCCTGGTCAGGGGACTATCAGCACGGTACGGCGCGCCCGTTTCGCGAGTGTGGCCGCCACCGAGCCGTGCCAGGTGGAACGGGACCTGCCGACCACGATCGCGTCGGCCATGTGGGTGTCGGCCAGCGATTCCAGCGCCCCGGCCGGGTCGCCCCTGACGCTCACGAATCGCCAGGGCACTCCGGAATCGCGTAGTTCGTCGCGAAGGTCCTCGGTGAGGTCGTCCGCGGCGTCCGGGATGATGGGTGAGCCGGCGAAGAACCACAGGGTGGCGCTGTCGAGCCGCTCCACGAACGCGATCAGCAGCGCCGCGTGGTCCCGCCGGGCGAGCCCGGCCGCGTACGCGAGCGCGTTGCGGCTCGGGCCCGAACCGTCGAAGCCCACCACGAGCAGGCCGGCGCCGTCCTTGCCGATCTCGAACCGCCCGGCGGGGAGCCGGCCTGTCAGCGGCTCCCCGGGGTCTGTGCCACCGCTGAACACGGCATCGCTCGCGTCAGCCGTCGGCGTGCTTGCCGCGCCCGGCCAGCTCGCGCAGGACGTCGCCGGCGTAGAACGCGAGTGCCACGAACGAGACGGCGGCGAGCGAGCCGCCCAGCCACAGGTCGTTGATCGTGGCGTCCACGTAGGTCGCGCCCCTGGCCTGGTAGCCGACCGCGAACGGGGCCGCGACGAGCCACAGGCCGCCGAGGAACAGCAGGATCAGGGCGGAAACGCCCAGCTTGGCCTTCATCGGGTCTCCTCCATTCCGACCAGGGTGCCCCTGCCGTTCTGGCGGTGCTCACCCGGCTTGATCACGTGCTCGCCGGGCTTGGTCAGGTCCGGCTTGTTCAGGTCCTGACGCAGGGCCTCGACGAGCGGGGCGAGCAGGCTCGCCAGCTCGGCGGACGAGGCCTGCGGCGCCGCCGGAACCGGCTCGGGCTCCGGCTCGGCCGCCTTGCGCCGGCGAACGGCGACCGCGCCGCGCTTGACCAGGTCCTCGTACATGGACAGGACGAAGGCGATCGCGCCGGCCAGTCCGACGACGGCGACGCCGAGCCCGGTCCAGAACTCCGACAGGGTGGTGTTCGTCCAGTCGGCGTTCTCGGGCTGGCCGCCCAGGGCGAACGGGGCGATCATCAGCCACAGGCCGGCGATCAGCGCCAGCAGGGCCGTGACGGCGCCCACATACTTGCGAATCATTGAGTCACTCCTCCGGTTACGAGGTCTTTCTGAGCCGGCGCGGCCTGGGCGATGAGAACGCGTGCGGTGGGCCGCAACACGGTCTGCGCGACCGTTCTGGCGCGTTCGAGCTCGCCTCTGCCGTCCGGCGGCGCCATCGCGGCGACCGCGGTGAGCAGCGCGGACGGCTGACCGTCCGCCCGCTCGACGCGCTGGGCGACGAGTTCGAGCAGCAGCCCGGCCAGGACCAGGTCGTCCTTGCTGAGCGGCTTCGGCTCGGGCGGCGGCAGCGTGGCGCCGCGCAGCGGGAGCTCCTTGAGGAACAGGGCCGCCACGAAGCCGATCAGCGCGATCGGCACGCCCACCATGAACACGGTCTCCAGCCCTCGGGTGAAGGACTCGAGCACGATGTGCTTGATGGGCTCCGGCATCTGCTGGATGGCGCTGGGGCTGCCCAGCGAGTGCGACGCGTCCGCGCTCATCGGGATGCCGGCCGCCGTGGCGAGGTCGACCATCTCGTCCTTGAGCCGGTTGGTCAGGATCGCGCCGAACGCGGCCACGCCCACCGCGCCGCCGAGCGAGCGGAAGAACGACACGCCCGAGGTGGTGGCGGCCATGTCACGCAGCTCGGAGCCGTTCTGGGCGGCCAGGATGAGCATCTGCATGGACAGTCCGAGCCCGACGCCCAGCACGGCCACGTCGAACCCGATGAGCCACTGGCTGGAGTCGACGTGCAGTTGCGACAGCATGAGCAGGCCGACGGCCACGATCAGCAGTCCGGCGACCGGGAAGATCTTCCACTTGCCGGTCTTCGTGACGATCTTTCCGGAGATGACGCCGGCGAGGAACAACGCGACCACCATGGGCAGCGTCATCAGCCCGGAGTTCGTCGGGCTCATGCCCTTGACGATCTGCAGGTACTGCGGCAGGTAGATCATCGCACCGAACATCGCCATGCCGACGAACAGCGAGGCGAGGCTCGTGAGCACGAACGTCCGGTTGCGGAACAGCCGCGGCGGCAGGATCGGGTTGCGTGCCGTCCGCTCGGACAGCACCGCCAGAGCCAGCATGAGCAGGCTGATCGCGGCCAGGAAGTAGGTCCAGAACGAGTTCCAGGCGAACTCGGTGCCGCCCAGCGTCAGCAGCAGCATGAGCGCGCTCGCGCTGGCCGTGATGGTGGTGGCGCCCCAGATGTCGACCGAGGTGCTGCGCTTGACGTGCTCCAGCTTGAGCACCTTCTGGATCACGATGAACGAGACCAGCGCGAACGGCACGACCACGTAGAAGCACCAGCGCCAGCCGAGCCAGTCGGTGTCCACGATGAAGCCGCCGAGCAGCGGACCGGCCACGGTCGAGATGCCGAAGACGGCCCCCATGTAGCCGGAGTAGCGGCCCCGCTCCCTGGGCGAGACGATGTCACCCAGGATCACCTGCGACAGGGCCGACAAACCGCCCACGCCCAGACCCTGCACCGCACGGGCCGCGATGAGCTGCCCCATGTTCTGCGACAGACCGGCCACCAGCGACGCCGCGACGAACAACCCCAAGGCCAGCTGGAAGAGCAGCTTCCTGCCGAACAGGTCGGACAGTTTGCCCCACAACGGCGTCGAGACCGTCATCGTCAGCATGGTGGCGCTCGCCACCCAGGAGTACTGGTCCTGACCGCCGAGCTCTCCCACGATCGTCGGCAGCGCCGTCCCCACCACGGACGTGGAAATCATCGACGTGAGCATCGCGAGCATGAGCCCGGACATGACTTCGAGGATTTCGCGGTGGGTGTAGTGCCGCTTCGCGGGGGGCGCGGTCCGTGTCTGGGCTACCAAGACACCACATCCCCTTCTACACGTTTGTCCAGATTGAGTATACGCATGTTTACTAGCCGCGCGGCAAGTGAAAATATTCCTGGACCGAGCGCGTGAGTAGAGTGCGGAGCATGGAAGCTCAGGCGATGGACGCCCGTCCGCGCGGGCGTGAGGCCACCCGTCAGCGCCTGCTCGACGCCGCACGCGAACTGTTCGCCGAGCACAGCTACGAGCAGGTGACCGTGCGCATGATCGCGGCGGCGGCCGGGGCCAACATCGCGCTGGTCGGGCGCTACTTCGGGTCCAAGGCCGGGCTCTTCGGCGCGGTGATGGAAGGCGAGCCGAGCGTGCGCCGGGTCTTCGACGGCGACCCGGCCGGCCTGCCCAGGCGGCTGGCCGAGTACGCCGCCGAACGCATGTTCCACGACCCGGAAAGCGCCATCCTGCGTTCACTGGAGCGCTCGGCGGGTCATCCTGACGTTCAGGCGCTGCTGCGCGAGCGGCTGAGCAACGCGATCGTGGGCCCGCTCGCGGCCCGCCTGGACGGGCCGGACGCGCACGCGCGCGCCCGGATGGCCACGGCCGTGTTCCTGGGCATCGGGTCGATGCGCCGGCTGGCCGGGCCGCAGGCGCCGACGGCGGCCGACGTGGACCGTCTGACCGCCGTCTTCGAGGCCTGCCTGGGGGATTCGTCGTAGGTGTGAGTCGGGTCGAGCCGGGATGCTCCTATGGATGTCAAGCGGAGCGTTCTTGATCCTTTGATGTGATGAGTCCGTAGAGTTCGCGGGCGACGTAGCGCTTGAGGCAGCGGATGATCTCTTTCTTGGACAGGCCGTCTTGGGTG
>NZ_JABCPZ010000015.1 GCF_013283785.1 Nonomuraea antri
TCCTCCGGCCCGCCGGTGTGGACCGGGCCCACCCCGCCCCCGATCGACATGAAGCTGTCGATGGGGTCGCCGCAGGCGCAGGTGACGATCGTCGAGTTCGGCGACTTCAACTGCCCCAACTGCCGCCATTTCGCCCGTGACATCTGGCCGGAGCTGAAGCGCAAATACCTCGACACCGGCGTCATCCGGATGTTCTGGCGCGACTACCCGATCCGTGGCCGCTCCTCCGACCTGGCCGCCGTCGCCGCCAGGGCCGCCTCGCGGCAGGGCAAGTTCTGGGAGTTCCACGACGCCCTCTACACCGGCCGGGCGCGGCTCACCGACGACGGCCTGCGTGCCGCCGCCGGGCAGGCGGGCCTGGACCTGGCCAGGTTCGAGGCCGACCGGCGCGACAAGTCGGTGCGCCAGGCCGTCGAGGACGACAGGAACTTCGCGCTGCAACTCGGCCTGCCCGGTACGCCGGCGTTCCTGATCAACGGCGAGCTGCTGTTCGGCGCTCAGCCGCTGGCGACGTTCGAGCGGGCCATCGAGAAGGCCCGCCGCGAGCGATGACGGACGTCGGCTACGCGGCAGCGTTCCTCGGCGGCCTGTTCTCGCTGGTCAGCCCGTGTGGCGCGTTGTTGCTTCCGGCGTTCTTCGGCTACGCCTTCCCCGGCCGGCGTGAGCTGGTCGGCCGCACGCTGCTGTTCTACGCGGGCCTGTGCGCGGTGCTGGTGCCGCTGGGCCTGGGGTCGGCGCAGGTGAGCCGGTTGTTCTACGGCAGACAAGACCTGCTGGTGACCGTCGCGGGCTGGGCGCTGATCGGGCTCGGGCTGGTGCAGGCGCTCGGGCACGGATGGAGTCTCGGGCCGCTGGAGCGGCTGAAGGCGCACGTCCACGGCGATTCCGCGGGGGCGGTGCTGGCGCTGGGCGCGGTGTCGGGGCTGGCCGGGTTCTGCGCGGGGCCGGTGCTCGGCGCGGTGCTGACGGTCGCCGCGGCCTCCGGCGACGGCCTGCGCGGCGGGCTGCTGCTCGCGGTCTACGCGGCCGGCATGTCGGCGCCGCTGCTGCTGCTGGCCGGCCTGTGGGAGCGCTACGACCTGGGCCGCAGGCGGTGGCTGCGCGGGCGCGGGCTGCGGCTGGGCCCGCTGCGGCTGCACACCACGTCGTTGCTGTCCGGGCTGGTGTTCGCCGGGCTCGGGGTGCTCTTCCTGCTGTCCGACGGCACCCGCGCGCTGGCCCTGCCCATCCCGGACGACTGGGAGACGCGCCTGCAGGAACTGGCCGCAGGGGCGCAGCAGGCGCTGCCCGACCTGGCGCTGATCGGCGTGGCGGCGGTGGCGCTGGCCGCGTTCACGTTCTGGCGGCTCAACCGCCGCTGAGCCCGCCGCCATCGGCCGGGGCCCGGTGACGGGCGCGGAAGCCGGCCGCCTTGGCCCGGTTGCCGCATTCGAGCATGTCGCACCAGCGCCGCGACGAGGCCCGCGAGGTGTCCACGTACAGCCGGGTGCACGCTTCGGCGCCGCATTCCTTGACCCGCGCCGCCCCCGGCCCGCCCAGCAGCTCGATCGCCTGCCTGGCCACGGTGGACAGCGCGGCGCGCACGTCCCCGTGGCGTTCGACGCCGCCGTTCGCGGCCAGCCCGACCAGGACGGGAGGCACGGCGGCGGCCCGGTTGACGGTCTCGCGGTCGGCGCCGGACGGCCGCTCCCCGATGGCGAGCCGGTAGACGGCCTCGCGCAGTTCCTTGGCCGCGGCCAGGTCGTCGGCATCGGCGGCCGGCGGGGCGCCGAGCAGCCCGGCGGCGACCGTCCATGCGGCCAGGTCGCCGGGGGTGGCCAGCAGGTCGCGCCGGTCGGACCTGCGGTGCTGGACGGTGCCCGCCAGGTCGAGCCCGAGATCGCCGCTGACGAAGGTGAAGCGCGTCACACCCCCATGCTAACCGCCTTGACAGGTTAGACAAATCGGCGACACAGTTGAATAACCGGCTCAGGTGGTTATTCAAGGGAGATCGGCATGGCGGTCGAGACGGCCGAGGTACGGAGCGCGGCGTCGGCCCTCGTGCCCGCGGTGTTCGTGGTGACGTGGAGCAGCGCCTTCGTGGCCGGGGTGATCGGCGTGGCCGCCGCGCCGCCGCTGCTGCTCACGTTCGTCAGGTTCGCGCTGGCCGGCCTGCTGCTGGCCGGGTTCGCGCTGGCGGTGCGCGCGCCGTGGCCGCGCGGCCGGCGGCTGCTGCACGTGGTGGTGTCGGGCGCGCTGGTGATGGCGGTGCAGTTCGGCGCGCTGTACTCGGCCATGGCGCTGCGGATGCCCGCCGCCGTGGTGGCGCTGGTGCAGGGGCTCAACCCGGTGGTGATCGCGTTGCTGGCCGGGCGGTTCCTGGGCGAGCGGGTGAGCCGCGCCCAGTGGCTCGGGTTCGGCCTCGGCGCGGCCGGGGTGGGGCTGGCGGTGGCAGACCGGGTGAGCCTCACCCTGTCCGGGCTGGCGTTATGCGTGCTGGGGCTGCTCGGGATGAGCCTGGGCACGCTCTACCAGAAGCGCTTCGCCGGCGACCTGGACGTCCGCACCGTGACCGCGACGCAGACGCTGACCGCCGCGCCGCTGGTGGGAGTGGTCTCGCTGGCCACGGAGCCGATGCGCGTGGACGACTGGGGCTCGTTCTCCGCCGCGCTGGCCTGGCTCGTGCTGGTGAACTCGATCGGCGCGTACCTGCTGCTCAACACGATGCTGAAGCGGGGTTCCGCGAGCCGGGTGAGCACGGTGTTCTTCCTCACCCCGCGGTGACGGCGCTGCTGGCCTGGCTGCTGATCGGGCAGAGCCCGCACCCGCTCTCGCTGGCCGGGCTCGCGGTGGGCGGCGCCGGCGTGCTGCTGGCCAACCGGCCCTGACCCGCCACGGCTGATACCGGAAAGCCCGGCCCTGACCCGCCACGGCTGACGCCGAAGAGCCCGGCCCTGGCCCGCTACGGCTGGTGGCCGGAGAAGCCCGGCTTGCGCGGCGGCTGGCCGGCGGGCGGCGGCTCGGCGGGGCCCTCGACCTCGCCGCCCTGCGGCCAGGTCACCCCGGCGCGGGTCTCCGGGCTCTCGACCCGGAAGCGGGGCAGCGCCTCGGGGTAGTTCTCGCGGACGTAGTTGACCAGGTGCTCGCGGACGTCGCACTTGAGGTCCCAGGAGGACGGCGAGTCCGCGGCGCTCATCAGCGCCCGCAGCTCGATCAGCCCGTTCGGGCACACGTCGGTGACCTGCAACGTCCAGTCCTTCTGGTCCCACAGCGGGTTCTCCTGCAAGAACGCGTACAGCTCGTCGCGCAGCTTGTCCACCGGGACCGACCAGTCCACCCGCAGGAACACCACGGCGAGCACCCGGCTGCCGTGCCTGGTCCAGTTCTCGAACGGGGTCTGCGTGAAGTACGACACGGGCAGCACCAGCCGCCGCTCGTCCCACAGCCGCAGCACCACGTAGGTGAGCGTCAGCTCCTCGATCCTGCCCCACTCGTTCTCGACCACGACGACGTCGTCGAGCCGCAACGCGTCGCTGAAGGCGAGCTGCAGCCCGGCCAGCACGTTGCCGATCGTGGGCTGGGCGGCGATGCCGACGACGGCGCCGGCGATGCCCGCCGAGGCGAGCAGACCGGCGCCGAGCGCGCGCACCTGCGGGAAGGAGAAGAGCATCGCGCCGATGGCGATCACGATGATGACCGCGGCGGCGATGCGGCGCACCAGCGCGATCTGCGTCATGATCCGCCGCGCCCGCCGGTTGCGCTCGCCCTCGACCATCACCAGCCGGTCCAGGACGACGTCCGTCAGCGCGTACGTGGACTCCACGATCAGCCAGGTCACCGACCCGATGGTGAGCAGGCCGAGAATCCGCTCGATCGTCCCGGCGACGCTCTTCTCCGCCTCGGAATCACCCAGGATGCCCGGCCCGAACACCACGTTGAACGCGACGATGGCCGCCACCGAGAACGCCGGCCACGTGCAGTGCTCCACCAGATGCCGGGCCAGCGCCCATTTGCGTCCGATCCTGGACAGGACCCGGCGGGTCACCTCCACCACGATGACCGCGCTGATCACCGCGATCACCAGGATGGGCCAGTTCGCCGGTGACTGCACGCGCTCATACCCCCCGATAACTAGAACGTCTCGTCAAAAGTCACATTGCCCTCAACCGCCACCTGGTAAGCAGAGACACGCCGCTCGAAGAAGTTGGCCAGCTCCTGCACGTCCTGCAACTCCATGAACGCGAACGGGTTGGCGGTGCCGTACCGGCCGGGCAGGCCGAGCCTGGCCAGGCGCTGGTCGGCGACGTACTCCAGGTACTGGCGCATCTGCTCGACGCTCATGCCCGGCATGCCGTCGCCGCACAGGTCGCGGGCGAAGGCCAGCTCGGCCGCGACGGCCTCCTCGATCATGCGGGTGACCTGCTCGCCCAGCGCGGCGTCGAACAGCTCGGGCTCCTCGGCCCGGACCGTGTCGACCACGCTGAACGCGAACTCCATATGCATGGACTCGTCGCGGAACACCCAGTTCGTCCCGGTGGCCAGGCCGCTGAGCAGGCCGCGGGAGCGGAACCAGTACACGTAGGCGAACGCGCCGTAGAAGAACAGGCCCTCGATGCAGGCGGCGAAGCAGATGAGGTTGAGCAGGAACTGACGGCGTTCGTCGGCGTTCTCCAGGCGGCGCAGCCCGTTGATCGAGTCGATCCACTTGAAGCAGAACTCCGCCTTGTCGCGGATCGACGGGATGTGCTCGATCGCGGCGAACGCCTTGACCCGCTCGTCCGGGTCGGGCAGGTACGTGTCGAGCAGCGTCAGGTAGAACTGCACGTGCACCGCCTCCTCGAACAGCTGCCTGCTCAGGTACAGGCGCGCCTCGGGGGCGTTGACGTGCTGGTAGAGGTTGAGCACCAGGTTGTTGGCGACGATCGAGTCGCCGGTGGCGAAGAAGGCCACCAGCCGGTTGATCAGGTGGCGCTCCTGCGGCGTCATCCTGGCCAGGTCGGCCAGGTCGGTGTGCAGGTCCACCTCCTCGACCGTCCAGGTGTTGCGGATGGCGGCCCGGTAGCGCTCGTAGAAGTCCGGGTAGCGCATCGGGCGCAGCGTGAGGTCCATGCCGGGGTCGAGCAGCATCGCGTTCTCCAAGGGGAAGAAGAGGGGTCTTACTGGCAGGCTTCGCAGATCTCGGGGTTCTCCAGCGAGCAGGCGATCACCTCGGCGAGCGGCTGGGGCGCCGGTTCCGCGAGAGTGGGAGCCAGGGCGGCGACCGTGGTCTGCGCGATCCTGGTGGCCGGGCGCGAGCGCAGGTAGTAGGTGGTCTTCAGGCCCTGCTTCCAGGCGTAGGCGTACATCGACGATAGCTTGCCGATCGTCGGGCTGGCCATGAACAGGTTGAGCGACTGCGACTGGTCGATGTACGGCTGCCTGGCCGCCGCCAGGTCGATCAGCGCCTTCTGCGGCAGCTCCCAGGCGGTGCGGTAGAGCAGTTTGAGGTCGTCGGGGATGCCGGGGACGTCCTGCACCGAGCCGTCGGCGCGCTTGACGGCGTCGCGCAGCTCCTGGGTCCACAGCCCACGAGCCTGCAGATCGGCCACCAGGTACCGGTTGACCTGCAGGAACTCGCCCGACAGCGTTTCGCGCTTGAACACGTTGGACACCTGCGGCTCGATGCACTCGTAGCAGCCGGCGATCGAGGCGATGGTCGCGGTGGGCGCGATGGCGATCATGAGCGAGTTCCGCAGCCCGGTGTCCGCGACCTTCTCGCGCAGCGCGGCCCAGCGGGCGGAGGTCCCGGCCGCGTAGTGGTCGGGGTGCAGCACGCCGCCGGCCGCCCGCGTGTCGTCGTACGACGGGTGCCTGCCCCGCTCGACGGCCAGGTCGGCGGAGGTGTCGTAGGCGGCCAGCGCGATCTCCTCGGCGATGCGCGTCGACAGCTCCAGCGCCCGCGGCGAGTCGAACGGCAGCCGCAGCGTGAAGAACACGTCGGCCAGGCCCATGACGCCCAGCCCGATCGGCCGCCAGCGCCGGTTGGCCGCCTCGGCCTCGGGCGTCGGGTAGAAGCCCAGGTCGATGGTCCGGTCCAGGAACCGCACCGCGGTGCGCACGGTGGCGCGCAGCTTGTCCCAGTCGACCCCGCCGTCAATCAGGTGGGCGGCCAGGTTGACCGAGCCGAGGTTGCACACGGCCGTCTCGCCGTCGCTGGTGACCTCCAGGATCTCGGTGCACAGGTTCGACAGGTGGATGACGTTCTCGGGCCTGGCGGTCTGGTTGGAGGTGCGGTTGGCGGC
This sequence comes from Nonomuraea antri, assembly GCF_013283785.1. Lineage (GTDB taxonomy): Bacteria > Actinomycetota > Actinomycetes > Streptosporangiales > Streptosporangiaceae > Nonomuraea > Nonomuraea antri. The sequence continues at coordinate 6,261 of NZ_JABCPZ010000015.1, forward strand.
GTCCTTGAACGTCATCCAGCCGTTGCCGGTCTGGGCCAGGGTGCGCATCATCCGGCCGTAGAGCGTCCTGGCCGGGAGCTGACGGGTGAAGCGGCCGGCCGCCTCGTAGGCCCGGTAGGCGGCGGTGAACGCCTCGCCGTACAGGTCGGTGAGGTCGGGCACCTCCTTCGGGTCGAACAGCGACCACGTCTCGTCCGCCTCGACCCGGCGCATGAACTCGTCGGGCACCCAGTTGGCCAGGTTGAGGTTGTGCGTGCGGCGGGCGTCCTCGCCGGTGTTGTCGCGCAGCTCCAGGAACTCCTCGATGTCGGCGTGCCAGGTCTCCAGGTAGACGCAGGCCGCGCCCTTGCGCCTGCCGCCCTGGTTGACCGCGGCCACCGACGAGTCGAGCGTGCGCAGCCACGGCACGATGCCGTTGGAGTGCCCGTTGGTGCCCCTGATCAGCGAGCCGCGCGAACGGATCCTGGTCCAGGAGATGCCGATGCCGCCGGCGTACTTCGACAGCCGCGCCACCTGGCCGTACCGCTGGTAGATGGCCTCCAGCTCGTCGCGCGGCGAGTCGAGCAGGAAGCACGAGGACAGCTGCGGCCGGCGCGCGCCCGAGTTGAACAGCGTGGGCGAGCTGGGCAGGTACGACAGCGTGGACATCAGCGCGTACAGCTCGGCGGCCTCGGCGACCGACTCCGACAGCCCGCAGGCCACGCGCAGCAGGAAGTGCTGCGGTCGTTCGAGCACCCGGCGGTTCTCGGGGTGACGCAGCAGGTAGCGGTCGTAGACGGTACGCAGGCCGAAGTACTCGAACCGGTCGTCGGCGGCGTCGTCGGCCAGCGCGTCCAGCTCGGCGGCGTGCGCCGCGACGAACTCGGCCAGGCCGTCCTGGATCAGCCCGGCGGCGTGGGTGGCGGCGATGGACTGCGAGAACGTCCGCACCCCCTGCCCGGCCGCCTCGTCGGCGATCTCCTCGGCCAGCAGGCCGGCCGCGACCCGGGAGTTGGCCGGGTCGGCGATCACCCGGGCGGCCGCCTCCTCGATGGCCAGGCGCCGGTCAACCTCAACGATCTGCGTCACTGCGTCTCCTCGCGAGCTCATCCCCCGTGAGGGCACGCGGAAGCACGCCGAAGGCACAGCACGGCGCTTCCGAGAGCCCTCCCTCGAGGCCCTGGACAGATGGCCGGGCACGGCCCGGCCGTCACCGGCAGGTCTTCGGGCTCGCGGGCACGCCGAAGAAGGCTCCTACTGGCCGTCGCTTCCCGGATCTCTCCAGTGCTCGTGACGGCGGTCGTTCCCGCTCACCGCTGCGGGGCAGCCCCGGATTCGCACCGGGTTCCCTTTTGCTCCGCCCCGAGGGGCGAACCAGCGACAGTGCAGGATCCTACATCTAGTGGCAGCGGCCGCAACCACTACAGGATGTTGTGCCTTCAGCCGTGTCGGAGCAGTCCGAGGTCGCGCAGCACCTCGCGGGTGCGCTCGACCTCGCCGGTCAGCCACAGCGTGAAATCCTCGCCGCTGAGCGGCATCGAGGCCCACCCGTTGGCCCGGCAGGCCGCCTGCCAGGTGTCCGAGCCCGTCACCTCGTCACACAGCCGGACGGCGGTGTCGCGGCGGTCGTCCGGCAGGTGGTCGGGGCCGACGGCGGCGCACCAGTTGGCGAAGTCGACGCGGACCCCGGACTCCAGCAGGGTCGGCACGTCGAGCCCGGGGACCCGGTTGGCCGACGACACCGCCAGCGCCCGCACCCGTCCGCTGCGGATGTGGGCGAGCCAGTCCGACAGGCTGCCCACCCCGGCGGCGGCCTTGCCGGCCAGCAGCGCGGGCACGGCCTCGTGGCTGCTGGGGTAGCCGGTGTAGTCGACCTGCCGGGTGTCGGCGCCCAGCCCCTTGGCGATCAGACCGAACAGCAGGTGGTCGGGGTCGCCGTGCGGGCCGCCGGCCAGCAGCGTGCGCTCGGGCTGGGCGATGAGGTGCGCGCCGAAGTCGTCGAAACCCCTGAAGCGGGACGTCGCGGGCACCACCACGACGGCGATCTCGCCGACGAGCCTGGCCAGCGGCGTGGCGAGGTCGAGCAGGGTGCGGCCGTTGTTCAGTTCGGCGGCGGCCAGCGCGGGCAGGCCGGTGATCGAGATCCTGGTGCCCGCGCTCCTGTCCCCCGCCTGCGGGTCCTCCTCCAGGCGGTCCTCGCCGCCGTCGGCCGCCCGGCCGTCCCCTGATGCCCCGCCGGGTGGACGGCCGCCGGGTCCTCCCGCGATGGAGCCGCCGCCCGGGGCGCTGCCCGGAGTGCCGCCTGGGGTGCCGCGGTCGGCGGCGGTGACGTCGAAGCCGTTCTCGCGGGCCGCCGCGACGAAGGCCTGGCCGACCCGGGCCCAGCGGCGTCCGGGCGGGCGCAGGGTGAAGGCGGCGCCCAGCCCGGCGGGGCTTCCCGGCGCGCGTTCGGTGCCGCAGCCGGCCACGCCGCCGGCCCCGGCCGCGCAGACGGCCAGGCCGAACCCCAGCGTCAGGAACCGCCGACGGCGCATGCGCCCCTCCCCCGAGTTACGCGAGTCCCCCATTACCTGAAGTTATTGACACTTCACTCGCAGTTACACATCGGGGTTGCGACCACCCTTGGCCTGGAAAATCGCGAAATTTGGGCTTTAGTCCTTTATGCCGACGCCGCCCATGAGATAGCCGGGCAACGGCCGCGTGCTCACCAGCTTCGGCCGATCGGGACGCCAGTCCACGGCCTGCACCAGGCCCGGCGGCACCAGCGAGAAATCACCGAAGAATGTCCGGATCTCCGCCGGAGATCGGGTTCCGCCGCGGCGCGACGAGCCCCGGTGAATGACCTTGCCGCCGCCCCCGGAACGGCTCTGCGCGACCGACGCGGCGTGCGTGAGAACCAGGTGACTGCCCGGCGCGAGCGCCTCGCGCCAGCGCGCCACCATCGCCTGCGGATTCGCGTCGTCGGGCAGAAAATGCAGGATCGACACCAGCAGGACGGCGACCGGCTCGTCCAGGTCCAGGAATCTGGCCGCCCGGGCCAGCACCTCGTCGGCGTCGAGCAGGTCGGCCTGCACGAACACGGCCTCGCCCGCGTCGTCGAGCAGCCGCCTGGCGTGCGCGGCGACCACCGGATCGCGGTCGACGTAGACGACCCTGGCCTGCGGCGCCACCTCGTGCACGTTGCCCTGGGTCGGTAGCCCGCTGCCCAGATCGACGAACTGGCGCACCCCGGCGGCGGCCGCGTAACGCACGGCACGCTGCAGGAAGGCCCGGTTCACCCGGGCCTGCGGGACCGCCTCGGGAACCAGCTCCGACAGCCGATCAATGGCCTGGCGATCGACCGCGAAGTTGTCCGTGCCTCCCAGCATGTAGTCATACATGCGTGCGAGGTTGGGCGTTTCGGGGTCAAGCTGCCGCACAATTGCGATCTTATGACTATTCGCCCGGAAATAACACTAGGCGCGTTTCAATCGTTGCCGAATTGGATACATACCACTTTCCACCCGGGAACCCGGGCGCGCGGAACGCACGCCCGGGCCTTTGTGGTGACTTATTCGACCGTCACGCTCTTGGCCAGGTTACGCGGCTTGTCGACGTCGCGGCCCAGCGCCACGGCCGCGTGGTAGGCCAGGAGCTGCAGCGGGATCGTCAGCAGGATCGGGTCGAGCTCGATCTCGTTCTTCGGGATGACGATCACGTCGTCGGCCAGCTTGGCGTCGGGCTCGCGATGGCCGACCATGAGCACCCGGCCGCCGCGGGCGCGGATCTCGCCGAGCGTGGTGAGGTTCTTGTCGAGCAGTTCGTCGTCGGGCACGATCGCCACCGTCGGCATGTCCGGCCCGATCAGCGCCAGCGGCCCGTGCTTCAGCTCGCTGGCCGGGTAGGCCTCGGCGTGCACGTAGGAGATCTCCTTGAGCTTCTGCGCGCCCTCGCGGGCCACCGGGTAGCCGCGCACCCGGCCGACGAACATCATGCTCGGGTGGTCGGCGTACTTCTGCGCCAGCTCGGCGATCTTGTCGCCCTGGGCCAGGATCTCCTCGATCTGGCCGGGCAGCCGGCGCAGCCCCTCCACGATGCGGCGGCCGTCTGCGGGCGACAGGTCGCGCACCCGGCCCAGGTGCAGCGCGAGCAGCGCGAACGCCATCGACGTCGAGGTGAACGCCTTGGTCGAGGCCACCGAGACCTCGGGCCCCGCGTGCAGGTAGATGCCGCCGTCGACCTCGCGGGCGATGGCGCTGCCGACCGCGTTGACGATGCCGATGACGCGCCCGCCCTTGCGCTTGAGCTCCTGCACGGCGGCGAGCGTGTCGTACGTCTCGCCCGACTGGCTGATCGCGACGTAGAGCGTGTCGGGGTCGACGACCGGGTTGCGGTAGCGGAACTCGCTGGCCGGCTCGGCGTCGGACGGGATGCGCGCCAGTTCCTCGATGAGCTGGGCGCCGATCTGCCCCGAGTAGTAGGCCGAGCCACAGCCGATGATCTTGACGCGGCGGAAGGAGCGGGTCTCGCGCGCGTCCATGTTCAGCCCGCCCAGGTGGGCGACGGCGAAGCGCTCGTCGAGCCGGCCGCTCATGGTGCGGGTGATCGTCTCGGGCTGCTCGGAGATCTCCTTGAGCAGGTAGTGCTCGTAGCCGCCGGTGTCGTAGTGTCCGGCGTCCCAGTCGACGGTCAGCGGCTCCTTGGCGGTCTCGCGGCCCTCGCCGGCGAAGGTGTGGAAGCCGTCGGGCGTGAGCACGGCCAGCTCGCCGTCCTCCAGGTGCACGACCTGACGGGTGTAGCGCACCAGCGCGGCCACGTCGGAGGCGGCGAACATCTCGCGCTCGCCGATGCCCAGCACGATCGGGCTGCCCATGCGCGCCACGACCACCTCGCCCGGCCTGTCGCGGTCGATGACGGCGATGCCGTAGGTGCCGACCAGGCTCTTCAGCGTCTTCCTGACCGCCTCCTCCAGCGAGTCGTTCTCGTCGACCGCGCGGGCGATCAGGTGCGCGATCACCTCGGTGTCGGTCTCCGAGGCGAACTCCACCCCGTCGGCCACCAGCTTGGCGCGCAACTCGTCGGCGTTCTCGATGATGCCGTTGTGCACCACCGCCACCCGCTCGTCGTGCGACAGGTGCGGATGGGCGTTGAGGTCGCTCGGCACGCCGTGGGTGGCCCAGCGGGTGTGGCCGATGCCCAGACCGCCCTTGAACCTGGCCGGCACGATCTTGGCCAGGTCGGCGACCCTGCCCTTGCACTTGCGGACCTTCAGCCCCTTGTTGGACACCACGACCCCGGCCGAGTCATAGCCCCGGTACTCCAGCCGCTGCAGGCCCTCCAGCAGGATGGGCGCGGCGTCCTTGGGGCCGACGTAGGCCACGATTCCGCACATCGAGGTCTCCTCTATCCGTAAACAATCCTGCGCAGCTGCCGCAGGGACAGCTCCGGTGCCGCCACCCGGCGGCCGCGTAGTTCGGCGGCGACCCGGGGGAAGATCTCGTCGTTGGTCAGGCCGCGCAGTTTGAGCTCGCCGTGGCGCCGCCGTACGAACTCCTCGACGGTCTCGGAGAAGTACGACAACACGTCGGCCACCACGCGGGCCGCCTCTCCTGGGCCCAGCGGGCTGGTCCTGGTGAGGTGGGCGATGAGGTCTTCGTAGGGATGCCGTGCCGTGGACACAGACGAGGACACTACGCATGTGGAATGAGACACGCCAACATCCTGCCCGATATCGGGCAGGAAATGACCCAACGGCTTCACGTGCTCGCCCCACCCCCCGTGTCGAGCCGTCCGCGGCGCTTCGAATTCCCCCTGGCCGCGATCACTTCCGCCACTGCCGTACCCACTGAGAGCGGGGCGAAAGCACCAGGTCAGCGGGCGAGATGCGGCTCACTCACCTGTATCACCAGACCCGGGTGACTCATCCCTTTCAAGGGCATGGTTACGTTATGTAGTCACATCGTGCCGATCCGTGGGGAGTTGTCATGCTGCTCTGGCTCGCCGCCGCCGCCCTGACCGCCGGCTCTGTCGTGGTCTCGTCCGCCGCCGCCGTGCAGCCCGCGCCGGGGCAGGCCGCGCTGGGGTCGCCCGCGCCTGTGCAGTTCGCGCCTGTGCATTCCGCGCCTGGGCGGGGGCGGCAGGCCGACTTCGCGGCCGCGGCGCGCGAGTTCGGGGTGCCGGAGAACGTGCTGCTGGCCGTGTCGTACCTGGAGTCGCGCTGGGACGCCAACGGCGGCCGGCCGAGCACGTCCGGCGGGTTCGGGCCGATGCACCTGGTGGACGTGGCGGCCGCCGAGGCCGCGGCCGAGCGGGCGCCCGGACTGGGCGGCGCGCACGGGCCGCACCCGCACGGGATCGGCGACGCGGCCGGCGACGCCAGGGGCGACGATTCGCGTCCGCTGCCGCCGGCGCCCGAGGAGCCCCCGCCCGCCGGTCCGCCCGCGGCGGCGCTGCGGTCCGGCGCCCCCACCGGCCTCGGGACCCTGGTCAGGGCGGCCGAGCTGACCGGCGAGCGGCCCGGCCTGGTCAGGCGCGACCCGGCGGCGAACATCCGCGCGGGCGCCGCGCTGCTCGCCTCCTACCAGCGGCGGCCGAGCACCGACCCGGCCGACTGGTACGACGCCGTCGCCGACTACTCCGGCTCCGGCGACCCGCTGGCCGGGCGCACGTTCGCCGACGAGGTGTACTCGGTCATGCGCACTGGCGCGGTGCGGCGCACCGACGACGGTCACCTCGTCCGCCTCAGCCCGACGCCAACGCTGACCGAACCGAAGCTCGCGCCCGCTCCCGCCGCCGCACCCGCCCCTGGGCAGACCGCCGCGGAGTGCCCCCGCACGCTGGCCTGCGAGTGGATGCCCGCCGCGCACAAGCGCCACGGCAAGAAGAAGAGCGGCGAGTACGGCAACCACGACCGCGTGAACGGCGCCAGAACCGTGAACTACATCGTGATCCACGACACCGAGGGCACCTACCAGGGCATCCCCTCCATGATCAACGATCCCAAGTACGTGAGCTGGCACTACACGATCCGCTCCCGCGACGGACATGTCGCCCAGCACGTGGCGACCAAGGACATCGGCTGGCACGCGGGCAACTGGGACGTCAACGTACGTTCGATCGGCATCGAGCACGAGGGCTACCTGGCCAAGGGCGGCACCTGGTACACCGAGGCGATGTACCGCTCGTCGGCCAAGCTGGTGCGTTACCTGGCCGGCAAGTACCGCGTCCCGATCGACCGCGCCCACATCCTCGGCCACGACAACGTCCCGGGCACCACGCCGCAGACGCTGGCCAGCATGCACGAGGACCCGGGGCCGTACTGGGACTGGGCGCACTATTTCGAGCTCATGGGCCACCTGATCAAGGGCGCGAAGAACGGCACGTCCTCGGTGCTCATCCGCCCCGACTACGACGCGCACCGGCCGCGCTTCACCGGCTGCACCAGCACCAAGCCCGGCCGGGCGTGCCCCACGCACGGCGCCGCCTCCGTCTGGCTGCACACCCAGCCGAGCCCCACCGCGCCGCTGGTCAATGACGAGGGCAAGCACCCCGGCAAGCCGGCCACCTACAGCGTCTACGACCACAGCGCCCGCGCCTCCACCGGCCAGCGCTACGCGGTGGCCGGCCGCCAGGGCGACTGGACCGCCATCTGGTACCTGGGGCAGAAGGCGTGGTTCCACAACCCGGACAGCCGGCCCACCGCCGTCTCCGCCAAGGGCCCCCTGGTCACCCCGCTCAAACCGGGCACCAAAGTGTACGGCCGGGCTTACCCGGAGAAGGGCGCCTATCAGGGCGTCACCTTCCAGCGGCACGTCCCGCTGAAGTACACGATCGGGCCGGGGCAGTCGTACACGCTGGGCGGCACGTACACCGGCGCCTACTACGCGGCCGGGTCGCTCAACCCGGCCAAGCACGTCATGGTCAGGGGCGGGCTGCGCTACCACCAGATCCAGCTCGGCCACCGCGTCATGTTCGTCAAGGCGAACGACGTGCGGGTGATCCGCTGAATTTCGCCCCGGCGGCCGCTCAGTGCGCACAGGCACTCTCCGGAGACGATATGGTTTTCCCGTGGCCCGGTGAACCGCCGGGAAACACGCGGAAGTGGCTCAGTGGTAGAGCATCACCTTGCCAAGGTGAGGGTCGCGGGTTCGAATCCCGTCTTCCGCTCGGAGTTCCAACTCCTGGTGGAGTGGCCGAGAGGCGAGGCAGCGGCCTGCAAAGCCGTCTACACGGGTTCAAATCCCGTCTCCACCTCGGTGATTACGGCTGGTCTCGCGAGATCGGCTAAAGTAAGTGCAGCACCATGCGGAAGTGGCTCAGTGGTAGAGCATCACCTTGCCAAGGTGAGGGTCGCGGGTTCGAATCCCGTCTTCCGCTCTGGGTTTCGGGGGTAACTCCGGGACAATATGGACGATTAGCTCAGCGGGAGAGCGCTTCCCTGACACGGAAGAGGTCACTGGTTCAATCCCAGTATCGTCCACACATACAGAAACCCCAGGTCGTCGGCCTGGGGTTCACTGTTTTCCGGGGCCATGGGTTCCTCCTGGCCGCCGCTTTCCAGAGCACCCGCTCCCGGAACCGTCCGTCCTCGGAGGGACTGGCACTCGGGGTGCCCACACATCGACCGCACGACCACCGGCGGCACGCACACCGGTCGCACGCGCGCCGGGACCGCTCACACACCAGGGGGCGGCTCCACGCCGAGGGCCGGCGCGCAACAGCGCTCGCGTTCCGGGCCTTGCAGCATGTTCCCGGGACATGACCCACCCCGGCGAGGGACCGCCCTCCGCCGAGGGCGCGCATTCCGGGAGCCCGCCGCCACCTGGGGAACCTGCGGTTGCACTCCACGGCCGCCTGCACATCGGGGCGTCCATGCTCCTGGGCCCGCGCATCCGGCCCCCACGGAGGGCGCGGTTGCCCGGAAGACGCCCCCTTGTAAGGCGGGCACCCCGAAAGACGCGGCGCTCCCAGAAGACCGGCACCCCTGGAAGGTGGCACCCCTGGAAGGTGGCACCCCTGGAAGGTGGCACCCCGGAACACGGCATCTCGGAAGGCAGGCATCCCCCGAAGGGCGGGCGTCCCTCGAAGGCGGTACCCCTGAAAGACCGGCGCCCCGAAAGACCGGCACCCCCGGCGTGTGGCTTGTCAGGGTGAGCGTTTCACTCCGAGCACCGAGGTGACATCGGGTGGGTCAGCCGTGGCGGAGGGTTTGGCGGAGTATGGCGGGGCGCATCAGGGTCTCGGGTGGGTCGAGGAGGCCGAGGACTCGGGCGAAGGCGATCGCGCACGACGGGTCCTTGGTGGCCGCGCGCTGGACGCGGTCCACGTACCGGGAGATCATCCGTGACGTCAGCGGCAGCCGCCCCGGCACCCCGGGGAAGGCCAGGTCGGCGGTGAGTGCGAACCGCCAGACCGTTTCCGCGGCCCGCCCGGCGGCGCGGTAGAAGCGGCGTTCCAGGTCGTGGCCGCCGTCCGCGAGCGTGTCGCGCAGGGCCAGCGCCTGGAGCGCGGCGGCGCTCATGCCCTGCCCGTACAGCGGGTCCACGCTGCACACGGCGTCGCCGGTGGCGATCAGGCCGCGCGGCACGCGGCGCAGGCGCTCGAAGCGGCGGCGTACGGCGTCCGGGAAGCGGGCCGGGACGATCTCCGCGGGCAGCGGCGCGGCACGTAACGCGGGCATCACGTCGGGCATGGAGCCGGGGATGACACTGGCCACGTAGTCCAGGAACCCGCACAGGTCGGTGGGCGGGTGGTCGCCGCACATGCCGCCCGTGCTCAGGATCCACCGTCCGCCCTCGACCTTGAACAGCGCCAGGCCGCGCGGACGTTCGGGCGTGGAGCCGACCAGGATCAGCAGGTCCTCGCCGAAGACGCCGTCGGGCAGGGTGAAGGTGCAGGTGGCGTAGCCGACGTCGACGGCGACCCGGTCGGTGTGCGGCCGTTCGAAGCCCGCCTCGCCCAGCCAGAGCGACGAGCGTCCGGCCCGGCCCATCGCGTCCACGACCAGGTCAGCGGGGAGCACCCGCTCCTCAGCGCCCCCGCCGCCGGCGGCACGCGTGCCCGGCGCGGTGTCGGTGCGTGCGATGCGCAGGGCCGTGACGGCGTCGCCGGTCAGGGTGGGCGCGACGGCGTCCCAGCCGTCGAGCAGGTCCACGTTCGGCAGCGCGAGCAGCCGCGCGCGCAGGTGGTCCTCCAGGAAGGGCCTGGTCAGGGCGAGTCCGTGGTTGTCCATCGCGGCGCGGCACATCCGGTTGCCGCCGAGCACCATGCGTGCCTGCTCCAGCGGCCGGTACGGCACCGCGCCCGCGACGACCAGTTCTGCCACCGCGCCGGGGAACAACTCGTCGATGATCTGCTGGCCGCGTGGCAGCAGCGCGTGCGCGTGCCGGCCCTGGGGCACGCCGCGGCGCGGCCCCCGCGTGAGCCTGTCCCGCTCGACGACGGTGACACGGGCGAACCGGTCGGCGAGCACCCGTGCGGACAGCAGTCCCGCCAGCCCGGCCCCGCACACGACCGCATGATCCATTAGGCCAAGATGGCGTAAGAAGCGCCCGTCTGCCAAGACCTGAATGATCTAACCTGAGCCCTATGTCGGAGAACGAGGCGGGAACGCTGAAGGTCGACCCGCATCTCCCGAACCCTGCCAGGATCTACAACTATTTCCTCGGCGGCAAGGACAACTTCGCCGCCGACCGGGCGGCGGCCGAGCAGGTGCTGGCGATGGCGCCGGAGGTGCGCGCGGCCGTCAGGGAGAACCGGGAGTTCCTGGTCAGGGCGGTGCGGTATCTCGTCGGCGAGGCGGGCATCAAGCAGTTCGTGGACATCGGCGCCGGGATCCCGGCCGAGCGTCCGGTGCACGAGGTCGCGCAGGGCGTCGACCCGGCCGCCAGGGTCGCCTACGTGGACAACGACACGGTGGTGCTGGTGCACGCCCGGGCGCTGCTCGACCGGGGCCGGGGCACGGCGGTCGTCGACGGCGACCTGCGCCGGCCCGAGGACATCCTCGACTCCCCCGACCTGCGACGGGTCATCGACCTGGGCGAGCCGGTCGCCGTGATCCTCATCGCGGTCCTGCACTTCGTCCCGGACGGCGACGACCCGACGGGGATCGTCCGGCGGCTGATGGACCGGCTCCCCTCGGGCAGCCATCTGGTGATCAGCCACATCTCGGACGGCGGCATGCCCGACGACCCGCGCATCGTCCGCACCAGGGAGTTGTACCAGGGTGCGCTGATCTTCCGCCCGCGCGAGCGGATCGAGTCGTTCTTCGCCGGTCTCGAACGGGTCGGCCCCGGCCTGGTCGGCGTGGCGTCCTGGGGCGGCGACGGCGCGGACGAGACCTCGTGGTGGCTCGGCGGAATCGCCCGCAAGCCATGAACGCGCGGCAGAACCTGCTGGTCGTCTACACCGGCCGGCTGGCGGAGTGCCGCGCGTTCTACACCGGGCTCGGCCTGGACCTGCGGCCCGAGCAGCACGGCGCCGGCCCGCGACACTACGCCGCCGTGCTGGCGGACGGCACGGTCTTCGAGCTGTACCCGGCCCGCCCGGGCCGCGAGACCGGCGCGCTGCGGCTCGGCTTCACGCTGCCGGGACCGGCGAACGAGCGGCGGCTGCTGGAGGACCCGGACGGCCGCACGGTGGAGCTGCACGTCGTCGTCCAGGAGCCCGAGGCCGAAGGCGATGCGGGTGCGACGAGCCCGGAGGCGCCGCCGCCCGCCGGCTGACTGACGGAGGGGGCGCGGGCCATGGCCGGCCGATCGAGCCGGGATCACCGGCCGGGCGGCGACCTGCTGTTCGCGCGACGGGTGGCGGTCCGGTGGACCAAGGGTGAGCGGCCTGCGGTTCGTCCCGGCGCGGCCGTCGCCGGTGTGGGCGGCCCACGAACGCCGCTCCCTGTACGACGGCGGCGTCAGCTCGCGGCGGCCGCCAGCACGTCCATGAGCAGGGTGCGCAGGATGGCCGGCTTGTGCCTGGTCTCGGCGAAGGGTGAGACCCACTCGGCGACGGGCCGCGTGGCCTGCTCGAACGTGCCGGGTTCCGGCGGCCGGCCGATCAGGGCGCGTTCGACGTCGGGCAGCCGCAGCGGGATCGCCGCCACCCCGCCCGCGCCCACCCCGGCGGACGTGATCACGCCGTCCTCGACGGTGAGCCTGGCGACGGCCTCGGCCAGCGGCCATTCCGCCGCGGCCCGGCTGGTGGCGCGCCGGTAGGCGGCGCGCTCACCGGCGGACGGCGGCCCGAGCCGTATCGCGGTGAGCAGTTCGCCGGGCGCGAGCAGGTGATCGCGCGACGGGTCGGAGCCGTCGCCGTACAGCTCGGCCACGCCGCGACTCCGGCCGTCCGCGTCCCCTGCTCCGTCCGTGGTCTCGGCTTCCGTCTCGTACGTCAGCAGCGCCATCCCCACCGACGACGGGTGCGGGGCCACGCACGGCCCGAGGTCCACGCAGACGGACAGTTCGTACGGCCGTTCGCGGGCCGGGCAGCCGGTGCCGCCGGACTTGAAGCAGGAGAAGTGCTCGTTGCGGTAGAAGCGGCAGCGGGTGCGTTGCAGCAGCGCGCCGCCGAGCGTGGCCACGCGGCGGATCTGCGGCGTGGCCAGGGCGGCGGCGGTGGCCGACAGCGCCGGGTAGGCGGCGGCCAGCGCGGGGTCGGTGGCCAGGGTGTCCACGGTGACCAGGGCGCCAAGGCGGACGCCGCCGTCGGGCAGCCAGGTGATCTCCCGCAGGCCGGGCAGGTGCGGGACGTCGGTCAGCGGCCCGGCGGACCGGCCGGAACGACGACGCTCCATCAGGTCGGTGCCGCCGGCACGAAACTCGCCGCCAGCCCCCTCGGTGCCGCCCGCGCGGTACCCGCCCGTCGTGTCGCCGGTGCTCGCGCGGTACTCGCCCGCCGCGTCATCGATGGTCATCGGGACATCACCTCGAGCAGTCTGTCGGGACGGATCGGCAGGTCGAGCAGGCGCCGGCCGATCGCGTCGCGTACGGCGTTGCCCACCGAGGCGGCCACCCCGATGGTGCACACCTCGCCCAGGCCGACGCCTCCGCCGGGCACGTGGTCCCAGCCGTCCTCGTGGAAGTGGAGCGTGATCTCCGGGGTGTCCTTGATGCCGGGGATGCGGTAGTCCTCCAGGTTCTGCGTGACGACGACGCCGGTCACCGGGTCGGTGACGCGTTCCTCGTACAGGGCGTAGCCGATGCCCTGGACGATGCCGCCCTCGCACTGGTTGCGCGCCGCGTCGGGCGACCAGATGCGCCCGGCCGCGATGCCGCCCCACACGCGCAGCACGCGCGTGGCCCCGAGCAGCGTGTCGACCTCCACCTCGGTGACGTGCACGGCCCCGGCCAGGCCGCGTCCGACCCGCATGTGCTCCACCGTGAGCGGCACCGCGTAACCGCGCCGGTCGCGCGGGCGTTCGCCGACGACGCTCTCGCCGTCGGCGGCGGCGAACACCTCCGGCCACGGACGTGTCCCGGAGTCGAGCACGACGCCCGCCTTCGAGGCCAGCCCGCCGAGCCGCGCGGCGAGCCTGGCGCCCAGCCTGCGGGCGGCCGCGCGCGCCGCGGGGGCGACGGAGGCGGTGCTGCGGCTGCCGCCCGCGGCCGGGCCGTGCGGCGCGTCCGAGTGGCCGAGCGAGACCTCGACCTCGGCGTCCATGACGTCGCGGACGGCCGCGGCGATCACCGTGCGCACGCCGGTGCCGATGTCCTGGGTGGCGGTGCGGGCCAGCAGGCGTCCGTCGCGGACGGACAGCTCCACCCGGGTGTCGGTGTCGGCCAGGTACACCCAGTTGGCCGCGGCGACGCCGACGCCCCTGCGGTAGCGGCCGCGCTGCGACCCGGTGGGCGGCCGGTCACGCCACAGGTCCAGCCTGGACGCCTCGGTGTAGAGCGCGCGGCGCCTGGCGTTGCCGTCCCACCTGCGGCGCAGCTCGATCGGGTCGGCGCCGAGCCGGTGCGCGATCTCGTCCACGCCCTGCTCGACGGCCCAGGCGAACGGCGCGCCGCCCGGGCCGCGGAAGGCGGCTCCCGGCGGCGCGTTGCTGACGACGTCGTGGTCGCGCAGGTGGCGTGGGGCGCGGCCGTACATGAGCAGGCCGAAGAGCGCCACGGTGGAGCCGACGGACACGCCGCCGTAGCCGCGGGCGTCGATGGACAGCGCGGCGAGCTCGCCCCTGCCGTCGGCCAGCAGGCGCAGGTCGACGCGGGTTCCCGGCCGGTAGCCGGTGTCGGTGAGCTCTTCGGCCCTGCTCAGCTCGACCCGGACCGGGCGTCCTGTGGCGCGTGACAGCTCGGCGGCGGCGATCGCGTCCATGCCGAGGAGCTGCTTGGCGCCGAATCCGCCGCCGACGTGCTCGGCGATCACGGTGACCTGCTCGGGGCGCAGGCCCCAGCGCTTGGCCGCCTGGTCGCGTACGTGGCCGATCGCCTGGGTGGAGGTGTACAGGACGAGCGTGCCGTCGGGCCGCCAGTCCGCGACCGTCGCGTGCGGTTCGAGCGCGGTGTGCGACTGGGCGGCGGTGGTGAAGGTGGCCGCGTAGTAGCCGGGGTCGTGCGCGCGGGCGGCGTCGGCCAGCCGGCGCAGCGCGGTGCGCCCGCGCCACGACGACGCCGGTCCGGTGCGCCGGTTGCCGGTCCACCTGGCCATCAGCGCGGGGCCTTCGCCGTTGGACGGGGCACGGCGGCGCTCGTCCTTGCCGGGGTAGACGATCGCGGGGTCGGACTCGGTCAGCGCGGCGGGCAGGTCCTCGTAGACCACGGTGATCTCGGCGGCGGCGCGCCTGGCCGCGGCCTCGGTCCCGGCGGCCACCGCGGCGATGGGCTGCCCGGTGTAGCGGACCGTCCGGTCCGGGCCGAGCAGGTCCACGGCCCCGGCCACCTGTCCGACGCGGGCGTGCGGACGGTCGCTGCGGATCAGGACGCCGTGCAGCATGCCGTCGAGCCGCACGTCCACGGTGTAGCGGGCCTCGCCGGTGACCTTGGCCAGGGCCTCCACGCGGGCCGGGCGCGCCTGGCGGTCGTCGAACTCGCCCGTGCAGGCCCGCTGGAGCGCGCGGTAGATGTTCTCGTACGCGCCGCACCGGCACAGGTGCCCGGCCAGCGCTTCGGCCACCTCGGCCCTGGACGGCGCCACGTCGCCGCGTTCCTTGCGCCAGCGGTCGTGGAAGGCGGCGGACTCGACCACGAACCCCGGCGTGCAGAAGCCGCACTGCAGGGCGTCGGCCTCCATGAAGGCCCGCTGCACCGGGTGCTCGCCGCCGAGCCCTTCGACGGTGGTCACCGCGGCGCCGTCCAGCCGGGCGGCGGGCAGCAGGCAGGAGACCACGGGGTCGCCGTCGAGCAGGATCGTGCACGATCCGCAGACCCCGGCGCCGCACGACACCTTGGTGCCGCACAGGCCCATCTGTTCCCTGATGACGTCGGCGGCGCTCTCGTCGTCGCCGGCGGCAAGGTCGTGTGGACGGCCGTTGAACGTCGCGCGCATGGGTCAGCCCTTCTCTGCGCCTAGGAGTGAATGTTCACTCCGCAACGGGGCCCTGTCAATGGCCCGCGGCGAGGTTCACCCCTTGGCGAGCAGCCCCCAGGTGGCCTCCTCGGCGGCTTCGAACTGCTCGGCATCGAGCCGCAGGCCGCCGGACACGGCCTTGAACAGGCCCACGAACGCGCCGTTGAGCAGGGCGAGCAGCACGGCGGGCTCACCCTTCCTGATCTCGCCGGTGCGCTGGCCCCTGGTGACCAGTTCGAGCCCGAGGGTCTCCAGCCGGGTGGACAACATGCGGCTGTCGGCGTCGAGGTAGATCTCGTGCTGCTGGAACTCCAGGAACGCGAACGCGTCGGGATGCTCGACCGCGAACTCGCGCAGCGCCGCCCACAGCCGGCCGAACGTGACCCGGGCCGGCTCGTCGCCCGCCGAGCTCTCGGCCAGCCGGTCGAGCAGGCGCGACTTCCAGTGCCGGTAGACGGCGTTGCCCAGCGCCTCCTTGCTGGGGAAATGCCGGTAGAGCGTGCCCACGGAGACCCCGGCGAGCTCGGCCACGGCGGCCACCGCGGTGTCACCGTAGGTGCGCTCGGTGAAGACCGCGAGCGCCGCGTCGAGCAGCGCCTGCCTGGTGCGCGTGCCCGCGCGTTCGACCTTGGTCGGGCCCATGCGGGTAAGTATTCGGGCACGTCGAGCCGGTGGTCAACCGGGAACGGAACCACCCCGCCAGAGAAGGAAAAATTACCCTCTGTACATTGATTGTGACGCATCGTGCATGATTTCCCGCTGACCGGGTAACGCGTCTGCATTGGCTCCGCGAAGGAGGAAACGGTGGACATCAACCTAGGGCAAGGCGTGACGGATGCCTGGCGGCAGGTCGCGACGTTCGTTCCGAAGTTCGTCGCCTTCCTGCTGGTCCTCGTCATCGGCTGGATCGTCGCCAAGGCGCTGTCGAAGGTCGTCGACAAGATCCTGGTGCGCGTCGGCTTCGACCGGGCGGTCGAGCGCAGCGGCGTGCGCCGCTGGCTGGAGCGCAGCAAGTACGACGCCAGCAGTCTGATCGCCAAGCTGGTCTACTACGCGATCCTGCTGATCACCTTGCAGATCGCGTTCAGCGTGTTCGGCCCGAACCCGATCTCGGCCATGCTGACCGGGGTGGTGGCGTGGTTGCCGAAGGCGCTGGTCGCCATCGTGATCATCGTGGTGGCCGGGGCGATCGCCACGGCGGTGAAGGACGTGTGCGCCAGCGCGCTCGGCGGGCTGTCGTACGGCCGGTGGATCGCCACGATCGCATCGATCTTCATCTGGGCGCTGGGCATCATCGCCGCGCTCAACCAGATCGGGGTGGCCACGACCGTCACGATGCCGGTGCTGATCACGGTGCTGGCCACGATCGGCGCGGTCGCGGCGATCGGCCTGGGCGGCGGGCTCGTCCGGCCCATGCAGCAGCGCTGGGAGCGCTGGCTGGGCACGCTGGAGGCCGAAGGGCCCAAGGCGCGGGCGCACGCGGAGGCGTACCAGCGCGGCCGCGAGGACGCCGGCCAGATGGCGCCCGGCGAGCGGACCGCGCCCATCCGCGGCACCGGCCAGGGCGGCGGCGCGACCCGCGTCGAAGACCCGGAGCGCTGAACCAGGACCGCGAACCGGACCAGGGCGCCCGGGGCCGCCCTGGTCCGGTCTGGTCCGCTCTGGTCCGGCCTGGTCCGCTCTGGTCCGCCGGTTCAAGGCTCAGGCGTAGCCGTGTTCCCTGGCCAGCCAGGCCACGGCGGTGAGCCGGAGCGCGGGCGGCTCGCTCTCGTCGGAGAAGGTCCAGCCGCGCAGCCGCAGCTCGTCCAGGAAGCCCAGCAGGTAGTCGCCGAGCGTCTCCCGGTCGAGCGCGATCGCGTCACGCAGCACGGCGGCATGCTGGTCGACGGCGGCGACCAGGCCCGGGTCGGTCTCCATGCGGGCGAGCTGGGCGTGGCCCAGAGTGTCCATCAGCCAGCGCAGCGGCGAGGACGCCCATCCTTCCTCGAAAAGCACCAGCCAACCTTAAAGCACTTCTGACCCTGCCTTGACGTGATCACCCAGGTCAGCGGCCTACCAGGGCAGTCCGACGTAGTTCTCGGCGAGCGTGGTGGCCGCCGGCTCCGAGGACGTCACGTAGTCCAGGTACGACAGCTGCAGCCGCCGCCCGTAGGCGTCGTCCTCCTCGAACGTGTGCAGCAGCGTCGTCATCCACCACGAGAAGTGCTGGGCCCGCCACACCCGCTTGAGACAGGCCGCCGAGTACCCGTCGAGCAGGTCGGACGAGCCGTGCTCGAAGAAGCGCGCCAGCGCCTCGGTCAGCACGCGGACGTCGGCCACGGCCAGGTTCAGCCCCTTGGCCCCGGTGGGCGGCACGATGTGGGCGGCGTCCCCGGCCAGGTAGAGCCGGCCGTACTGCATGGGCTCGGCGACGAACGACCGCATCGGGGTGACGCTCTTCTCCACGATCACGCCGGTGGTCAGGGCGAAGCCGGGCACGCTCTCCAGCCGGGCCTTCAGCTCGGCCCAGATCCGCTCGTCCGGCCATTCCTCGATCGTGGCGTCCGGCGGGACCTGCAGGTAGAAGCGGCTGACGGTGGGCGAGCGCATGCTGTGCAGGGCGAAGCCGCGCTCGGTGCGGCAGTAGATCAGCTCCTCCGACGACGGCGGCACCGCGGCCAGGACGCCGAGCCAGGCGAACGGGTAGTCCCGCTCGAACACCGTCAGGACGCCCTCCGGGATGGACGGCCTGGACACGCCGTGGAAGCCGTCGCAGCCGGCGATCACGTCGCAGTCGAGCCGCTGCCCGCCGCCGAAGGTCACGTACGGCCGGGACTCCAGGGAGTGCAGCGCCACGTCCTCGACCTCGAACCGCACGTCGCCGCCTGCCGCCAGCCTCGCCGCGATCAGGTCCTTGACCACCTCCTGCTGCCCGTACACGGTGATGGCCCGGCCGGGCACCAGTTTCTCGAACGGGATGCGGTGCCCGGCGCCCTCGTACCTGAGCTCGATGCCGTGGTGCGGCAGGCCCTCGCGCCGCAGCCGTTCGCCCACCCCCGCCTCGACCAGCGTGTCCACGGTCCCCTGCTCCAGCACGCCGGCGCGGACGCGGCGCTCGACGTAGTCGCGGCTGCGCCGTTCGAGCACCACCGAGGAGATGCCGCGCAGGTGCAGCAGATGGGACAACAGCAGTCCAGCGGGGCCCGCCCCGATGATCCCGACCTGAGTTCGCATGAGGGAAGCATGCGGTGCCGGGCGGCGCGACGCCGAGTACGCCCTTCCACTGAGTGGAAGAATCGGGCAGGATCGCCCCCATGGCGGGAGGGTCTCGGGAGGCCGGGCGCACGGTGACGGCCAAGGTGCTGGCCATACTGGGCGCGTTCGACGCCGCGCATCCGCGGCTCACGCTCACCGACGTGGCCAGGCGCAGCGGCGTGCCGCTGAGCACGGCGCACCGGCTGGTGGCCGAGCTGGAGTCCGGGCAGGCGCTCGGCCGCGCGCCCGACGGGCGGCTGCAGGTGGGCCCGCGGCTGTGGGAGCTGGGCCGGCTCGCCCCGGGCGGGCTGCGCGAGCTGGCGCATCCGTGGCTGCAGGAGCTGTTCCTGTCGACCGGCGAGAACGTGCACCTGGCCGTGCGTGACGGCGTGGAGGTGCGTTACGTGGACAAGGTGTACGGCAGGCGCGCGGTGCCCATCGTGTCCAGGACCGGCGGCCGGCTGCCCCTGCACCCGACCGGGGTGGGCAAGGCGCTGCTGGCCCACGCGCCCGACTGGTTCGTCACGTCCTACCTGGCCCGCGAGCTGGAACGGCCCACCCCGCACACCATCACCGAGCCCGGCCGGCTGGCCAGGGAGCTGGCGCTGGTGCGGGCGCAGGGACACGCGCTGACGTACGAGGAGATGACGCTGGGCTCCTGCTCGGCGGCGGCGCCCGTCCTGGTCGGCGGGCGGGCCGTCGCGGCGGTGGGCATCGTGCTCGCCTCGCGCCGGGCGCGCGAGCTGCCCCGGCTGGTCGAGCCGCTGAAGCAGGCCGCCGCCGAGATCGCCCGCGCGTGCTCGGCGACGGCGCACGGCCCGGACACCTGGGCCTGACGTCACATCTTCTGGATCTTGTCCTTGGCCAGCGTGGTGGCGATCGACGCCTTGTGCGGCTGGCCCTTGAGGAACGCCTGGGCGAAGCTCTTGGCCTGGTCGTAGGAGACCTTGCCGGGCATGGGCGGCTCGTTCGGGTTGACGTCCACGTCCACCAGGGCCGGGCCGTCGTGCGCGAGCGCCTGCTCGACGGCGCTGCCCAGGTCCTTCGACTTGATGATCTTGGCGCCGAAGCCGCCGCAGGACCTGGCCCAGGCGGAGAAGTCGGCCTCCGGCCGGTTGAAGCGCACGCCGTGCTCGGGGTAGCCGAGGACCATCTGCTCCCACAGGATCTGGCCGAGCGAGTTGTTGTTGTTGATGATCACCTTGATCGGCAGCCGGTGCTGCACGGCGGTGAGGAACTCGGCCATCAGCATCGCGAAGCCGCCGTCGCCGACGAACGCGATGACCTGCCTGCGCGGGTAGGCGATCTGCATGGCGATCGCGTACGGCAGCCCGGGCGCCATCGTGGCCAGCGTGCCCGACAGGTAGAACTCGCGCATGCCGCGGATCGTCCAGTGCCTGGCCGCCCAGGTGGCGATCGTGCCGCTGTCGCAGGTGAGTATGGCGTCGTCGGTGGCCAGCTCGTCCACCACGGACATGAGGTACTGGGGCGCGATCGGGTCGCGCTTGCCGTTCTCCAGCGCCTTCATCTCCGCGCGCCACTCGGTCATCAGCTTGTGGTAGCGGGCGACGTGGTTCGGCTTGCGCGGGGTGAGCAGCGGCAGCAGCGCCTTCAGCCCCTCCTTGGCGTCGCAGACGATCGGCACGTCGGTGGGGATCCTGGTCCCGGCGCGCACCGGGTCGGCCTCCAGCTGCACCACCTGGGCCTTGCCCGGCGAGGGCAGGAACTTGGTGTAGGGGAAGTTGGTGCCGACCATGAGCAGCGCGTCGGTGTCCTCCATCAGCTCCTCGCTCGGCTTGGTGCCGAGCAGGCCGATGCCACCGGTGGTGTACGGCGAGTCGTCGGGCACCACGGCCTTGCCGGGCAGCGTCTTGACCACCGGCGCGCTCATCGCCTCGGCCACGGCCAGCACCTCGTGCCTGGCGTGCAGCGCGCCCTGGCCGACCAGGATGGCCGGGCGCTTGGCGGCGTTGAGTATCTCGGCCGCGCGGGCGATGTCCTCCTGGCGCGGGATCCCGGCCGGGCGCAGGTAGGTGGCCGCCGTCTGCGGCGCCCTGACCGGCCCGACCGTCTTGTACGGCTCCTCCCCCGCCTCGGCCACCTGGATGTCGTTGGGCAGCGTCAGGTGCGACACGCCGCGCCGGGCGTACGAGGTCCTGATCGCCAGGTCCACCAGCGAGGGGAGCTGGGTCGGGTTGGTGACCATCATGTTGTACTCGGCGACGTCCTGGAACAGGTGGTCGAGGTGGACCTCCTGCTGGTAGCCGGTGCCGAGCACGGCCGTCTCCTGCATGCCGGTGATGGCCAGCACGGGCACGTGGTCGAGCTTGGCGTCGTAGAGGCCGTTGAGCAGGTGCACGCCGCCGGGCCCGGACGTGGCCAGGCACACCCCGATCTTCCCGGTGGCCTTGGCGTAGCCGGTGGCCATGAAGGCGGCCGCCTCCTCGTGGTGCACGAGGACGAAGCGCACCTTGTCCTGGTGGCGCCGCAGCCCTTCCATGATGCCGTTGATGCCGTCGCCCGGCATGCCGAAGATGGTGTCCACACCCCAGTCGGCGAGCCGTTCTATCAGGGATTCTGATGCGATTCGAGCCATATGACCGGCCCTACCCCGCTCTTTGCCGTGCAGACGCCGCCGCCAGATTCATTGTCAATTCGAGGGAATGCGGGGTAGGGGCCGGTGCATGCGCATTCTGGTCACGGGAGCAACCGGCACGCTGGGCAGGGCCGTGGTGCCCGCCCTGGCGGCGGCGGGGCACACGGTGCGGGCGTTGAGCCGTACCGCGCGCGACAGCCGCAAGGACGTCGAGTGGGTGTGGGGTGATCTCGCGCTCGGCGACGGCGTCGCGGACGCCCTGCGGGAGGTGGACGCGGTGGTCCACCTGGCCACCAGCGGCCGCGGGGCCAGGGGCGCGGGCGGCGTGGACCTGGCGGGCACGCGCCGGCTGATCGAGGCGGCGCGCGCGAACGGGTCGCCGCACCTGCTGTTCACCTCGGTCGTCGGCGTGGACCGGGTGCCCGACCGGTATCTGCGTACCAAGCTGGAGGCCGAGCGGCTGGTGCGGGAGAGCGGCCTGAGCTGGACGATCCTCCGCGCCACCCAGTTCCACCAGTGGCTGGACCGGATGCTGCACCGCTACGCGGCCTTCCCCGTGCTGCCGGTGGACCGGTCGCTGGCCTGGCAGCCGGTGGACGTGGGCGAGGTGGCGGGCCGGATCACCGGGCTGGTGAACTCCGCACCCGGGGAGGGCGTGGTCGAGTACGGCGGCCCGCAGCTCATCGACACCGACGCGCTGGTGCGTACCTGGCTCAAGGCCAGGCGGCTGCGGCGGCCCTGCCTGCACCTGCGCTATCCGGGCAAGGTGGCGGCCGCGGTGCGGGAGCGGCGGCTCACCACCGACGCCACGCCGGCGGGCACGATCGCCTGGCACGAGTATCTGTTCCCGCCGCCGCCGGTGCCCTCGGACGACTTCGCCGCCGAGCACACCGCCTCGCCGACCAGCCCGGCCACCCAGCCGGAACGCGACCCGGACGTGCGGGTCTACGGCGGCGACGAAGGCTACGAACGCCCCACCAGGGGTTAACCGCCCTCCGCCGGCCTGCGCCCGGGACGGCGGGCCGTGCGCGGATCGGCCCAGTCGACGCCTTCCCACGGGTCGTAGTCGACCTCCAGCGGCTCCTGCGGCGGCCGCTCGGACTCCGGCACGTGCTGCAGGTTGACCCTGATCCGGTACCACACGCTGCTGCGCCCGCGCATGCCGTCGACCAGCACGTCGGCGGGCTCCAGCCGGGCGGCCACCTCGGGGTGGCGGGCCTTCCAGCGCTCGAACCCGGCCATGGCCTCGTCCTTGTGCTGGGCCTTGGCGATCTCGATCAGCGGCATGGTCTGCTGCCTGCGCCCGCTGCCCTTGGGCGGCTTGGGCGCGGGCCCCAGCTCCTCGGCCAGCTCCAGCAGGCCGTCGAGCGAGCCGGCGTGCAGGTCCATGTCCTCCCACGGGTCGCCGCGCTCGGCCAGCCGCTTCGGCACGGTGTCGACGGTGAACGCCTCGGGCCGGCAGCCGGGCACCTCGTCCCAGGTCAGCGGGGTGGACACGCGGGCATCGGGCACCGCGCGGACCGAGTAGGCGGAGGCCACCGTGCGGTCGTAGGCGTTCTGGTTGAAGTCGACGAACACGCCGTGCCGCTCTTCCTTCCACCACCGGCTGGTGGCCAGGCCGGGGGCGCGCCGCTCGACCTCACGGGCCACGGTCTCGGCGGCCTTGCGCACCTTGGCGAACGGCCATCTCCGCTCGATGCGGGCGTAGACGTGGAAGCCGCGCGAGCCCGACGTCTTGGGCCAGGCGGTCAGCCCGTGGTCTGCCAGCACCTCGCGGGCCACCTGCGCGGTGGCGAGCACGTCGGCCCACTCCACGCCGGGCACCGGGTCGAGGTCGATGCGCAGCTCGTCGGGGTGCGCGAGGTCGTCGGCGCGGACGGGATGCGGATTGAGGTCGACGCACCCCAGGTTGACCACCCACAGCAGCTGCGCCAGGTCGGTGCAGACCACCTCTTCCGCGCTCAGACCGGACCGGTAGCGCAGCTCGGCCACCTCGATCCAGTCGGGCCGCTTGGCGGGGGCCCGCTTCTGGAAGAACGCCTCCTCCTCGATGCCGTGCACGAACCGCTTGAGCACCATGGGCCGCCCGTGCACCCCGCGCAGCGCCGCCTCGCCGACCGCCTGGTAGAACCGGATCAGGTCGAGCTTGGTGTGCCCCGACTGCGGGAAGACCACCTTGTCGGGGCTGGTGACGCGGACTTCCCGCCCGGCGACCTCGATGTCAGGCATAAGGTCACGATACGCGGACGGTCCGACAATCCTCCCGAGGTGCACGCTACGGTTCGTGCAATCGATCATCTTTGACCTACGGGGGTCTTCGATGCGCCGTATTGTGCCGGCCTGTCTCCTCGTGCTCGCGCTCGCGTCCTGCTCGGACGCGGGTTCCCAGGCGGGGCCCACGTCCGCGCCCGTCACCTCGTCCAGTGCCGCCAGGGAGCAGCCGCCGCCGGCCCCGCGCATCGAGCCGGAGGCGATGGCGGAGTACGACGCCTCGGCCGAGCACAGCCCCAACCTCGTCCCGGTGGCCGCGCTGACCAGGACGTCGCCGTTCGACACGCACGCGGCGGTCGGCTCCGACCTGGCCTTCACCGGCGACTACGCGATCGCGGGCAACTACGAGGGCTTCACGATCTACGACATCTCCCAGCCCGAGCGGCCCGCCGTGGTCAGCCAGGTGCGCTGCCCGGGGCCGCAGAACGACGTGACGGTCAGCGGGAACCTGCTGTTCCTGTCGGTGGACCTGCCCATGGACGGCCCCGGCTGCGACAGCACCACGAACCTGCGCGGCGGCGAGGACTGGGAGGGCCTGCGCATCTTCGACATCGCCGACAAGCGCAACCCGCGCTACGTCGGCGCGGTCGACACCCCGTGCGGCTCGCACACGGCCACGCTCGCCCCCGGCACCTCCCCCGACGTGCTCCACCTGTACGCCACCTCCTCACCCGGCCGCGTCGGCGGCACGGAGTGCGTGGACATCGCGGGCCGGATCAGCGTGGTCAGGGTGCCGGTCGCCGACCCGGCCAAGGCGTCACTGGTCGCCAACGCGCTGATCATGCCCGACGGCGGCACCAAGCCGGCCGCGGACATGATCGTCGGCGGCTGCCACGACATCACCGTGTACGCCCCCAAGCGGCTCGCCGCGGCCTCCTGCCTGGGCGACGGCCTCATCCTGGACGTCTCCGACCCGGTGCACCCGAAGGTCCTCGACCGGGTCCAGGACAAGGAGAACTTCGCCTACTGGCACTCGGCCGTCTTCTCCGCCGACGGCTCGAAGGTGGTCTTCTCCGACGAGTTCGGCGCGGGCCGGTCCACCGAGTGCGACCCGAAGACCGGCGGCAAGTGGGGCGCCAACGGCGTGTACGACCTGGCCGCCGACGGCAAGCTGACGCTGCGCGGCCACTTCAAGATCCCGCGCAAGGCGCTGGCGCCGAAGACGTGCAGCGCGCACAACGGCTCGCTGGTGCCCGTCACCGGCCGCGACGTCATGGTCCAGGGCTGGTACGAAGGCGGCGTCTCGGTCATCGACTTCACCGACCCCGAACGCGCCGAGGAGGTGGCCTGGTTCCAGCGGGGCAGGCCCCCGGTGCCGGACGCCGACGTGCCCGGCGGCGTGACGGGCGGCTCCTGGGCGGCCTACTACTACAACGGCTACATCTACTCCAGCGACATGTTCAAGGGCCTGGACGTGCTCAAGCTCACCGGGCTGCCGCTGCGGGAGCAGCGGCTGACCGAGTTCAACCCGCAGACCCAGTTCTGACCTCCCGCCGAAATGTCGGTTCCATCCACCATGATGAAGGTCATGGACGAGCTGAAGAGCATGATCAGCGGACGGGTGCTGGTCGAGGGGGACGACGGGTTCGACGAGGCGCGCACGCCCTGGCACCTGGGTGTCGACCAGCGGGTGCGGGCGGTCGTCGAGGTGGCGGGCGCGGCCGACGTGGTGGCCGCGGTGCGCTACGCGCGCGAGCACGGCCTGACCGTGACCGCGCAGGCCGGCGGGCACGGCGCGAGCGGCACCGCCGACGGCGCGATCCTGCTGCGCACGGGGGCGCTGGGCGGTGTCGAGATCGACGGGCGGGTGGCCCGCGTGGGCGCGGGCGTGCGCTGGGGCGAGCTGCTGGCGGCCGCCGAGCCGCTGGGCCTGGCCGGTCTCGCGGGCAGCTCACCGGTGGTGAGCGTGGTCGGCTACACGCTGGGCGGCGGCGTGAGCTGGTTCGGCAGGAAGTACGGGCCGGCCTCCGACCACGTGCGGGCCTTCGACGTGGTGACCGCCGAGGGCGAGCAGGTGCGGGTCGACGCCGCGTCCGACCCCGACCTGTTCTGGGCGCTGCGCGGCGGCGGTGGTGACTTCGCGGTGGTCACCGCGATGGAGTTCGACCTGTTCCCGCTGCCCGCGCTGTACGGCGGGCGCATCACGTGGCCGTTCGAGCAGGCGCGCCGGGTGCTGGAGACCTACCGCGAGGTCACCGCCGAGGCGCCCGACGAGCTGGCGGTCTGGTTCACCGCGCTGCGCATCCCCGGCGGGCCGAGCTTCGTCACCGTCGACACCACCTACCTGGGTGAAGACCCCGGCGACCTGCTGGCGCCCTTCGACAAGATCGGCGGCGCGATCGGCGACACGCGGGCGGTCCTGCCGGTGTCCGAGCTGGGCACGATCGCCGACGAGCCGACCGAGCCGAGCGCCGGCGTGACCAGGTTCAGCACGCTGTCCGACCTGTCAGGCCCGGTGATCGACGTGCTGCTGAACGCGCTCGACGCGCCGGTGGTCGGTGCGGCGCTGCGGCACCTGGGCGGGGCGCTGGCCAGGCAGGCCACAGGCGGCGGCGCGGCAGCGCCGCTGGCCGAGCCGTACTACCTGCAGTTCGTGGGCATGCCCGCGCCGGACACCGACGAGCGGATCGACGCGCTGCTGGCGTCGCTGGCCGACCACCGGGGGCGGCTCAAGCCGTTCAACGGGTTGTCGGAGGGCGAGCGGGTCTCGGAGGCGTTCCCCGAGGCGGTGCTCGATCGGCTGCGGCGGATCAAGCGCGAACGCGACCCGCGGGGTGTGATCACCGCCAACCACCCGGTGTCCTGACGCGTTGTCGCGCGCGTCCCGGCCGGGGCGCGCGCGGTTCAGATCTGGTCGAAGGCGCCGTGCCGGCCCGCGCCCGCCGCGAACCTGGCGGCGCCGCCGACCGCGTCGGGCAGGGAGACCAGGCCGTGGCGCAGCTCGTTGCGCATCGCGTCCGCCTCGGGCAGGCCCTCCTGCTCCAGGGCCGACAGCCGGTCGCCGCGCAGGCACGCCTGCGGGAACCCGGCGATGCGCCGGGCCAGCTCCTCGGCGTGCCGCCGCGCGGTCCCGTTCGGGACGAGCCGGTTGGCCAGCCCCATCGCGTGCGCCTCCGCGCCGCTCACCGGCCGCCCGGTGAGGATCATGTCCATCGCCCTGGACGTGCCGATGAGCCGCGGCAGGCGTACCGTGCCGCCGTCGATGAGCGGCACGCCCCAGCGGCGGCAGAACACCCCGAACACCGCGTCCTCCTCGGCCACCCGCAGGTCGCACCAGAGCGCCAGCTCCAGCCCGCCGGCGACGGCGTGCCCGGCCACGGCGGCGATGACCGGCTTGGACAGCCGCATCCTGGTCGGCCCCATCGGGCCGTCGCCCTCCTCGCCGACGTGGTTGTCGAGCGCCTTCAGGTCGGCCCCGGCGCAGAAGGTCCCGCCCTCGCCCCACAACACGGCCACGGCCGCGTCGGAGTCCTCGAAGTCGCGGAAGGCGTCGGTCAACGCGTCGGCGGTCTTGCGGTCGACCGCGTTACGCGTCTCGGGACGGCTGATGACGACGGTGGTGACGGGTCCTTCGCGCTCTACCCGGACGGTCATGAGAACTCCTCACGAAGACCTGCCGAGCGTACGTCCATCCGGCCGCCCGGCCAACAGGCGCGGCCGTCAGCCCGCGAACGCCCCGGACACGAGGTCGTCGAAGCGGTCCAGTTCCTCGGCCGGGCGGTCGATGCCGCGCAGCGGGCCGGGATCGGCCAGGTGGGCGGCGGCGTAGAGCCGGGCGACGAGCGTCTTGCGGTCGCCGTGGCCGGCGCGTTCCTCCCAGCCCGCCTGCTCCAGCAGGACGGCCGCGGCGTAGACGTCCGCCATGAGCTGGGCCAGCGGGAACAGGCGTGCCTCCGCCACCGCCGGGTCCAGCCCGGACCAGGCGGCGATCGCCTTGCCCAGGTCGGCCAGGCGCTCGCGCACCAGCGCCACCGTGCCCGGGTCTCCGGCGGGCGCCTGGCCGAGCGCGCTCTCCAGGCGGTCGATGAACGGCTCGTGGGCGTTCTCCTTCAGCATGGCGCGGCGCACGTCCAGGCAGAGGATGTTGTCGCCGCCCTCCCAGATCGGGTTGACCTGGGCGTCGCGCAGCAGCCTGGCCACCGGCCACTGCTCGATGTAGCCGTTGCCGCCGTGCACCTCGATCGCGTCGCCGGCGGCGGTGACGCCGAGCCTGGCCGCGCGCAGCTTGATCAGGGCGGGGGCCAGGCGCAGCCGGGGGCCGACCAGGCCGTCGAAGACGAGCGCCTGGGCGGCCTCGACCTCGACGATCAGCTCGGCCAGCTTGCGGCGCATGAGCGGCTGGTCGATGAGCGGGCGGCCGAACGCCTCGCGGACGCGGGCGTAACACAGCGACTCCACCAGCGCCCGCCTGGCCACGCCGGCGCCCATCATGGCGACGCCGAGCCTGGAGGCGTTGGTGAGCTTCATCATCGTGCCCAGCCCGGAACCTGAACCTGTACCCGTGCCGGTCAGATCCATCAGCGGGAAGGCCTCGGCGCCGGTGAACTCGACCTCGGCCGAGGCGACCGACCGGGTGCCGAGCTTGTCCTTCAGCCGCCTGATGCGCACGCCGTTGCGGGTGCCGTCCCTGCGCTCCCACAGGACCAGGAACGGCGCGACGGCGCCGGCGTCGGTGCGGGCCAGCACGACGAACGCCGAGCCGTTGGCGTTGGAGGCGAACCACTTCAAGCCCGACAGCAGCCAGGAGTCGCCGTCGGGCACGGCGGTGGCCTCCAGGGCGGCCAGGTCGGAGCCGCCGGTGCGCTCGGTGAACATCTGCGCGGCCTCGCCCGAGTAGTACCCGTCGGCGAAGATCTCCCGGACCCGGTCCCTGACGTCCGGGGGCGCGTGCTTCTCGGCGAGCGAGACCACCATGTCGCCGCCCGTGCCGAGCGCGCAGCCCATCCCGATGTCGGCCTGATCGAGCAGGTACGTCCAGGCCGCACCGAGGGCGAGCGGGTTCGCCCCGTTCGCGCGGGCCTGCTCGGCGAACGCCGGGGAGGTGAAGTTGTTGGCCATGAGCGCCTGCCTGGCCGTGTGGAACGACGGCGGCATGACGACCTGGCTGACGTCCCTGCCCCAGCGGTCGTACTTCTCCAGGCGCGGCGGGTTGCGGTCGGTCTCCTCGGCGCACTCGGCCACCAGCCCGCCCATCAGGGCGCCCAGCTTGTCGAGGTACGGCTCGGCCCAGGCGTACCCGTCGCCGAGATGCCGGCGCATGAGCAGGCGCAGCGCGGGATCGCAGCTCCACCAGTTGCGGCCGGCGGCGCCCTGGTAGCGCTCGGTGGCGTAGCGGTCACTGCGGTCGAACGGCTCGATGAGATAGTGGCCCATAACCGGAGATTACATATCCTGTACGCGTGACGGAAGAGCGTAATACCCTCAGTGCCCGATCGGCCGTGCTGAGCGCGCTGCTCGGCAGCCACCCGCCGCGCCTGTCGGCCCGCCATCTCGTCCGCATCGGCGCGTTGTTCGGCATCGCGGAGGGCACGGTGCGGGTGGCGCTGTCGCGCATGGTCGCGGCGGGCGACCTGATCCAGTCGACCGGCCGTTACACCCTCTCCCAGCGGCTGATCGAACGCCAGGCCCGGCAGGACGAGAGCCGCGACCCCCACACCAGACCCTGGGACGGGACCTGGGAGGTGGCCATCGTCACCGCCGAGCGGCGCGCCCCGGCCGACCGGGCCGCCTTCCGCCACACGATGGCCACACTACGCCTGGCCGAGCTGCGCGAAGGCACCTGGATGCGGCCGGCCAACCTGGTGCGCGACTGGCCGGAGCTCGTCAGCGGCCAGTGCACGCTGATCGACGGCCGGCCGCACGGCGACCCGACCCCGCTGCTGTGGGACCTGGCCGGCTGGGCGGCAGAGGCGCGGCGGCTTGAGGGGGCGCTGGATCGGGCCGACGGGCTGGCGGAGGGTTTCCTCGTCTCGGCCGCGGTGCTGCGCCACCTGCTGGCCGACCCGCTGCTGCCGGCGGCGCTGCTGCCCGCCGACTGGCCGGGCGGCGAGCTGCGCGCCCGCTACGACGACTTCGACCGGGCCTACCGCGAGGTGCTGATGAAGCACCTGCGCGACTGACATCCATAGGAGCATCCCGCCGAGCCGGTCAGAGCGGGACGCCGAAGACGATGCGGCGGTTCCTGAACTCGGTGACGCTCCACAGCCTGCCGCCCTGCACCGTCAGGTCCTCCGGGCCGATGCAGTACGGCCGCGTGACGGCCTTGCCGTCGCGCTGCTGCACCAGCAGCTTGCCGTTGGTGCCGGCGTCGGCCGCCTGGCTGAGGTACCAGGCGCCGTCCCAGGAGATCGCGCCCTGGATCTTCGGCGCGCCGGTGACGAACGCGTCGCGCGGCGCGCCGTCGCCCAGCCCCAGCTCCCAGCGCGCGACCCGGCCGCCGGGCTCGCTCTGGTCGTACTCGCCGGAGATCAGCGAGCCGCTCGTCCTGTCGATCGACACGAACGAGAACACCGCGCCGGGGGCCGTCACGCGCCAGAAGTCGGTCTGGGGGATCACGTACCGGTAGCCGAAGGCGTGGAACCTGCCGCCGTGCCGGCCGATCAGCTTGCCGTCGCCCAGGTCGTTCTGCGCGGTACGCAGGTCGAGCAGGTGGTTGACGTCGAAGACGCGCAGCCCCCTGGTGGTGTCGGCCACGTACAGCAGGTCGCCGTGCCAGGCGATGCCGCCGGCGTGGATGTTGATCGGCCCGTACGAGCCGTCCGGCTTGGCCTCCACCAGCAGCGCGTGCTGATACTTGAGCGTCTTCGGGCTCAGGAAGGTGACCCTGATCCCCCGCTCGGGCACCGGCGGCCTGGGCTTGAAGTACCAGCTCACCGCGAACACCGGCACGCCCACGTTCCCCGAGTCCTCGCCGCAGGTCAGGCCCTGCGGGTACCAGTCGGGGGTGTCCTGGTCCCCGGCGTCGAAGGCGTACCACTCGACCGGCCTGGGCCGCATCCTGCCCAGCGCGCCTGCCGCCCCGCGGCGCGCCGCCGTCCTGTTGGCCTGGGCGAGCAGCGCCTCGACGCCGGTCGCGCCGATGTCCCCGGCGAGTTTCTCCGCCCCTTCGGCCAGCGTCCCCGTCGCCCGCCTTAAGGTGAAGGCCGCCTTCTCCGTGGACACCATCCCCGTGAACGCCATCTCTCCCCCACTCTTCCGTCCTGTTGCCAAGTGTGACGGACCGGGCGGCCACAAGGTTGTCGTTTCTAGGGCCACAGATGCACCGGCAGCCCCGTCAGCGCCAGCTCCCGGTAGCGCCGCACCAGCCGTTCGGTGTCGCCGCCGAGCCGCTCCAGCGTCTCGCGCTGCCAGGCCGCGCCGGTGCGGCGCAGCCGGGTGCGCTGGGCGATCACGTCCAGCGCCCGGTCCACGTCGTACGGCGTCACCCCGGCCGCCAGCAGCGCCGCCCGCGCCTCGGGCAGCAGCCGCAGCACCAGGTCGGCGGCCTCGTGCTCGCCGTCGAGCCCCGGCCAGGACAGCTTGGCGTCCAGCCCGTGCATGGCGGCCCGGTAGAAGTTCTGGTACGCCTCGGCGAAGCGGTAGCCGGTCAGGTCGCGCTCGGCCTGCGACAGCGTCAGCCCGAGCAGGAACGCGGTGTTGGCCGCCATGTCCGCGCACGAGGGCCCGGCCGGCAGGGCGCGCAGCTCGATGCGCAGGTGGCCGCCGTCGGCCGGGTCGTAGACGGGCCGGTTCCACTGCCAGATCGTGCCCTGGTGCAGGCGCAGCTCGGGCACCTCGCGCGGGTCGGCGTCCGCGCTCAGGTCGGGCACCACCGGCTCGTAGTCGCGCACGTACCGCTCGAACAGCTCGTAGGCGCCCTCGCGCACCCAGTCGGAGCCGAACGTGACGCGGCCGTCCCTGCGCTCGGGCCGCTGCACGTCCCGGTCGTCGGCGGCCTCCTCCATCAGCGCGATCCTGGTCTCCTCCCACAGCCGCCTGCCCAGGAAGAACGGCGAGTTCCCACACGCCGCGAGCACCGGCCCGATGGCGAGCTGGGCGGCGTTGAACAGCCGGGCGAACCGCTCGGGCGGCGTGCGGACGTGCACCTGCCAGGAGGTGTTGGCGGCCTCGAGTATCACGTCCTCGACCGACAGCTCCAGCTCGTCGATCTTGACCAGGAACGGTTCGAGCCGCAGCCGGCGCAGGCCCCGGCTCATCGCCCGGTACCGCTTCTGGTCGCTCATCGCGCCGGGGGTGAAGTCCTCGGTGCTCAGCGTGGGCAGGATGCCGATGGGCAGCGCGCCGCCGCCCTCGACCGTCTCGTCCACCTTGGCCAGGGTCTCCTGGATCTCCGCGCCGAGCCGTTCGAAGGGTTCTCCGGCCAGTGACATCGGGGTGAGGTTGACCTCCAGGTTGAACCGGCCCAGTTCGAGCACCACGCGGGGGTCGTCGAGCCGGTCTCGGGTCTCGCTGTTGCGCGGCAGCGGCCTGCCGTGCTCGTCGATGAGGAACAGCTCCAGCTCGGCGCCGATCGTGGTCGGGCCCTGGCCGAAGCCGGGGGTGTCGAGCAGCTCGCGCAGGACGCCGAGCTGCTCGTCGAGCCGTTCGCCGAAGCGCACGAACTCCGCCTCGGTAAAGCGCTCTTTATCCAGGTCTCGTCCCATCACCCCCTTCTGTCCGATTGGTGTGGATTGACACCTCACCAGCGGATCGGACCGGCATCCTCCAGGTAGGCGCCGGTAGGCCCGTCCGCGCCGAGCGTCGCGAGCTCGACCGCGATGGCCGCGCCCTGCTCGGCCGTGCGGAGGCCGCTGTGCCCGTTCAGGTCGGTGGCGCAGTGGCCCGGGTTGGCCGCGTTCACCTTGATCGGGGTGTCCCACAGCTCCTTGGCGTAGCTGACCGTGATCATGTTGAGCGCGGACTTGGAGGAGTTGTACGACAAATAGTTGTGCACCCAGAACGGCCCGTCCACGTCCATGGCCAGGCCCAGCGACCCGAGCTCGCTCGACATGTTCACGATCCGCGCCGCCGGCGCCCTGCGCAGCAGCGGCAGCATCGCGTTGGTGACCGTGACCACGCCGAACACGTTGGTCTCGTAGACCCGCCTGAGGTCGTCGACCGGGGTCGCGCTCGGACCGGCGTCCTCGTTCCAGATGACGATGCCGGCGTTGTTGACCAGGATGTCCAGCACCCCGTACTCGTGCTCGATCCACTTGGCGGCGGCGGTGACGCTGCCGGCGTCCGTCACGTCGAGCCGGACGAACGGCTGGCCGAGCCGTTCCGCGGCGGCCCGCCCGCGCTCCTCGTCGCGCGCTCCCACGATCGCGGTGATGCCGCGCTCGCCGAGCAGGCGGGCGATCTCGTAGCCGATTCCCTTGTTGGCGCCCGTGATGAGGGCGGTCTTCGTCATGCCCATCACGTTCGCGCAGGCAGGAGCCCCGCGGGAGAGACCCGGCGAGGCTGGGATCGGCGATACCACCCACGCGGGCCACGGCCTGCGCGGCGCCGGGTTCGCCGCGGTCCGGACGGAACCCGAGGCCGAGCAGCGCAGGGCTTGCGCGCGTCGCGGCGGTTGACCCTAAGCTCGTGAGATGCGCGCGGTTGCCTTCGACGTCTTCGCCGGTGAGCTGGACCTACGTGAGCTCCCCGACCCTTCGCCCGCTCCGCACGGGGCGGTGATCAGGGTCGAGGCGACCGGGCTTTGCCGCAGCGACTGGCACGGCTGGCAAGGACACGATCCCGACATCACCGTGCTGCCGCACGTGCCGGGACACGAGCTGGCCGGCGTGGTGGAGGCGGTCGGCTCCGGCGTGCGCCACTGGCGGCCGGGCGCCCGCGTGACCGTCCCGTTCGTGTGCGCCTGCGGGAGCTGCCCGTCCTGCGCGGCCGGGCAGCAGCAGGTGTGCGAACGCCAGACCCAGCCCGGCTTCACCCACTGGGGGTCGTTCGCCGAGTACGTGGCGATCGACCACGCCGACGTCAACCTGATCGCCGTCCCCGACGACATGACCGACGTGACCGCCGCCGGGCTCGGCTGCCGGTTCGCCACCGCGTTCCGTGCCGTCGTCCAGGTGGGCGAGGTGCGGCCGGGCGAATGGGTGGCCGTGCACGGCTGCGGCGGGGTCGGGCTGTCCGCCGTCATGATCGCGACGGCCGCCGGGGCGCGTGTGGTGGCCGTGGACGTCAGCGCCGACGCGCTCCACCTGGCCGAGCTGGCCGGGGCCACCCACTTCGTCAACGCCGCGGCCGGCGACGCGGCCGCCCAGGTGCGCGAGCTGACCAGGGGCGGCGCGCACGTCTCCATCGACGCGCTGGGCAGCGCCCAGACCTGCGCCGCGGCCGTCGAGAGCCTGCGCCGCCGGGGCCGGCACGTGCAGGTCGGGCTGCTGCCCGGCGGGCCGACGCCGGTGCCGATGGACCGGGTCATCGGCCACGAGCTGCGGCTGCTCGGCAGCCACGGCATGGCCGCGCACGCCTACCCGCCCATGCTGGAGATGATCAGGGCCGGCGTGCTGCAGCCCGACCAGCTCGTCACCCGCACCATCGGCCTGGCCGACGCGGGCAAGGCGCTGGCCTCCATCGGCTCGGTGCCGGGCGTCACGATGATCACTCCTCGATTTCCACTCTGAGCGTCCTGAGCACCAGGGCGAGCATGCCGTAGTGGGCCACCAGCATGACCAGCTCGATCCTGCTCGCCTCGTCGTAGCGGTCGCACAGGGCGGCCCAGGTGGCGTCGGTCAGGTCGCCGGCGTAGTGCAGGTCGTCGGCGACCTGCAGCACCAGGCGGTCCTCGACCGGCCAGAGCGCGTCGGGCTGGCGCACCCACTCGATCTCCTCCGCGCTCAGTCCCGCCTCGCGGCCCAGCCGCGCGTGCTGGTGCCATTCGTAGGCGCTGCCGCTGTGGTAGGCGGTGCGCAGAATGGCCAGCTCGCGGTCGCGGGGCGGGAGCGTGCCGTCCAGCAGCGCGCCGCCGAACCGCAGCCAGGCGCGGTAGAGCGAGGGATGCCGGCCGAGCGTGGTGAAGATGTTGTACGGATTGGCCTTCTGGAAGTCGTCCCATTCTTCCGGTGGTAAGGGCCGTACGCGGGGAGTCATGATGTGTACCATTCCCCCGCATTTCAGAATATGAGCAGGCGTCGGACAGGAGATCGGGTCTGACCGCGATGCGGCCGACACTTTTCACATCAGGGTCAATACGGCAGGATGAAGTCACCTGACGGGTGTTGTCCAGTGAACGGCAAGGACCGCAAGTGATCCGAACGTTGCTCGCTGAGGACATGAATCTGGTACGTGGCGCGATCGTGGCGTTACTGGCCTACGAGGAGGACATCGAGGTCGTCGCGGAAGTCGAACGAGGCGACCACATCCTGGCCGCCGCCACCGCCAGCCGCCCCCACGTGGCGGTCATCGACATCTCACTGCCCGGCCAGGACGGCCTGTCCGCCGCCGCCGAACTGCACGACAAGCTGCCCGAGTGCGGCGTGCTGATCCTCACCGGGGTCGGGACACCCGGGCTGCTCAAGCGGGCGCTGGACGTGCACGTACGCGGCTTCATGGCCAAGGACGCCCCGCCGTCGCAGCTCGCCGACGCCATCCGCAGGGTGGCCGGCGGCGAGCGCGTGATCGACTCCGAGCTGGCGATCGCCGCGATGAAGCCGACGGAGGCCCCGCTGACGCAGCGCGAGCTGGACGTCATCGAGGCCGCCGCCGACGGCGCGTCGATCGCGGAGATCGCCGCCACGCTGTTCCTGGCCGAGGGCACGGTCCGGAACTACCTGTGCCGGACCACCGCCAAGCTGGGCGCGCGCAGCAGGATCGACGCCATCAGGATCGTGCGCGAGTCGGGCTGGATCTGAGCCGCGCGTCGGGTCCGGTGTGCGCGGCCGGTCAGGCGTCGAGTCCGGTGTGCGCGGCCAGGAAGGCCAGGACGTCGGCGGCCAGCCCGATCGAGCGGCTGACCGCCCGCGCGCCGTGGCCGACCCCGGTCTCGTTCCTGAGCAGGACCGGCCGGCTCCCGCCGGTCGCCCACTGCAGGGCCGCGCACATCTTGCGCGCGTGCATCGGATCCACCCGGGTGTCGGACGCCGAGCAGGTGAACAGCGTCGCCGGATAGTCCACGCCGCGGCTCACCCGGTGGTAGGGCGAGTAGGCCAGCAGCCAGCCGAGCTGCGCCGGGTCGTCGGGGTCGCCGTACTCGCCGGTCCAGGACGCGCCGAGGCCGCTGCGGTGGTAGCGGACCATGTCGAGCAGCCCGGCCGAGCACACGGCCGCCGCGAACAGGTCAGGCCGCTGGGTGATCGCCGCGCCCACGAGCAGGCCGCCGCCCGATTCGCCGCAGATGCCGAGCCGCCCGGGCGTCGTCCAGCCGTCGGCGATCAGCTTCTCGGCGGCGGCGGTGAAGTCGTCGAAGGTGTTCTGCTTGCGCTCCAGCATGCCGTCGCGGTGCCACGACTCGCCTTCCTCGCCGCCGCCGCGCAGCCCGGCGATGGCCAGCACGCCGCCCGCCTCCACCCAGGCCAGCGAGTCGGCGGCGTAGCCGGGCGTCAGGGGGATGCCGAAGCCGCCGTAGCCGGTCAGGATGGCCGGGCGCGGCCCCTCGCGGCCCGCCAGGGCGACCACGACCATGCGGACCCGGGTGCCGTCGGCGGAGGCGTACTCGACATGGTGGCTCTCCATCGCGGGCATCGCCATGCCGGCCGGCGCCGGCGTTCCGCCCGGCCCAGGGGACCAGGGGGTGGTGTCGCCGGTCTCGGCGTCGTAGCGCCACACCCGGCCGGGGGTGACGGCGTCGGTGTAGACGAACCACGCCTCCAGGCCGCCCTCGGGACGGCAGGTGAGCGAGGCGATCGAGCCGCTGCCCGGCAATGGCACCTCCCCCGTCCGCCGGCCGGAACCGTCGTAGCGGACGATCTCGCCGACCGCGTGCCTGGTCCTGGACACCAGCAGGGTGCCGTCCTGGAGCACGGTGAACGCGCCCAGCACGGCCTCCGGGTCCTCCGGGACGAGGTCCCGCCAGCGCGCGGGCTCGGCGGGATCGGCGACGCAGAGCCGGCGGCGCGGCGCGTCCCTGTCGGTGAGCAGGTAGAGCCGGCCGTCGCAGGCGACGCCGCCCGCCGTCCTGGCCGCCACCCCCACCTGCGCCGGGCGCGGGCCGAGCTTGTCCGGCGGCCCGGCCGACAGGTCGGCGAGCCACAGGTCGTTGCCCGTCGGGGTGGCCGCGGAGATCGCCAGCCAGCGGCCGTCCGGGCTGATCTGCACGCCGTACGAGACCGGGCCCCTGGTGAAGACCGGCACGTCGGCGCCGCCGAGCGTGCGCAGCCGAACGCCCTCGCGGAAGCGCACGTAGTAGAACGCCTGCCCGCCGGGCAGCCAGGCGACCGGCGAGTACCGGCAGCCGCCGACGGGGCCGTCCACCGGCTCGCCCGAGTCGACGTCGATGACGTGCAGGTCGGCCCGCTCGTCGCCGCTGCGCGAGATCTGGTAGGCCAGGCGGCGTCCTTCCAGGTCGGGCTGCCAGTCGTCGAGCGTGGTGAGCCCGGACGGGTCCAGCGCCATCGGGTCGAGCACCGGCCGGTCGTCGCAGTACAGCACCGGGTGCTCCTGGCAGGCCGTCTGGCTCTGGTGGAAGCGCCGGCCGCCGCGCCAGACCGGCGGGCTCACCATGCCGGTGACGCTCAGCTCGGTCAGCCGGGCGGCGAACCGCTCGCGCCCGGGCAGCCGGGCCGCGCCCTCGCGCCACAGCTCCTCCTGCTCCACGAGCCAGGCGGCGGTCCTGGGGTCGTGCGGGTCCTCCAGCCATCGGTACGGGTCGGCGATCCGATGGCCGTGACGGTCGTCGACGACGTCGTGCCGCTCGGCGGCCGGGTGGGTGGCGGGCCGGGCTTCATCGGGCAAGGTCATGAGACGGGCTCCGGGTTCCAGTGGCCGGTGAGGTCGGCGTACAGCGGGGAGACGGGCACCAGTTCGTCGTGGGTGCCGAGCAGGGCCCGCTCGCCGTCCATGAGCAGGATGCGGTGCGCGCGGCGGGCCGAGGTGAGCCGGTGCGCGATCACGACGAGCGTGCCGCCGCGGCGCGCGAACGCGGTCTCGACGCGGGCCTCGGCCGCGTGGTCCAGATGGCAGGTCGCCTCGTCCAGGATGACCAGCGGCGCGTCGGCGAGGTAGGCGCGCACCAGGGCGACGAGCTGGCGGCGGCCCGGCGACAGCGCGGCCGGGTCGAGCACCGCGTCGTGGCCGCCCGCGCGGTCCGCCAGGTCGGCGGCGCCGAGCGCGGCGAGCGCGGCGGCCAGCCGCTCGTCGGGCACGTCGGCGGCGCACAGGTAGGTGAGGTTCTCGCGGAGCGTGCCGCGGAACACGTACGCCTCCTGCGGGATCAGCACCCGCGAGGCGGGGCCGACCTCGGGCGCGGGGACGCCGCCGATCAGGATCTCGCCCCGGTCGGGGCGCAGCAGGCCGGTGATCAGGCTCGCCAGCGTGGACTTGCCCGCGCCGCTCGGCCCGACGACGGCCAGGTGCTCGCCCGGTTCGAGGGTGAGGTCGAGGCCGTCGACGACCGGGGCGGCGTGCGGACCGTAGGAGAAGGTGACGCCGCGCAACCGCACGACGGCGTCCGGCCTCGAAGGCGCGGGTGCAGGCGCGGGTGCAGGTGCGGGCCCGGCGGCGGGCACGGCGGCCTCCGCGGGTGGCGGGGTTTCTCCCGTGATGCGGTTCAGCGCCGCGAACAGCCGGATCGCGCTCACCCCGAGCCCCTGGACCAGGCCGTTCAGCGCGGGCGCGAGCGACTGGGTGACGTAGGCGAGCGCGCCCACCACGACGCCCGGCCCCGCGCCGCCGTCCAGCAGCCACGGGGTGCCGGCGAGCACGAGGAGCACGGGCAGCCAGCCGCCGACCGCGAGCGCCGCGGTGCGCGCGGCCGTCACAGCGGCCAGGGAGCGGGCCGCCGCCGCCTGGCACTCCACCCGGCCGCGCAGCCGGTCGCTCACGCCGTCCTCCAGCCCGCAGGCCTCGATGTCGCGCAGCGCGCCGGCGGCGGCGGTCATGCTCTCGTTCAGTTCCTCGTCGGCCAGCAGGAACGCGCGCTGGCTGCGGGCCAGGCGCGGCAGCGACGCCAGGAACAGGCCGAGCCCGGCGGCGAACGGCGGCAGCACCAGCACGAGCGCCTGCGGAGCCAGCGTCAGCAGCCCCAGCACCACGCTGACCAGCGTGAACGCGAACCCGCGCACGGTGGTGACGACGGCCGCGAAGGCGTCTCTGGCCAGCTCCACCTGCAGCCCGGCCCGGGCCACGGCCGAGCTGTCCCCCCTGGCCGCGCCTGAGCCGCCGGGCCGCGCCGCCTCGCCCAGCGTCCGGTGTACGACGTGGGTCAGCAGGTCGTCGCGGAACGGCTCGGCCATCGCGGCCACCGCCAGCACCACCTGGCGGGCCGCCACGGCGGCCAGCAGCCACACGCCGCCGAGCGCCGCCAGCCAGGCCACGCCGGTCAGCGGGCGGGCGGCGGCGAAGCCGTCCTCGATGGCGCGGGCGACGGCGTGCCCGATCAGGAACGCGGGCCCGGCCTCGACCAGCGACCACAGCCCCAGCCTGAGCAGCAGGGACGGCTCCCGGCGCAGCGCCGCCCACACCATCGCCCGCCCGGCACGGCTGCCGGACGGCGGTCGCTCCCGCCGGTTCACGACGGGTCTCCGTCGGCGGCCGGCTGGAAGACGGCGCGGTAGTCCGGGTCGTGCCAGAGCAGGTCGTGCGGGCCGCAGGCGCGTACCTCGCCGCGCTCCAGCCAGACGATCCGGTCGGCGCGGGCGGCGGTGGCCAGGCGGTGCGCGACGATGAGGCTGGTCCTGCCGTGGGCGGTGAGCGCCCGGGTGACCTGGCGTTCGGTCACCGTGTCGAGGCTGGAGGTGGCGTCGTCGAGCACCAGCAGGCGCGGCGTGCGGGCCAGGGCCCTGGCCAGGCCGAGCCGCTGGCGTTCGCCGCCCGACATGGGGGCCGCCGACAGCCGGGTGGCGTAGCCGTCGGGGAGCTGCCGGACGAAGGCGTCCGCGCAGGCGGTCCGCGCCGCCTCGACCACCCGCTGGTCCGGCACGCCGGCCGCGCGCCGCCCGGAGTGCGCCGGGTGGCCGTCGATGGCGGCCGCGATCGTCTCGCCGATCAGCGCCGGACGTTCGAAGGCGCAGCCCACCGCCTGACGCAGCGCCGGGCGGGCCAGCTCGCGCAGCGGGACGCCGTCCAGCAGGACCGCGCCCTCGGCCGGGTCGGACAGGCGGGCGGCCAGCGCCGCCAGCAGCGACTTGCCCGAGCCGGAGAGACCGACCACGGCCGTCACCGAGCCGCCGGGCAGCACCAGGTCGCCGACGCGCAGCCCGTCGGCACGCACGCCGCGGAACTCCAGCCGCCCCGGGCCGCAGGGCAGCGACCGGGTTCCGTAGGGCGTGGCGGGCACGTCGAGCACCTGGGTGACGCGTTCGGCCGCGGCCCGCGCCCTGGCCAGGCCGCCGAGGTAGCCGAGCGAGGTGCTCAGCGCCGCGCCCAGCACGGCGTAGCGGGCGGCGGCGTACAGCTCGCCCACGCTGAGCTCGCCCGCGGCCAGCCGGAGCCCGCCGACGGCCAGGACGGCCACCTCGACCAGCGGCACGACCAGCCCGGCCTGGACCCCCGCCGAGGCGTTGGCCCGCCACAGCCGCAGGCCGTGCTCGCGCAGGCGCGGCAGCGGCGTCAGCACCCGGCGCGCCTCGCGCCCGGCGGCGCCGGCTGCGGCGATGGTCCTGGCCCCGGTCAGCGCGTCGACCAGGCGGGACGCGATCTCCCCCTGGACCTCCTGGTAGCCGCCCGCGATCGTGGTCGTGGTGCGCAGGAAGGCGCGCAGCACGTACAGGATGAGGACGATGCCGGCCGCGAGCGTGAGCGTCAGCAGCGGGTCGATGAGGGTGAGCGCGACCAGCGCGCCGACGGTGGGCACCAGCGTGCCGAGCGCGCTGGTGACGGTGTCGGGGGCGCGGCCCACCTCCTCGGCGTTCAGCCCGGCCCTGGTGACCAGCTCGCCTTCGGGGAAGCGGCGGGTCATGGCGTGACCGGCGCCGAGCACGTGGCGCAGCACGCCGAGCCTGAGCCTGGCCGCCGCGTACGCGCCGCTCGCGCCCCGGGCCCAGACGCCCAGCGCCTCGCAGACCATGACGAGCGCGACCACCGACGCGCACAGCGCCAGCCAGGACAGCGCGGGCCGGCCCGCGACGAGGAGGTCCACGGTGCGGCCGACCAGGTAGGGGACGGCCAGTTCCGCGGCGGCGCCCAGGACGGCGGTGGCGGCCAGCACGGCCGGCCACGGTCCGCCGCGCCGCACCGTGCGCATGACCAGCCGGTCGGCTGCTCGCACCCCTCGCCTCCCTTGCGGTGGCCGGCTCACGCCTTTACGAAGTATGTCTGTTTTATCCGGGGGAGCCCCCGCGCCGTCGGTGACGGCGCGGGGACCCGGCACCACGTGATCAGTGGCACAGAGCGACACTCAGGTTGCTCGGCTTGCCGGAGTGACACGTGAGAGCAGTCAGCGTGCTGCCGCCGCTGGCCACGTCGCTGGCCGCGGGAGCCTCCAGACCCTGCAGGTCGAGAAGAACCATTTTCGTTACACCTCCTTCCGGGGGGCTCCGAGGTCAGGCCGCTCGGGTGCGGCCTGGAGGAACGGCAGGTGGCCCGGTCGGCCGCCCAGGGCGGTGCCGAGGGCGAACAGGACACCCGCCGTGCCGGTCGCGAAATCCATGGACAGGCGCAGCAGTTGGTCGCCGGGGAACGCCAGCCCGCCGCCGTACGGCAGCGCGTGCCAGCGCAGTCCCGCGATCTGCGCCTCGAGGTGCGGGTCGAGCCGGTCCGGTGCGAGCGGGTCGCGGGCGAAGGCGGCGATGATGCCGGCCCGCCCGGTGAACAGCCCGGACTGGACGAAGAAGCCGGAGCGGGCGACCAGTCTGAGGTCGCCGAGCGCGCGGCGGAAAGTCTCGTCGTCGCGGTGCACCAGGTAGCGCTGGAGCACCAGGGCGATGCCGGCCGAGCCCTCGTCGAGGTACGGCAGCAGCCGCCAGCCCTGGTTGACCTGGAGTGATCCGTCGTCGGCTGCCCGGCAGCGCCTCAGGTCCTGGCGGAGCGCGGTGGCGGCCAGGTCGAGCAGCGCCGGGTCGCCGGTGTGCTCGTAGGCGTGCAGGAACAGCAGGGCGGGGCCGCACGAGCC
The DNA here is from genome assembly GCF_013283785.1 of Nonomuraea antri. Lineage (GTDB taxonomy): Bacteria > Actinomycetota > Actinomycetes > Streptosporangiales > Streptosporangiaceae > Nonomuraea > Nonomuraea antri. The sequence continues at coordinate 48,008 of NZ_JABCPZ010000015.1, forward strand.
GTGCAGGAGCCCGGCCCTGGGGTTCGTGCCGCCGCTGGTCTCCGGGACGTCGTCGGCGCCGCCCAGCCGCTCGGCGCAGATGTCGGCCGCGCGCAGGGCCAGGTCGCGTTCGCCGAAGTGGAGCAGGTTCAGCCCGATGCCGGACAGCCCGGACGACAGCGCCGACTCCAGCTTGTCCCACTTCTCGCGCAGGCAGACGGTGAGCAGGTCGCGCGCGTCCTGGTGGTGTCCGAGCAGGTCCAGCACGTACGCGATGCCGTGCAGCCCGTCGTACAGGCCGAGTCCCGAGCCCTGGACCGGGCGGCGGGCGCGATCGCGCAGCCACTTCTCGTGGTCGGGGAACGGGCCGAGCCCGGCGTGGTGGAGCGCGTAGAGCACGCCGGCCGCGCCGTGCGCGAGGTTGAGCCCGCCGCCGGGCTGGAACTGGGCGATGTCGCCGGGGAAGAGCCGGTCGTCGCGGTCCGGGGTGGCCGCCGCGGTGATCGCGCGGCCCATCGCGTCGCGTAACTCGGGCCAGGCGCCGGGCAGGTCTCGGGCCGGTGGCTCGCCGTCGTCCGTCCCGCGGATGAGGTGGACGGCGGGTGCGAGGTCGGCGTCGGCGAGGGGGAACGTGTCGGCGACGATCTCGCCGAGCTGGACGACCTTCGCCCGGTGCAGCGGCAGCATGATGGTGCACTGCGGGGCGAACAGGCCCAGGCGCAGGCAGGCCATCGCGTACTTGTCGGCGTCCACGCCGAGCCGGTCGGCCGGGGCGGCGAAGGCCGGGTGCGCGAGCGCGGCACGGGCCCGGTCGGCGGCCAGGGTGGCGACCTCGTAGTCGATCAGCACCACCCGGCCGCTCTCGGTGAGCAGGATGTTGTCCGGGTGCAGGTCGCCGAAGACCACCCCGCGCTCGTGCAGCGACTCGACGGCGTCCGCCACCTGCCGCAGCGTGTCGAGCGCCCAGGTGGTGTACTCGGCCAGGTCGTCGGGGGTGCAGGTGGCGCTGGTGAGCGGGTAGCGGCGGACGAGCCTGCGTTGCAGCGGCGTGCCGTCCACGAACTCCTGCACCAGGAAATGGTGCTCGCCGAGGGTGAAGTAGTCGCGGAAGGCGGGCGCGGCGGGCAGGCCGCTCAGGCGCTGGAGTATGTCGCGCTCGTGCTCCAGCCTGGCGACCGCGTCGCGGCCGGCCGCGTCGAGCCCGGCGTGCGGCCTGGCCTCCTTCAGCACCAGCCGCTCCCCCGTGCGGGTGTCGGTGGCGAGGTAGACGCCGCCGCCGTTGGAGAAGTGCAGCACGCTCTCGATCCGGTACGGCAGCTCGCCGGTGGTCACCGCGTTGCGCGCGGCCAGGTGGGATTCGAGGAAGGCCGGCAGGGTCGTCCACGGCGGGACGGAGAAGGTCGAGCCGCGCACGTCGGGCACCAGCGTGCCGTCGCCGTCGGCCACGGCCAGGACGCGTTCGCCCGCCCCTGACAGGCAGTGCCGCTCGGCGAATCCGCCGTAACGGACGAACAGCGGGCCCTGGCCGTAGCGCAGGTCACTGAGGATGTACGGGCCCTGGACGCCGCGCAGGAGCTCGTCGAGTTCCTTGAGCACGAGTTCGAGCTGGACCTCGTCCCTGGGGTAGATCGTGATCAGCTTGCCGCTGGAGGCCCGGGAGGCGGCCTTGGAATTGACCATGATGAGCACCGGGGCGCCGCGCAGGAATTTGAACGCGATCGCGTGGGATACGCAGTAATCCCAGACGGTCTCGATGGCCTTCTCGGCGTCGTCCAGCCGGGCGGACACGTGGATCTTCCAGCCCTGGGCGGGCAGCGGCGCCTCGCCCAGCGGGGCGTAGTAGCACCAGGTGTCCGTGGCCTGGTGTGCCCATCCTTCGGGGAGGGGTCTGCGCAGAATGGGGAAATCAGCCTCTGCCGCGCTGTGATCGAAGGTGTCGTAGAAATTGGGATCTGCGAGGCAGTACAGCTCGTACTGCTCCATTCCGACCTCCCGGGGTGAAGTTCCATGGAAATCCTGCCCCGGGAGCGCGGTGGCGGGCTAGTAACACCCGTTACCATCGATATGTGGCTATTTAAATGGCATTTGTGTGTTTTTCACAATGGATTGGGTGGACATTGTTTTCTTCCACGGGACGTAAACGCTGAAGGTGAATTGGCCCGTCCGCGAAGACCTGGCCTCCAGCCAGCCGCCCAGCACGGACACGCGGTGGGCGAGGTTCGGCAGCCCCAGGCCGGGGTCGCCGGGCCGGCTGCACGGGCGGACGCCGTCGTTCCTGATCGACAGGCGCACCATCTGCTCGCGCTGGAGCAGCTGGATGTAGCACTGCCGGGCGTCGGCGTGCCGCAGCACGTTGGTCACGCCTTCACGCAGGGCGTGCGTCAGCGCCTCCTCGACGTCCTCGGGCAGGTCCTGGCAGGACGCCTGGATGTAGCAGCGCACCTGCACCGACTCCAGCAGCCCACGCGCCGAGCCCAGCTCGGCCACCAGGGACGAGCCGCGCAGCCCGTGCGCCACCGCCCGGACGTCGGCCGACACGCGGCGCAGCAGTTTCAGGGTCTCCTCCACCTCGTCCATGGCCTTGGCGTCCTTGGCCTTCATCAGGCGTTCGATGAGCTGGACCTTCAGCACCAGCGCGGTGAGCCGGTGCCCGACCAGGTCGTGCAGGTCGCGGGTGAAGCGGCGGCGCTCGCGGCGCACGGCCTCGTGCAGGTCGTCCGCGCGGGCCTCGCCCAGGGCGTGCGCGCGCGTCGCCAGCGACACCAGCGCGTACTCGGTCAGGCCGATCAGCGGGACCAGGAACGCCCAGAGCACGTCGGCGTCGGTGCGCCCGGAGTCGGCGAGCCCGACGAATCCGCTCGACAGCGCCGCCACCGCCGCCGCCAGCCCCGCCACCAGCGACCGGCTCTGCGTCGCGGCCAGCAGCAGCGCGCCCGCCAGCAGCCCGCACACCGGCATCCAGCCCGCGCCAACGAACGGCAGCGGCGGATACGTCACGGCCGCGAGCACGGCCACGATCCACCACTCGACGTCGTGCCCGAGCAGCGCGTTGACCACGAACTTGGCGTGCAGGACGAGCACCACGATCAGCAGCGCCGCCCCCTGCAGCGCGAAGCCGGCCTCGGCCAGGCGCAGCTGGACCGGCGCGGCCAGCGCGGTCGCGCCGGCCAGCAGCCCGAGTCCGCCGAGCCACAGCGGAGACGACGATGTGATGACCCGTAATCTGCGAAGGAGTAGGCGCTGCGTGCTTTCCACCTCACCCCCTGTACATGTTTGGTCAGAATGAATACGGAGTGTGGCGAGAACACTCACCCGTGTCACGTCCCTCTAATCGACCCTGATGCGGGCCATTGTGTAAAGGCCCTATGTCCTGCGTGAACACGCTGGCCTTCCCTGACACGGACGACTTAGGCAGACCATCGGGTCATAAGCTGGGCGCTATGGAATACGCACGACTCGGATCCACCGGGCTGAAAGTTTCTCGCATTTGCCTGGGCATGATGAGCTACGGAGATCCGTCCAGGCAGGAGTGGGCGCTGCCGGAGGATCAGGCCGAACCGATCATCCGCAGGGCCGCCGACGCCGGGGTGACGTTCTTCGACACCGCCGACATCTACAGCAGCGGTCAGAGCGAGGTCGTGACCGGCAACGTGCTGCGCAAGATCTTCCCGCGCCGCGACGACTACGTGCTGGCGACCAAGGTGTACTTCCCGATGGGCCGCGCGCGCAACGACCGCGGCCTGTCGCGCAAGCACATCCTCTCCGCGATCGACGCCTCACTGAGCCGCCTCGGCACCGACCACGTCGACCTGTACCAGATCCACCGCTGGGACGACGAGACGCCGATCGAGGAGACCATGGAGGCGCTGCACGACGTGGTCAGATCGGGCAAGGCCCGCTACATCGGCGCCTCCACCATGTGGGCCTGGCAGTTCGCCAAGGCCCAGCAGGTGGCCGAGTCCCACGGCTGGACCAGGTTCGTCTCCATGCAGAACCACTACAACCTGCTATACCGGGAGGAAGAACGGGAGATGCTGCCGCTCTGCGCCGACCAGGGCATCGGCGTGATCCCGTGGAGCCCGCTGGCGCGCGGCGTCCTGGCCCGCGCGGGCACCTCCGCCACCAGCACGGCCCGCACGGGCGCGGACGCGCGGATCGACTTCCTGTACGACCCGGACAACGACGCGGCGATCCTGGAGCGGGTGGCGCAGGTGGCCAGGGAGCGGGAGCTGCCGGCGGCGCAGGTCGCCCTGGCCTGGCTGCTGCACCAGCCGACGGTCACGGCGCCGATCGTGGGGGCGACGAAGGACCGGCATGTGGATGATGCGGTGGCGGCCGTTGGGGTGGGCTTGACCGAGAAGGAGATCGCCTTCCTGGGGGAGCCTTATCGGGCGCGTGAGGTGCGGTTCTAGGCTCGCTCGGGCTTGACGGGCATGGGCCTGCGCCGAACGGCGCGCTCCGCGCGATCGGGGCTCCGGGCCGCGTCCCGTGGGGGGCTCCGCGCCCCCCACACCCCCACAAGGGCATCGCCTTCGCTCCGCTCAGACCCCCTGCTGGGGGCTTTCGCCCCCGGGCGAGGGGCTTCCGCCCCTCGCGCTCCCCGGCCCTCTGGCCAGTCGGGTGAAACGAGGAGACCCTTGCGCGGCTGGAGGGAAACGTACGTCTCAGATGGCGGAATCCGGATTCGGATGGGCGGTCGCCACGGCAGGCCGACTGTTGATCAGCGTGGCCGGATCTCCCAGCTGGGCCGCTGGAGCCGATCGTTGTGCACGATGATGTCGGCGCGCTCGGCCGGGCGGACCGTGGCGAAGTAGAGCCGCTGGGAGGGGATGTAGCGGTCGCGCCAGGACCGTTCGATCTCGGCGGTGCCGGCGGCGGAACCGGCCGGCGCCGTCCCGCGCTCCCTGGCGCGATCCACCGTCCGCTCGAACGGGACCGACACGAAGATGCTCAGGTCCCACCGGTCGATGAGTTCCGGGCGCAGGAGGAAGACGCCGTCGAAGAGCAGCACGGCGTTCGCGGGAGCGGTCGCGGCCGGCGGGGACGCCGGGGCGTCGGTGTCCCGGTCGTAGACCGCGTGCTGGAACCTCCGGTCTCCGCCCGGGCCCAGCGGATCGAGCAGGACTCGGCGCAGCGCCGCGTGGTCGTGGGCGTCGAAGTAGCAGCTTTCCGCCGAGTACCGGCCGCGCCGGTAACGCTGTGCGCGGGGGAAGAGGAAGTCGTCGATGCCGGCGCGGATCACGTCGCGGGCCTGCGCGCGCAGGACGACGGCGAGTTCGTCGGCCAGCGTGGTCTTGCCCGCGGCGGGCGGCCCGTCGATGGCGACCCGCAGCGGGTGCGCGGCCGTGACGGATCCGATCGCTTCGGTCAGCGCGCTGATGAGCTCACCGCGGGTGCCATGATCCATTGCCGCCCCTCTCCGTTTAGTACTGCGCGCGTGAGCCCACGACTCGCCGCCGCTTGTTCCGCTTGTTCCGCGCAACGGCGAGATGGCGATCACCGTACGCGGCCTGATCCGGGACGACTCGCCTCTGGGACGGACACCCGAACCGCCGGCCATGACCATGCCGGCCCGTACGGCCTCCTACGACTCCGGGTAGAAGCCCGGGCAGCCCAGTTGCTCGAACCAGCTCGGCGGTTCGGGTGCGGTGAACGCGGTGGTCATCGCGTCCAGCCAGGCGGTGAACGTGGGGAAGTCCGGGGTGGTGTTGGCCGGGTCCTCCCAGTTCCCGTCCTCGACGTAGCGGGCGCGCCCGTCCTGATCGTCGTAGTGGTGGTAGTAGACCGGGTACTCGCCGTCCGCGTCCGGCTGGGTGACGTCGAAGCACCAGACCGCGTCGTGATCCGCGTCCGCGAGGGCGAAGCCGACCAGGTGGTTGGTGGACAGCCACCGGCCGTCGCCGCGGTCCACGCGCTCGGGCATGTGCACGAGATCGGAGTTCAGCTCGACGATGGCGTCGTCACCTACGACGACGAACTCGATGGACGCGTCGGACGAATCGTCCCGGCGCATACAGGCGAAGGTGTTGTGCTCGGCGAGGAATGCCCGGTAGCTGGGCGGAGCCGTCCAGTCGACGGTTCCGAAATGGGGCTTCAGCCCTGTCTCGCGGTCGCGGACGGCTGCGGCGGAGGCGGGCTCCGACGCCGTGATGACGACCGTTCCGGATTCGGCGGCGCGGCGGAGGATCGCCAGACTCTCGTGTATCGACATCACGGTCCTTGATCGGGGGATCGTACGGCTATGCGGGCGTGGGCCCGACGACTACAGGTGCTTGATTGTGGCCGATTTCGAAGACGATGAGCGGTCCGCAGACCGAAGATCACCGGACGATCCTCAGCGATCGTTCGCGGGTTCGCGCTGCTCCGGGTGCCACACGTATCGGATGTCCGGCTCACTCTCCTCGTTGCCGTGGCCGTCGGTGCGTTCCACGGCGACGAAGCCGTGCCGCTCGTAGAAGCGTTGCGCCGGGACGTTGACCTGGAACGTCCACAACGCCAGCCCGTCCGGACGGCGCTGCTTGGCCAGGTCCACGAGGCGATCGCCGATGCCCCGGCCCCGCCAGGACGGGTCGAGGTAGAGCTGGTCCAGGTCCTCCTCGCCCAGCACCATCATGCCGACGACCGGGCCGTCGACCGTCGCCACCCAGGTCTCACGGCCGGGCACGACTACGTCCCGGAACCAGGACCGCACCTCATCGTCGGTGTGGGCTCGGCGTACGGTCGGAAGTGCGGCGGTGTAGGAGCGCAGCCACACCTCGGCCACCGCGGCGGCGTCGGCGTCGGTCGCGCGGCGGACGACAAGGTTCTCATTCTTCACAGCGACGCATGCTCGCAGAATCACCCCGGGGACCGCATCCGAGTTCTCCGTTCCTGGCGAGGGGGCGGTCAGTGGAGTTCGGATCGGGCGATCTCCAGCGCCGTCCAGTCCTCGAAGGAGAGCCCGTAGGCCGAGGAGAGCCTTTTCAGGGTTTCCGCGCTCGGGACGGCGGCGGCGCGCTCGAAGTCGTCGATGGTCGATGCCGCGATCCCGGCGCGTTCGCCCACCGTCCGCACGGTCAGACTGGCACGTTCCCGTGCGGCGCGCAGGTTCCTGGCCAGTTCCCCGGCGGGGCCGGACGGGAAGGTGGCCGGGGCGGTCGGTTGCGGGCGTGACCGGTTGCCGGACTCCGAGGCGACCGGCGCGGAATCCGGTAGCGTCGCCCATCCAGCGGCCAGGACCACGACCGCGAGCACCGCGACCGCCAGGATCCAGGGCACGCCGCCGCCACTGCCGCCTGTATCGGATGAACCGGAGGTGGGGGTTCGGCGCGCGTGCGCACGTACTCGCGTTACCTTGCCGCTTTTGAGGCGTCGCCAGTGAGACCGGACGGGAACCATGCGGCGAGATTAAGCTCCGCCTCCGACAGGATTTCCGGCAGCGGCGGCGAAAGTAAGTGAATTACATCGGTGTCGCGAGGTTTAGCTTACTGAGGCGTTAGCCTGACGCCATTCTCCCTCAGGTCGGGGCTTGTGCCGCGAAAACCATTTCCGGGGTTCGGATTTCCTCGGTTCAATCGAGGGATGCGAACCATTCCCGCCGTGATCCCGTCCCTTCCCGATGGCCGCGATGAGCGACACCGTCGCTGAGCCCGCCGAGCTCAAGGACGCCGACGCCGTACTCGCCTACGTCCGCGCGCACCCGGACGACGTCGCGCTGGTGACGCAGGGCCTCAGCCACAATGCCGAGCGTCCCACCACGGTGGCGTCGGTCGTCAAGATCGTCCATCTCGCCGCTTACGCCGACGCGGTCCGCGCGGGAAGAGCCGCGCCGGACGAGCCCGTTCCCGTGCGGCTGTGGAACGCCTACCACCTGCCCGAGACCGATGGCGGCGCCCACGACGCGGCGCTCAACCGGCTCCGGCCCGGCGCGCACGTCACGCTGGACCAGCTCGTCTCCGCCATGATCGAGGAGAGTGACAACGCGGCCGCCGACCTGCTGCGCGACCGGCTCGGCGCCGACGCGCTCGACGAGATCGCGCGAACTCGCGTCGGCACCGTCAACGGCGAGGCATTGCGTATTTACGGCGGCTGCACGCTGCCTCCCGACGTCTGCCTGCGGAACTACGTCGAGGCTGGAGAACGGGTGCGGCTCACGTCTGTTGACTATGAGCAGGAGGTGGAACTGGTCAGCACCGTTTCCCGCGTCGCGCCGGGCGTGTTGCACGGAGTTCTCGGCGAATTGAGGAAGGACGAACTGGCGAGCCGGCACCTGGAATGGCCGATGCGCCTGCCCGGCGCCGATCCCGGTGACCGGCTGATCGGCGCGAAGACGGGCGCCATGCCAGGCGTGCTCAGCGAGGCCGCCTACCTGGTGCGGCCGGGTGCGGAGCCGCGTGAGATGGTCCTCGTCCTGCGGCGGCTGGCCGAGACGACCGTGCGCTCCGGGATGCGCGGTTACGCACCCCATTCCTTCCTCATGCGCATGGCGGCCGACCCGCGCTTCTTCGCGAGCGTTCGCGCCGCACTGGAATGAGGACGGCTGATCCTCAGCCGTCGACGACCGCGATCGCGTCGACCTCGATCAGATATTCGGGCCTGGCCAGTGTCTCCACTCCCACGAGGGTGTCGACCGGCTTGTGGTCCCCGAACAACGCCACCCGGGCCGCCTCGATCACCGGCAGGTATTCGGGGCGGTGATGAACGACGAAAATCGTCATCTTGGCGACCTGTTCGGGCCGGGCTCCCGCGGCGGCCAGTGCCCGGCCGAGGTTGGCGAACACCTGACGCGCCTGGGCGGCCAGGTCGCCGGGGCCGACGAGGGCCCCTTGGGCGTCCTCGGGTTCCTGACCGGCGATGAAGACCATCCTGCTTCCCGTCGCCACGATGACGTGGGTGTAGGTGGGCGGAGTGGGCAGGCTGTCCGGGTTGATGAGTTCGAGTGCCATCGAAGCGGTTCCGTCCTGTTCGTGATGCCGTGGACTGCGGGCGCCACGGCCGTCGCTGATGCGGGACGGGGCTCGCCGCCGGTCGCGGAGCCGGGGGCAGCCCCGGAGCGCGCGGCGCGGACGCTCCGCGAAGGCCCGCGCCCATGAGGCATTAAATCTCCTGATGAGCCCGTGCTTTTTTCGTCGGAGCCAGATCCTAAGGTGGTTGCATGCGGGCTAATGAGGAGGCGGCGGCAGCGCTGCAGGAGTATGCGGAGCTGTTCGCCCTGAGCGGGGGCGACGCGTTCCGGGTGCGGAGCTACCAGAAGGCGGCCAAGGCGATCGCCGGGTTCCCCGAGGACATCTCGGTCGTCGACGTGCGCAGCGTGCCCGGGGTGGGCGAGGCGATCGCCAAGAAGATGGAGGAGTTCCTGCAGCGCGGGAGCTTCCGGCAGCTCGACGACCTGCGCGGGCGGGTGCCCGACGGGGTGCGGCGGCTGACGCGGGTGCCGACGCTGGGGCCGAAGACGGCGATCATGCTGTACGAGGACTTCGGCATCGACTCCACCGAGGCGCTGGGCGAGGCGATCTCGTCCGGGCGGCTCGACGGGGTCAAGGGCCTCGGCCCCAAGACCCTGGCGAACCTGCTCAACGGCATCGAGCACCTCGAACAGGCCGGCCGCCGGGTGCACGTCGGCGTCGCGATGGCGCTGGCCGAGCAGGTGCTGGCGTCGTTGAAGGCCGAGCGGCTGGCGTACGCGGGGTCGCTGCGGCGGATGAAGGACACGGTCGGCGACATCGACATCCTGGCCGTGGCGCCGGAGTCCATCATGGCGGAGTTCCGGGCGCAGCCGTACGTGGCCGAGGTGATCGCGGCCGGCGACAAGAAGACGTCCATCCGCACCACGACCGGCATCCAGGTCGACCTGCGGCGCATTCCCGCCGAGTCGTGGGGCGCGGCGATGCAGTACTTCACCGGCTCCATGGAGCACAACATCGCCACCCGCGAGCTGGCGGTGAAGAAGGGCTGGAAGCTGTCGGAGTACGGGCTGTTCGAGGGCGAGAAGGTGATCGCCTCCGAGACCGAGGAGGAGATCTACCAGGCGCTCGGCATGCAGTACGTCCCGCCGCCGCTGCGCGAGGACGGCGGCGAGGTCCAGGCGGCGCTGCGCGGCGAGCTGCCGCGGGTGGTGGAGCTGTCCGACCTCAAGGGCGACCTGCACACCCACACCAACCTGACGGACGGCGTGGCCTCCCTGGAGGACATGGTGGCCGCCGGTCACGCCCGCGGATACTCCTACTACGCGGTCACCGATCACGCCCCTGACCTGGCGATGCAGCGCATGACGCTGGACAAGGCGCTGGAGCAGCGGGAGCAGGTCGCCAAGCTGCAGCGCGAATATCCCGGCATGCGGATCCTGCACGGCACCGAGCTCAACATCGCGCCCGACGGGTCGGTCGACTGGCCCGAGGAGGTGCTGCGCGAGTTCGACGTGTGCGTGGCGTCGGTGCACTCGCACTTCACGCTGTCGCGGGAGGAGATGACGCGCCGGTTCATCGCGGCCTGCGAGAACCCGTACGTGGACATCATCGGCCATCCGACGACCCGCAAGATCGGCAAGCGCGCTCCGGTGGACGCCGACTGGGACGCGATCTTCCGCTGCGCGGCCCGCACCGGGACGGCCATGGAGATCGACTCGTTCCCCGACCGCTCCGACCTGCCGTCCGACCTCGTGCGGCTGGCCAAGCACCATGGGGTGAAGTTCTCGATCGACAGCGACTCGCATGCGATTCCGCATCTGTTGAACCAGCGGTTCGGGGTGGGGATCGCCCAGCGGGCCTGGCTGACGACGGACGACGTGATCAACATGTGGCCGCTGGATCGGCTGCTGGAGTTCCTGGGGCGGTGACCGGCCCCGGCGCGACGGCGGCGGTCGCACGGCGGCGGGGGTAGAGCGGGCGGCGATGGCAGGGCTCGGAGCACAGTGACATGTGGCTCTGCTCCGAGCCCCCACGTCTCACCACCTGCTCCGAGAATCGGATTTAACACCATAAATCGGGATATTTTGCTGCCCGCTCCCCGATCCGCGGGCGCGGGCTTCACCCTCACGGCTCACCCAGCGCCTGCGCGAGTTCGCACCGCAGGATCTCCTGGAAGGCCGCCACGTGACGCGGGCCCAGCATCGTGTAGTGATCCCCGGGCACCTCGGCGTACCGGTTGGGGTGGTGGCTGAAGTCGTCCCACTCGTGGATCGCCTGGAGCCAGTGTTCGGCGCTGACGCCCGGAGGGCGCCGGGTGTGCAGGACGGTCATGGACGAGACCGCGCCGCCGAGCCGATGGGACGGGACGAATCCGCTCATCGCATGCGCGACCGCCACCCAGGCCCCCAGCCGCTCGGCGTCGAGGTCGAGTTCGGCCAGGCGGCGCGGCGCGGACGAACGCACCAGCAGCTCCAGCCGCGCGTCCCGAGTCAGCGGACGGAGCCGGGCGGGCAGGTCCTCGGCCTGGGCGGGGGTGAGGAGGTCCAGCACGGTGAGGACGAACACGGCGGTCTCGGCCCAGTCCCGGTCCGGCAGGAACCGGCCGGGGAACGGCGGCATGTCGATGATGCCGAGGAAGGCGACCCGCTCGCCGGCCGCTTCCAGGCGTTTGGCGAGCTCGAACGCCACGAGGCCGCCCAGCGACAGCCCGGCGATCGCGTACGGCCCGCGCGGCTGCCGCCGGACGATCGCCTCGGCGTATGCCCCGGTCATCTCCTCCAGCGACGAGAACGGCTGTTCGCCGGGGTTCAGGCCGCGGGCCCGCAAGGCGTGCACCGGCCGCTCGTCCGCGAAGTGCCTGGCCAGGTTCACGAAGGCGAGCACGTCGCCGCCCAGCGGGTGCACGCACAACAGCGGCGTCCCGCTGCCGCCGGCCTGCAGGGTCACCAGCGGCTGGTAGCCGCGTCCGTCGACATGCGCGCGGGCTCCCGTACAGCCGTCCAGGTGGGTGGCCAGGTCGCGGACGGTCGGGCCGGCCAGCACCGCCGACAGCGGCACGTCGACGCCGGCGTGGGCGCCGAGGTGGCGTTGGAGTCTCAGCAGCTCCAGCGAGGTGCCGCCCAGGTCGAAGAAGCTCGTGGTCGCGCCGACCGCCTCGGGGGCGAGGTTCAGGGTCCGCGCGAAGATCTCGGCCAGCGCCTGCTCCTGCCGCCCGCGCACGGGTTCACGTCCGTGACCGAGCAGGCGTTCGGTGGCTGCCTGCTCGGCGGCGTACGCGCCGGCCTCGAAGCGCTGCCGCAGCAGCGAACGCTGGATCTTGCCCAGGCCGGTGCGCGGAAAGGCGTCCTTGTCCAGGAGCAGCACGGACGAAGGAGCGAACCCCCAGTGCGTGACGGCGGCGTGGCGGACGGCAATGAGCAGCCGCCGTCGTGCCCGCGAGTCCCGGCAGGTGCCGGACAGGGCGATGACCAGGTGCTCGGTGTCCGCGCCTGGCGGCCGGGTGGGGAAGGCGGCGACGTGGCCGGCTTCGACGTCGTCCAGTTCGTTCAGCCGGTTCTCCAGGTCCTGGCTGAAGTAGTTGACGCCGTTGACGATGATGCTGTCCTTGCCGCGTCCCGCCAGGGTGACCCAGCCGCGATCCTGTTCGGCCAGGTCGCCGGTGCGCAGCCAGCCGTCGCCGGTGAACGCGGCCCTGGTGGCGTCCGGGTCGCGGTGATAGCCGGAGAAGACCACCGGGCCGCGTATCTGCAGCTCACCGGTCTCCCCGTCGGGCAGCGGACGGCCGGAGCCGTCGGCGACGCGTACCTGGACGCCGGGGCCGGGAGCGCCGACGGCGGCGAACTCGGCGCCCGCGTCCGCGCCGGGGAAGGCGTGGTTGAACAGGCATCCGCCGGACGTCTCCGTCATGCCGAACGTGGGCCACACCGTCCCGCGGTCCAGGCCGTGCGGGGCGAACAGGTCGAGGAAGGCGGTGCCGGTGCCGACCGCGGTGGCCTCGCCGCCGGAGGCGACGCATCGGACGCAGGACAGATCCGCCTCCAGCGGCGCCTGCCGGAGGGCTTCGTTGATGAGGCCGAGCAGGAAGTTCGGCGCGAACGTGACGCTGGCGCGGTGGTGGTCCATCGCGCGCAGCAGGGCCACCGGGTCGGTCATGACGGCCTGCGGGGTCAGCTGCACCTGGCAGGCCGACACCGAGACCGCCAGCAGGTGCATGACCAGGGCCGCGACGTGGTCGAAGGCGATCCAGTTGAGGAAGACGTCGTCGCCGGTGCAGCGCATCACCCGCGTCTGGCCGCGCACGGCGGACAGGACGTTGGCGTGGGAGAGTTCGACGGCTTTTGGGGTGCCGGTGGAACCTGAGGTGAGGATCAGCAGCGCGAGGTCGGACGGGTCGAGACCGCCCGCCCCCTCCCGGTCGCTCACGTCGGGGGCGGCGCGCAGGTCCTCGATGGAGACGGTGGTGAAGTCGCGCAGTTCCGGGTCGGCCGCCAGGCCAGGCGTGGTGATCAGCAGCGGGTCGTCCAGGAGCCGCCGGACGTGACGCAGTTGCCCGCTCCAGCGCTGCTGGTCGGCGCCCGGCAGGGGCAGCGGGCACACCGGGATCCCGCCGATCAGGCCGGCCCACAGCAGTGGCAGCAGGTCGTCGGGACGCTCCAGCAGCATGGCGGCCACCCGTCCGCCCCCGCTGCTGGCAGCGGCGCACCCCTCGTGCGCGCGCAGGGCGGCGAGCAGGAGTCTCGCTTCCCGCAGCAGTTCGCCGTACGCCTGCACGCGGCTGCCCGCGAGGTCGGTGTTCAGGCAGTAGCGGACGTGGCGGGTCTCGTCGCGGGCCGCGCGCACCAGCAGGTCGCCGAGCAGCGCGGGCTCGTGGAGCTGCGGGCGGTCGGCCGGGCGGTCGGGCGGGCGCGGATCGTGGAGTACGGACACAGGGCGTGCACTGCCCGGTGTGCTCGCCCGGCGAACGAAGCGGCGGCTCCGCACCTCGTCAAGAAACGGTCAGTCCCAGTCCAGCTCGCCGTCGCCGGTGACCGACGGGGTGAGACCTCTCAGGGGGCGGCCGCGCTCGACCGCGTCCGCGATGCCCTCCAGCAGGTCCACGTACGACGGCCAGCCGGCGCCGCCCCGGAACGTGATCACGTCGTCGTTGTAGGACGTGCCAACCCGGCCCTTACCGTCGACGATCAGGCGCACCTCCCCGCTGTCGGCGGCGAACGGGATGGCCGAGCCGTGCCACCACCAGCCCTCCGGGTTCACGTAGCCCTTCCGCGGCCCGGGTGCCTGTCCCTCGCCGAATCTCCGCTGGACCTCGCACAACATCTGCCAGGTGGCGACGATCTCGGCGACCGACAGCGGGTCGTACACCCACCACAGGTAGGTGCCCCTGCCGGATTTCTGGCCGTCGTGGCGGAGCAGCGAGGCCTTGAGGTCGTCAGGGAATCTGACGCCCATGGCGGCCTCCGCCGCGGCGATGGCGCGCGGCCGCGCGGGCGGGGCGAGTCCGCGGCGGGTGCCGGGGGCGTGCGCGGCCGTCCAGCGTTCGAGACGCCGCCAGACGGCCTCGACCCGGCGGACGGTGCGCGGCGCGGGCGGGCGCACGACGGGTTCGCGCGCCTTTCCCGGCGGCGGCGGAGCGCATCGGGACGGATCACCCGAAGAGCCCCCTCGGTCCACCTTCGAGGGATCCGCTTCCGGTGAATCCGCCACCCGGTGGGTCGGCTCCACACCGGGCGACGGAACGGCGGGACGCCCGGACGCGTCGGTGGGGAGCCCGGGTGCGTCGGCGGTGGCCGACAGTGCGGCGAGTGCCACGATCGCCGGCACCCGCACCACGCGCAGCCACCGCCGAATCCGCCGCCGTCGGCCTCGATGGATGGGCAACGTGGGGATCCCGGCCGACGCCACGAGACCCGCCCGCACCCCCGTCATGATCAGCACCGGCGGCCCGTACACCCAGATGATCGAGATCGCGTCGTGCGACGGCAGCCCCTCCAGGAACCGGGTGCAGACCGGGCCCATGGTGGCGAAGTAGATCCGCGAGGCGATGCCCGCGAGCACGTTCTCGGCCACGATCGCGCCGAGCCCGGCCGCACCGGCCAGCAGGTGCACGCGTGCCGTCGGACGTCGCGCGATCAGCCACGTGAGCAGCGCCGCGACGACCACCTGCCCCGGCAGGAACCAGTCACGGACGTGCTCGAGCACGAGGTGGATCGGCGGCAGCCGCTCGCCGTCCGTGAAGCAGGCCTGCCAGCCCGCCTGGTCGGCCGCCCTGACGGGCACGGACAGGAGCGGCAGGGTCACCCAGGCGGCGAGATGTAACCCCGTGGCCAGAGACCACCAGAAGATCGGACGCGGAGGCACCGCTGGACCTTATCGCCAACCCCAAGGACAGCCGCCACCGCTGGACCCCGCCGCCAGCCCCCCGGAACGCCTACCGCCGCAGGCCGGTGATCCGGGTCAGGGTCTCGAAGCCGTCGTCCGTGCCCGGCCAGTGCCGTCGTACCGCCTCCAGCCCGGCCCGCCGCACCACCGACCGCAGCACGGCCGTGACGATGATGGCGTCGTCGGCGTACCCGAGCACGGGGATGAAGTCCGGGATCAGGTCGAACGGCAGCGCCAGGTACACCAGCAGCGCCCCGAGCAGCACCCGCACCCCGCGCGGCAGGCCGGGGTCGGCGGCCAGCCGCCGGACGAGCCGCAGCACGTCCGGGAGCAACCGCAGGGACTCGCGCAGCAGCCCGCCGCGCGGACGGACCGCGACCAGCACCGCGACCAGCGCCACCCAGCACACCGCGAGGGCGACGGCCAGCCCGATGGCCAGGTCCGCCCACCACATCCCGGTCACGAGGCTCCTTGAACGTCCGGATCGAAGGACACGCGAGTGCTCATTGTTCACGAAGCCGCGCGCCGGCGCCGCATCCACCCCCTGGAGCTGGGGATGAACCAGGTATGGAACGTTCCCGGCAATCACGACAGGTTCGGCGAAGGGGTGGAGCGAACGAGCCTCGGCCGATAGATTAGATGTATTCCTAGTAGGAAATAGAGACTAGGAGGAGGTGCCGGCTTGAAGCAGGATCTGAGAACGATCGTCAAGGCATTGCCCGACCACCTGTTCACCGTCCACGACGGCAACGCCGAGATGCGCTGGGAGGCGATGGCCGGGCAGGGCTACCACACGCCGACCGACCGCTTCTTCGTCCGCAACCACACCGCGACCCCGGTGATCGACCTCGACACCTGGCGGCTGCGCGTGCACGGCCCCGGCGTGCGGCACCCGGCGAGCTACGACTACGGCGACCTGCTCGCCATGCCCGCCCGCACGCTGGACGCCGCCATCGAGTGCGCGGGCAACGGCCGCCGCTTCTACGACGTCCAGCAGCACGACCCGGCCCCGGGCACGCAGTGGGGACTGGGCGCGATCGGCGTGGCGCGCTGGCGCGGGGTGCCGCTCAGGTATCTGCTCGCCCGTTCCGGCGTGACGGGCGACGCCGTGGACGTGCTGCCCACCGGCCTGGACGCCGAGTTCGAGCACCACGGCCACGTCCGCCGCCCGCTCCCGGTCGCGAAGGCCATGGACGACGTCCTCGTCGCCTACGAGATGAACGGCCGCGCGCTGCCCGCCGACCACGGATTTCCGGTGCGCCTGGTGGTGCCGGGATGGGTGGGAGTGGCGTCCATCAAGTGGCTCGGCGATATTCAGGTTTCGCGGGAGAAATTGTTCACCCCGTGGAACACGGTGTTCTATCCCGACGTCACCACGCAACCGGTGAAAAGCGCGTTCGAGCTGGAATGGAATGCCGTCCTGCCGATGGGCGCGCCGCTCATGCTGCGCGGCAGATCGTGGTCGGGGCGGGGCAGGATCGTCCGGGTCGAGGTCAGCTTCGACCGGGGCCGGAGCTGGCGCCGGGCGGAGCACCACGGGCAGCACCTGGTCAGCGCATGGTTGCCGTGGCACGTCGAGTGGGCGCCGACCTATCCGGGCCCTCGGGTGCTCATGGCCAGGGCCACCGACGAGACCGGCGCGACCCAGCACCTGGTCATTCCCAAGCACCCGTTCGGCTACCACTTCGACGCGGTCGTGCAACACCCGATTCAGGTTGTCCATGGATAGACAATTGTCACCGATCCCGGCTGAGCTGGCCATTCCCTGAACCGGTGTGCGGAGCCGGCGAATTCATCTGAAAGACTCTCGCGGAAACGTGGCGGAAATCCCCCCGTGCGACGCTGATCCCCCGTGCGACGCTGACTTCCCGCCACGAGAAAGGGAGCCCGGATGCGCCAGCTGACCCCCCTCGACGCGCAGTTCCTCAATGTCGAGTCGGAGACCACCGCCGCCCACGTGGCGGGGCTGGCCGTGCTCGATCCGGCGGAGGGAGCGCTCACCAGGGAGTCGCTGGCGCAGCTGCTGCTGGCGCGCATGCATCTGGCGCCCGCGCTCGGCCTGCGGCTGGTGGAGGTGCCGCTGGGGCTGGACCATCCGTACTGGGCCGCCGATCCTGGCTTCGACCTCGCCCATCATCTGTTCGAGACGACGCTGCCCGCGCCTGGCGACGAGGGCGCGCTGGCCGACGTCGTGGCCGAGCTGCACGCCCGCAGGCTCGACCGGGCGCACCCGCTGTGGGAGATGCACCTGATCCACGGGCTGCGCGGCGGCCGGGTCGCGCTCTACACGAAGGTGCACCACGCGGCCATCGACGGCGTTTCCGGCGCGGAGACCCTGGCCGCGCTGCTCGACCTCTCCCCCTGCCCGCCGCCACCACAGAACCCGCCGCAGAACCCGCAGAACCCGCCGCAGAACCCACCGCACTCCGCCGAAGCGGCGCGGCCGACGCAGAACGCGGCGCCCAGCCTGGCGAGCATGCTGGCGGGGGCGGCGGTCCGGACGTTCACGCATCCGGCCCGGGCCCTGCGCTCGGTCGTCCGGGCGGCCGGTGACCTGGACGCCATCCCGCTCGCCTCCGGCCTGCCCGGGGCGAGGCTGATCGCCAAGGCGGCGCGCGCGGTGGCGGGTGACGCGCATCCACGTCCCGAGCTGCCCAGTCTGTCCGTGCCGCGGACGCCGCTGAACGGCCCGATCAGCGGCCGCCGCCGGTTGTCGTTCGGCTCGGTGTCGTTCAAGGACGTCAGGAACCTGGCCAGGGCGCACGGCATGAGCGTCAACGACGTGGTGATGGCGCTGTGCACGTCGGCGCTGCGCTCGTGGTTGCGCGAGCGCGACGCGCTGCCCGCCGGGCCGCTGATCGCGGCGGTGCCCGTCGCGGTGCGCACGGGCGGCGCGCGAGAGGTGGTGGGCAACCAGATCTCGGCCATGGTCGCGCCGATGCCGACGCACCTGCGCGATCCGCGGGAGCGGCTGCACGCGGTGGGCGCCGTGATGAGCCGGGCCAAGCGGCGTTTCGCGACGACGCGGGCGAGCTGGCTGCACGAGTTGTGCTCGCTGCTGCCGGCCCCGGTCGCCGGTCAGGTCACGCCGGCGATCTTCCGGCTGGCGGCGCTGGCGTTCCCGCCGATCAACCTGATCATCAGCAACGTGCCCGGCCCGCAGTTCCCGCTCTACCTGTGTGGCGGCCGGGTGTTGTCGTACTACCCGCTGTCGGTGCTGACCGACGTCAGCGGCGCGCTGAGCATCACCTGCTTCTCCTACGACGGCATGCTCGATTTCGGCATCGTGGCCTGCCCGGAGCGCGTGGACGACGTCTGGGGCCTGCTCGGCCACCTGCGCGCGGCGCTGGACGAGCTGCTGCTAGACGAGGGAGTGGGCGATGAGTTCCGCCACGGCGTCGGGGTCGATCTGGTGGCCGGTTAACTGGCAGAGGTTCTCCTGGTAGAGCAGGACGGCGGCGAACGTGGCCGCCGCCACCTCCAGCCTGGCGGCGTCGCCGCGGGCGCCGGGCAGCGCCAGTTCGAGCGCGAACCTGGCGCGCCTGATCAGCTCGCCGTTGAGCCGGCCCAGCCGGTCCTTGACCGAGCCGTGGGTGTCGGCCTCGCGGAACAGGATGCGCCGCATCGCCGGTGAGGCGCGCAGCGGAAGCCGGCGCGCCAGCTTCGACAGCGTGCGTGCCGGGTCGCCGGGCACCGCGTCGACGTCGCGGTCCTCCTCGACGAGGGTGCGTTCGTCCACGAGCGCCACCAGGACGTCGATCTTGCGCGGGAAGTAGTGGAACACCAGCCCCTTGGGCACGTGGGCGAGCCTGGCGATGACCGCGGTCGGCGTGGCCTCGTAGCCACCGCCGGCGAACAACTCCTCGGCCGCGTCCAGGATGCGCGTGCGCGCGTCACCGATCACCACAGCTCGAACCCTAACGCGACCTGCGCATACATCGCCATGCCGGGAAGGCGAGAGGCCCGTGCCCGCACTCGTTGACACTCTCTTGTATCGTTTGAGACGAAAATGTCGCAACTGATACGAGGATGTATCGATGATGACAAGCCGTGACCAGATCATGACCGCGGCGATCCAGCACTTGAACGAGGACCCGACCGCGTCGATGGCGCGGCTCGCGGAGGCGGTCGGAGTCAGCCGGGCCACCCTGCACCGGCACTTCAGCAGCCGCGAGGAGCTGATGATCGCCCTCGGCCACCGCGCGCTGGAGCAGTGGAGCCAGGTCCAGCGGGCCGCGGGCATCATCGACGCGGCGGCCTCGGCCGATCCCGCGGCCATCGAGCGTGCCCTCGGCGACCTACTGACCGGCCTGATCGAGGTCGCCGACGCCTACGGCTTCGGGCTCACCGACCACGCCATGGCGGTCAATCCAGACCTGCTGCGCCGCTCCGACGAGCTGGAGGAGCACGAGATCGCGCTGTTCGCCGCCGCCCAGCGGGCCGGGCTGCTGCACGCGAGCCTGCCCCCGCGCTGGGTAAGCAACGTGGTGTACGGCCTGCTCGTGGCCGTGCGCGAGAGCCTGCGGCGCGGCGACGTGGCCCGCAGGGACGTCCCCCGGCTGCTCATCGACACCTTCCTGCACGGCACCGCACCTCGGGGGAACTCATGACGACCACCGCCTCGCCGGTCTCCACCCGCCGCCGCTGGGCGGGCTTGGCCGTGTTGTCGGCGAGCCTGCTGCTCGTCGTCATGGACATGACGGTGCTGAACGTGGCGCTGCCCGCGATCACCGAGGCGCTCAAGCCGGGCAGCATCGAGCTGCTGTGGATGGTGGACGTCTACGCGCTGGTCCTGTCCGGTCTGCTGGTCACGGTGAGCGCGCTGGGCGACCGGTGGGGGCGCAAGCGCATGCTGCTGACCGGGTTCGCCGTCTTCGGCGTGGCCTCGCTGGCGATCCTGGTGGCCGAGTCGCCGGCCGCGGTGATCGCGGTGCGCGCGCTGCTCGGCGTCGGCGGTGCGATGATCATGCCGTCCACGCTGTCCATGATCAGGAACCTGTTCACCGACCCGCGCGAGCGGGCCACCGCGCTCGGCGTGTGGGCGGCGATGGCCGCGGTCGGCGGCGCGCTCGGCCCGATCCTGGGCGGCTTCCTGCTGGAGCACTTCAGCTGGCACGCCGCGTTCCTGGTGAACGTGCCGGTCATGATCGTGGCGATCGTGGCCGGCCTGATCCTGCTGCCCGAGTCGCGCAACCCGAACCCCGGCCGCTGGGACGCCCTGGGCACGCTGCTGTCGATCGTCGGCATGGTGTCGCTGGTCTACGCGATCAAGTACTTCGGCAAGGACGGCATCACCGACCCCGGCGCGCTGGCCGGGACCGCGATCGCCGCGCTCACGCTGGGCTGGTTCATCGTGCGCTGCCTGCGCAGGCCGGACCCGCTGCTGGAGATCAGGCTGCTGCGCAACGGCGCGTTCTCCTCGGGGGTGGTGGCGGCGCTGGCCACGTCGATCGCGATGGCCGCGGTGATGTTGCTGATGGCGCAGTGGATGCAGCTCGTGCAGGGCTACTCGCCGCTGGAGACCGGGGTGCGGCTGCTGCCCGCCGCGATCGCCGCGCTGATCGCCTCGCCGCTGGCCCCGGCGCTGGCCCACCGCATCGGCGCGCGCGTGGTGCTGGCCGGCGGGCTGGCCATCGCCGGGCTCGGCTTCCTGGTGCTCTTCCTGGCGCCGCACCCGCTGAGCTACGGGCCGGTGGCGGCCATGCTGGTGCTGATCGGCGTCGGTGAGGGCGCGCTGGCGATCGCCTCGGCGGTCATCATGTCCGGCACGCCGGCCGCCAAGTCGGGCAGCGCCGCGGCGATCGAGGAGACCAGCTACGAGCTGGGCGGCGCGCTCGGCGTGGCCGTGCTGGGCAGCGTCGCGGCCGCCGTCTACCGTGACGAGCTGGGCTATCGCGGCCCGTCCGCCGGGATCGCCAGTGAGTCGCTGGGCGCGGCGCTCGACGTGGCCAGCGACCTGGGATCGGCAGGGACCCGGCTGGCCGCGCAGGCCAAGACGGCCTTCACCGACTCACTCGTGCTCACCAGCGGCGCGGGCGCGGCGCTGATGCTGGTCGCCGCGCTGGCGATCTGGCTGCTCACCCCGCGCGGGCTCAGCCTGGCCGCCACCCATCACTGAACGCCGATCGCCTTCTTCAGCATCGGGTACGCCCGGTGCAGCTCCTTCTGCCAGAACGCGTGGTTGTGCCCGCCGCGGTAGAAGTGGGTGCGCACCGGGATGCCCAGCTCGCCGAGCCGTCCCACGAACGCCCTGGCCGCCCGGCCGGCCAGGTCCTCCACCAGGTCGCCAGAGCCGGCGGCGACGTAGAGCGCGACGCCCTTGAGCTCGGCGGCCCGGTGGTACGGGTTGTGTGCCCGCCAGATGTCGCGTTGTTCGTCCGGGTCGCCCCAGATGCGCTTCCAGTCGGTGCCGAAGCAGCCGATCGTGGTGCCGGCCATGACGGCCTGCGGCACGCCGGGTTCGAGTATGTGCACCGCCCCGCTGAACGAGGCCGCCGCGCGGAAGTGGCCCTCGGCGGCGTACAGCATGGCGCCCTGGCCGCCCATCGAGTAGCCCGCCACCGCCCGCCGGTCGCCGGCCCGGTACCGGGATTCGAGCAGCGGCAGCAGTTCACGCAGGTGGTAGGTCTCCCAGGCCGGGGCGCCGCCGTCGCCGCCGTTCCACCAGTCTGAGTAGCTGCCGCACTTGCCGCCGTCGGGCATCACCACCATGACGCCGTCGTCGCGGGTGAGCGCGTCCACGTCGGTCCTGGCGGTCCAGGAGGTGTGGTCGTCCAGGCCGCCGTGCAGCAGCCACAACACCGGCCAGTCGGGGCGGGTCTCCCAGCCGTCCGGCAGCAGCAGCCGTACGCGGGTGGTGGCGCCGAGCGCGGCCGACCTGATCGTCAGCTCCATCCTGCGCGCGTCGAGCCGCCGCTCACCGACGACCGGGTCGGGCGTTTCCACCGCGGAGGGTTTCGGTCGCGGCGTGTCGCCGGCGTTGAATCGGACCGCCAGGATCGCCGCCAGGACCACCAGGAACAAGCCGCCGGCGACAAGCGCACCGATCAGGCATCCGCGTAATCGGGGCGCCATCGCAGCCTCCTTGTTGGATGCGCGGATAATAGCCGCATGAGATCGATAGGCACCACGGACCTGTCCGTTTTCCCGATTTCGCTCGGTACCAATGTCTTCGGGTGGACGGCGGACCGCGACACGTCCTTCGCCGTGCTCGACGCGTACGTCGACGGCGGCGGCAACTTCATCGACACGGCCGACGTGTATCCGGCGTGGGAGACGGGAGAGTCCACGGCGGAGATGATCATCGGCGAGTGGCTGGCCAAGCGGCACAACCGCGACTCGCTCGTCCTGGCCACCAAGGTCGGCATGCTGGAGGGCCTGCGGGGGCTGGCCCCGGCGACCATCCGCACGGCGGTGGAGAACTCGCTGCGCCGCCTCGGCACCGACTACCTCGACCTGTACTGGGCGCACTTCGACGACGCCGACACGCCCATGGCCGAGTCGCTGGGCGCCTTCGACGCGCTGGTGCGCGAGGGCAAGGTGCGCCACGTCGGCGCGTCCAACCACACCGCCGAGCGGCTCACCGAGGCGCTGCGGATCTCCGAGGAGGAGGGACTGGTCAGATACGCGGCGCTGCAGCAGCCGTACAACCTGGTCGAGCGCGGGTACGAGGGGCCGCTGCGCGACGTGGTCACCGAGGCCGGGCTGGGCAGCACCCCGTACTACGGGCTCGCCCGCGGCTTCCTGACCGGCAAGTACCGGCCCGGCGTCACCATCGACAGCCCGCGCGCGGCCAAGGCGGCCGAATACCTGCACACCGAGCACGGGCCGCGCACGCTGGAGGCGCTGGCCAAGGTGGCCGCCGAGCAGGAGGTGGAGCCGGCCACGGTGGCGCTGGCCTGGCTGGCCGCGCAGCCGACGATCACCGCGCCGATCGCCAGCGCGCGCAACGTGGAGCAGTTGCGGCCGCTGCTGGCCGCCGCCGAGCTGGAGCTGACGGCCGAGGAGCTGGCACTCCTCGACGCGGCCTCCCGCCAGGAGCCCCGGCCGGAGTCCTGACGCGAGCCGGGTCCTGACGCCGCCCACCGGGCTCCGGCCCGGGTGCGGCTCAGGAGATGCGGTCGACCAGGGAGGCGAACAGGTCTCGCAGGTCGGCGGCGTCCGGCAGGCACTCGTCCATGGTCTGCTCGGCCGACGACAGGTAGCGCTCGGCCAGGGCCAGTGACGCCGTCCGCCCGCCTGCCTCGTCCACGAGGCAGGCGGCGCGGCGCAGGCTCGCGTCGTCGGCCGCGCCCGAGGCCAGGAGCGCGCCCAGCTCGTGGGCGGCCTGGCCGCCCGAGGCCAGCGCGGCCAGGACGGGCAGCGTCTTCTTGTCGCGCCGCAGGTCGCTGTGCACGGGTTTGCCGGTGACGAGCGGATCGCCCCAGATGCCGAGCACGTCGTCGGCGATCTGGAAGGCCACGCCGAGGTCCCTGCCCAGGCCCCACATGCGTTCGGCCAGCTCGGGAGCGCCGCCCAGGGCCACGCCGATCGCCGCGGCGGCGCCCAGCAGCCCGCCCGTCTTGCCCGCGGCCATCCGGGTGTACTCCTCGACGGTGACGGCGTTCGGGCCGCTCCACGGGCGGTTCTCGAACGCCATGTCCGCCGTCTGCCCCTGCACCAGCTCGACCAGGGCCCGCGACAGGTACGTCATCGCCGCGGGCGCGCTCGCCAGCTGCTTGACGGCCAGCGCCAGCAGCGCGTCGCCGGCCAGCAGCGCCGGTCCGACGCCGTAGGCCTTCCACAGCGCCTCGCGGTGCCTGCGCTGCTCGTCGCGGTCGATGATGTCGTCGTGCACCAGCGAGAACGCGTGCACCAGCTCCACCGCCACCGCCCCGGGCAACGCGGACTCGGCGCTGCCGCCGACCGCCTCGGCGCCGAGCAGCACGACGGCCGGGCGCAGGCCCTTGCCGCCCGCTCCCCCGGCGGCTACCCCGTGCGGCCGCCCGTCGGCGTCCGACCAGCCGAGCGTGAACGCGGCCATCCTGGCGCTCCACGGATGCAGGACGGAGACCGCCTCGCGGAGCGCGGGTTCGACCAGCCTCCGGCAACGGGCGACGGCGTCACCACCGGACCTGGCGGCGGCCGGCCGGCCGAGATTCATGGGCGCTCCAACCTTCGATCGATCTTGAATCTAATAGGTGATCATGTGATACTCCACCCCGAAGATTAACTTTTGTCAGGAAATGTCCGTCCCTTGGGATGGACGCGATGGAGGTCGCGTGCCCAGGGGTTCCGAGCGGGTGCTCGCCGCCAGGACACTGTCGTTCCTGAACGCCTTCATGCGTGATCCACGCACGCCGGTCCGCGCGTTCGAGCGGGTCAGCGCCGAGGCGAACGGCGAGGTCGTCCGGCTGAACATGGGGCCGTTCCGGCCGTACCTGATCACCCACCCCGATCACGTGCAGCACGTGCTGAAGACCAACCAGCCCAACTACCTGCGGGCCGGGATGTTCTGGGACCCGCTCTACCCGCTGCTCGGCCAGAGCATTCTGACCGACGGCGAGACCTGGTCGGCGGCCAGGAAGATCATGCAGCCGATGTTCACCGCCAAGTACATCAACACGCTCACCGAGCAGATGTCGGCCGTGCTCAACGAGCTCATCGACACCAGGATGGTCGCCGGCACGCCGTTCAACGTGGCCGAGGGCATGTCCGTCCTGATCCATCCCACGATGGTGCGGCTGTTCCTGGGCGCGACGATCTCCGACGGCGACATCGCGCGGCTCGTGCCCGCCTACGACACCGGCGCCACGTCCCGGTCGATCCGGCTGCTGCTGCCGTTCGTGCCCGAGCGCTTCCCGCTGCCCGGCGACCGCGCGTTCAGGCGGGCGACCAGGATCATCGACGAGGTCGTCTACCCGCGCATCACCCACGCCAAGGAACGCGACGAGAGCGACGGCCGCGACCTGGTCTCACTGCTGTGGCAGGCCAGGAAGGGCGAGGCGGACGCGGACCGGCAGGTCCGCGACGACATGGTCAGCGTGCACGCCGCCGCGACCGAGACCACCGCCATCGCCATGGCCTGGGTCTGGCCGGTGCTGGACGAGCATCCCGAGATCGCCGCCCGCGTGTACGAGGAGATCGACCGGGTCATCGGCGACGGGCCGGTCACCATCGCGCACCTGGACGAGCTGACCTACCTGCGGGCCTTCATCGACGAGCTGGTCCGCATGTATCCGCCGGGCTGGATCATCCCGCGCCGGGCGATGACCGACGACGTGGTCGGCGGGGTGCGGATCCCGGCCGGCTCGACCGTGGTGATCAGCCCGTACCTGTCGCATCGGCTGCCGGAGTTCTGGGAGCGGCCGCTGGAGTTCGACCCCGAGCGTTTCGCGCCGGGCCGCGAACGCGGGCGGCACCCGTACGCCTACTTCCCCTTCGGCGGCGGGCCGCACGTCTGCCTGGGCAAGTACCTGTTCCTCATGGAGGCGAAGGTGATCATCGCCGGGATCCTCAGCAAGTACCGACCGGTGCTGCACGCGAACGGTCCCGTCACGCCGCGCCTGGCGTCGTCGCTGCGGCCCAACCACGACCTGGCCATGACGCTCGTCCCGGCGGGCAGGCGATGACCGGCGCCGCTCAGGAGCCGGCCATCGGGCCGGTCCTGGGCGCGGCGTCAGGGCTGGGACGGACGGCGGCGCTGGGCGCGGCGTCAGGGCTGGGGCGGACGGCGGCGCTGGCCGTCGCGTGCGCGCGCGACCTGACCAGGCACGCCGCCGAACATCGTGACCTGTTCCCCGAGCGTCCCTTCGACCCGGGTTTCTTCCACTCGCTCGGGCTGGTCAGCGCGTTCGGCTCGCCGGGCGCGACGGTGGACGGGCTGCGCCCGGTCGGCCGGGCCTCGCTCTGGGTGTTCGCCGCCGACCTGCTGATCGACCACGTCGCGAAGACGCGCGAGGAGGTGACCGCGCTGGTCGCGGAATGCCTGGCCGTGGCCGCCGGCGCCGAGCCCGCGACGCCCGTCACCCGGTTCCTGGCCGGACTGCGCGACCACGCCGCCGCCGGGACGGGGACGCTCGGCGCCGACCCGCGCTGGCGCGACCAGCTCGCCCGGATGCTCACCGCCATGGCCGCCGAGTGGGACTGGCGCGCCGGCGACGTCCGGATCGGCCTGGACGACTACCTGGCCAACGCCGGCAGCTGCGGCTCCTCGTTCGTCAACCTCACGCACTGGCTGGCCACCGGCGACGACTGGACGCGCGCCCACCTGGACGAGGTGCGCGCGGCCGGCGACGAGGCCCAGCGTTACCTGCGCCTGCTGAACGACCTGACCACGTACGACAGAGAGGCCCGCTGGGGCGACGCCAACGCCCTGACGCTGGGCGCGGACCGCGACGAGGTGACCAGGCGGATGGCCGGGCACGCGGGCACGGCCGCCGAGCTGATCGGCGGCCTGCGCGGCCCGAGCCCGGCGACCGCTCTCTACCTGGAGCGGCAGCTCGGCTTCAACACCGGTTTCTACGGCGTCTCGGACTACTGGGGAGAGCTGTGAACATCAAGCGCGAGGCCGACGCCTTGGTCGCGACGCTCATGGCCACGCCGTGGGGCCAGGTGTCGGCCTCGATCTACGAGACGGGGCGGCTGATCACGCTGGCGCCCTGGCTCACCGGGCACCGGGAACGCATCGCGTACCTGCTGAACAGCCAGCGTCCGGACGGTTCGTGGGGCGCGCCGGGCGGCTACGGCCTGGTGCCCACGCTGAGCGCCACCGAGGCGTTGCTGTCCGCCGCGTCCGGCGGCGGTCCCGAGGACGAGCCGCTGTGCGAGCCGGCGCTCAGGGGGCTGGCCGCGCTGCGTGAGCGGCTGCCCACGGCGGAGCTGCCGGACATGCCGGCTCTGGACCTGATCGTCCCGTCGCTGGTGACGCTCATCAACGCGCACGGCGTGGGCGAGCCGCTCGCCCTGCCCGCCGGCCTGGACTTCTCCCGTTACGAACGCGTCCAGCACGTGGTGGCCTCGGGCGCGGAACTGCCGGAGAAGCTGCTGCACGCGCTGGAGGTGGCCGGGCCCGCGGCCGGCGGGGCGAGCGTGCGGCCGACCGCCATCGGCACCATCGGCGCCTCGCCCGCCGCCACCGCCGCCTGGCTGGTGCGCGACGTCTGGCCGGGCGGCCCGGCATTCCTGGACGCCGACCTGGTCAGGAGCCACCTGGAGGCGGTCGCGCTGCGATACGGCGGCCCGGTGCCGGTCGGGTTGCCGATCACCGTGTTCGAACGCGGCTGGGTGCTGAGCTGGCTGACCAGGGCGGGCATCCCGGTCGACGTGCCGCCGGAGATGGTGGCCGACCTGCGCGCGGCGATCGGTCCGCGCGGCGCCTCGGCCGGGCCAGGGCTGCCCGCCGACGCCGACACCACGTCGGTGGCGCTGTACGCGCTGGCCCTGCTCGGCCTGCCCCGCGACCCGGAGAGCCTGCTGAACTTCGACGCCGGCACCCACTTCTGCACCTGGCAGGGCGAGGACGGCTTCTCGATCAGCGTCCAGGCGCACGTGCTCGACGCGTTCGGCGCGTACGCGGCGGCCAGGCCGGAGCGGGCGGCGGCGTACCTGCCGGTGATCGACCGGCTGGCGCGGCTGCTGGCCGAACGGCAGCAGCCCGACGGGAGCTGGGACGACCGCTGGCACGCCTCCCCCTACTACGCGACGCTGAGCTGCGTGCTGGCGCTCGGCGAGTACGGCGGCCCGCACGCGGGCGACGCGGTGGCCAGGGCCAGGGCGTGGGTGCTCGACACCCAGCGGCCGGACGGCTCGTGGGGGCGGTGGGACGGCACGGTCGAGGAGACGGCGTACGCGGTGCAGGCGTTGCTGCTACCGACCCAGTCCGGGAGCGGGGCCGAGGCCAGGGCTGCTGCCCGTGGTTATGAGTATTTACGCTCCTCGGGCGAAATGTCGGATTATCCGCCCCTCTGGCATGACAAGGACCTTTACACCCCGATAGCCATAGTCAAGGCGGCGACCCTGGCGGCGCTTTATCTGACCGCACAACATCCGACCACTCAAGAAATTCGGACTTAGCGTATCTTACTATGAATTACCCGGCTTGAGTGGGGTTTGCCCCGTTGCTATGGTGTTCCGGGCATCGGATCAAGGGCGCTCCTAACTGCCTTGACTCCGCGCTTTGACGCAACCCCCTAATCTGGACGGCTGATATGCGTTTGCGCAACTCGCGCGTGCGGACAAAAGTGACAGCTCTCCTGGTGTCGCTCGTCGCGCTGTGGGCTTTCGCCGCCTGGGTGACGCTGCGTGAAGGCGTGAACCTGATCGGCGCCAACACGGTCTACAGCGGCGCGGTCGAACCCAGCGAACGCCTGCGCTCAGAACTGCAGCGCGAGCGCCGCCTCACCCTGGTCGCCCTGGGCAACGGCGCCACGACCCCGGACAAGGCCCTGCGCGACCAGCGGGCCAGGACCGACGTCGCGCACCAGGAACTGGTGAAGTCGGCCACCACCACCACGGTCGAACTGGCCTCCGACGACACGCTGAGAAAGCGGCTGCGCGAGGCGTTCACCCGCGTGGAGAGCCTGCGGGCGACCAGGAAGGCGGTCGACGCGCGCGCGACCGACCGCACCAGGACCGCCGACGCCTACAGCGACGTCATCGACGCGCTCTTCCGCGTGTTCGACTCGGTCGCCGCGCTCGACGACAAGGAGATCGCCAAGGACGCCCGCACCATGCTCGCCGTCAGCCGCGCGGCCGAATACCTGGCCCGTGAAGACGCGCTGGTCGCCGGCGCCCTGGCCAAGGGCGAGCTGACGCCCGCCGAGCGCACCGAGTTCGTGCGCATCTCCGGCGTGTCCGTCTTCACGCTGGAGCAGGCCGCCGCCCAGCTCCCGGAAGCACAGGCGGCCGCCTACGAGGCGTGGCGGACCAGCCGTCCGGTGACGCAGTTGCGCGCGCTGGAGGCCAAGCTCACCGAGCAGGCGGAGACCGGGTTCGGGCCGGTGGTGACCGCCGCCGAGTGGCGGGGCGCGATCGAGCCGGCCCGGGCCGGCCTGGAGAAGGTCATCCTGGACGGCGGCGCGAGCCTGCTCGACCGGGCGGTCCCCGGCGCGGTCGGCGTCATCGTCCGGCTGGTGCTGGCCGGCGGGCTCGGCCTGATCGCGGTCATCGCCTCGATCATCCTGTCGATCACCACCACCAAGTCGCTGCTGGCCCAGCTGAAGAAGCTGCGCGACGCCGCGCACGAGCTGTCGGACGAGCGGCTGCCCGGCGTGGTCGAGCGCATCGGCCACGGCGAGGAGGTGGACCTGGCCAAGGAGGCCCCCGACCTGGACTTCGGCGACGACGAGATCGGGCAGGTGGGCCAGGCGTTCAACACCGTCCAGCGCACCGCCGTGGCGGTCGCGGCCGAGCAGGCCGAGCTGCGCCGCAGCATTCGCGACATCCTGCTGAGCCTGGCCCGCAGGACTCAGAGCCTGGTGCATCGCCAGCTCACCGTGCTCGACGTGATGGAGCGCCGCGAGACCGACCCGCAGGAGCTGAAGGAGCTCTTCAGGCTCGACCACCTGGCCATCCGCATGCGGCGCAACGCCGAGAACCTCATCGTCTTGTCCGGCTCGTCCCCGGCGCGAACCTGGCGCCGCTCGGTGCCCATGGTGGACGTCGTGCGCGGCGCGCTGGCCGAGGTCGAGGACTACACCCGGGTCTCGCTGCTGCCGATGGGCGAGGTCGTGCTGATCGGCCGGGCCGTGGGTGACGTCATCCACCTGCTCGCCGAGGTGATCGAGAACGCCGTCTCGTTCTCGCCGCCCTACACGAACGTGCAGGTGAGCGGGCAGCTGGTGGCCAACGGCTACGTGGTCGAGATCGAGGACCGCGGCCTGGGCATGAAGCCCGAGGACCTGGCCGAGGCCAACGAGCGCATCTCCGACCCGCCCGAGTTCCGCATCACCGGCACCGCCAGGCTGGGCCTGTACGTGGTCAGCCAGCTGGCCAGGCGGCACGACATCCAGGTCGTGCTGAAGGCCTCGCCGTACGGCGGGACCACGGTCGTGGTGCTGCTGCCGCAGGAGCTCGTCGAGGTGGACCCGAACCCGGCCTACCCCGACGGCGACCCGGGTCTGGGCCTGCCGCGCAGGACCAGCGCGGTGGCCACGGCGGTGCGCCCCGCGCCGGCCGCAGAACGGGTGCGCGCGCTCCGGGTCGCCCCCGCTCCGGAGCCGGAACGGCCCGGGGAACGTCCGGGAGCGGAGGAGCAGGAGCCCATAACGCGGCACGTGGGCGCCGAACCGGCGCCGAGCGGGACCGCGCCGGAGGCCGAACCCGCGCCCGATGCCGGACCCGCGCCGGCCGCGGCCGCGTTCACGCCGTCCGGCCTGCCGTTCCGCGTCCCTCAGACCAATCTCGCGCCGGCCCTGCGCGCCGAGACGCCCCCGCAGCCCGAACCCGAGGAGGACGATGACGAGCGCTCGCCGGAGGAGATCCGGGCGATGATGGGATCCCTGCAGTCGGGCACCCGGCTGGGCCGCACCGAGGCGGCCAGGCTGATGGAGGAGCAGTCGGGGGGCGAATCATGACCCCCGGCGCGGGCACCGACCTGAACTGGCTGCTCGACGACCTCATCGGGCGCATCGACGAGGCCGAGCACGCCATCGTGCTCTCCTCCGACGGACTGCTCATGGCCTCGTCGGCCGGGCTGGAGCGCACCGACGGCGAACATCTGTCCGCCGTGGCCTCCGGGCTGCAGAGCCTGGCCAAGGGCGTCTCCGACTACGTCAGCGGCGGGCAGGTCAAGCAGACGGTGGTGGAGTGGCGTTCGCGCTTCCTCATCGTCACCACCGCCGGTCAGCGGGCCTGCCTGGCCGTCCTGTGCTCGCAGAGCGCCGACATCGGCCTGATCGCCTACGAGATGGCCATGCTCGTGGCCCGCGTCGGCCAGTACCTGACCTCGGGTGCCCGCGTGGACGCGGTGGCCAGGAGCGAACGGTGAGCCCGACCGGCGGCGCCGGCGAGGAGCCGGCCGACGAGCATTGGATAGACCCGGAGATCATCCGCCCGTACGTGGTGACGCGGGGCCGCACGCAGCCCGCCCACGGCAGGTTCGACCTGATCTCCATGGCACTCGCGGTGGGGCCGATGCCCGGGCCGGACTCCGGGCTCGACCCCGAGCACCTGTCGATACTGCGGCTGTGCCGTGAGCCGAAGTCCGTCGCCGAGATCGCGGCGCACCTGGACCTGCCCGCGGGCACGATCCGGGTGCTGCTCGGCGATCTGTTCGACCGCGAACTCGTCTCTGCCCAGGAACCCCGATCCGAGGTGGACATGCACGACATGAACATGTACAAGGCGGTGCTCGATGGTCTTCGCTCGCTCTGACCGTCCTCGTCTGCCCACGGCCATCAAGATCCTGGTCGCCGGCGGGTTCGGCGCGGGCAAGACCACGCTGGTCGGCGCGGTCTCGGAGACCAGGCCGCTGCGTACCGAGGAGATACTCACCGACCGCGGCGTGGGCATCGACGACCTCACCTCGGTCGAGGCCAAGCGCACCACCACGGTCGCCATGGACTTCGGCCGGATCACGCTGAACAACGACTACGTGCTGTACCTGTTCGGCACGCCGGGGCAGGAGCGGTTCTGGTTCGTCTGGGACGAGCTGGCCGAGGGCTCGCTGGGCGCGGTCATCCTGGCCGACACGCGGCGGCTGGCCGACTGCTTCCCCTCGGTCGACTACTTCGAGCGGCGCGGCACTCCGTTCGTGGTGGCGGTCAACTGCTTCGAGGACGCGCCCACGTTCGAGCTGGACGAGGTGCGGCTCGCGCTGCAGCTCGACCCGTCGATCCCGATCGTGTTGTGCGACGCCAGGAAGCGGAACTCCAGCAGGGAGGTCCTGATCACGCTGGTACAGCACTCGGCCAGGCTCCGCGCGGAGCCGGTGAGCACCTAGCGCACTTCGCCGGCCGCGGGCGAGGGGACGTCTCCGTCCCCTCGCCCACCTGGCTCCTGCGCGGGTGACCCGGACGGGCCTGGCACGTCCGGTACGTCTGGCACGGCGGGCGCGTCCGGCCTCTGGCTGGCAGACAGAGGGCGGGAGGACAGGCGGCGGGCGGCGGGCACGAAAGCGACCGCCGCCACCAGCAGCACCGCGCCGGAGGCGACCAGCGAGCCCGCGACCCCCAGCCCGCCCGCCGCCGGGCCGCCGGCCGCGACCCCGACGATGGTGACGTTGACCATCACCGCGTTGAGCAGCCCCACCCCGCGCCCGCGCGTCTCCTCCGGCAGGTCGCGCAGCACCATGTTGGCCACCGGGACCTGGAACAGGCTCGCGAACGCCCCCATCAGCAGACACCAGCCGGCGATCACGCCGAGCGCCGGCCGGTCGCCCAGCCACGCGGGTGTCAGCAGTGCCGCGCCGAACAGGCCGCCGCAGGTCAGCAGCAGCCCGGGGGCGGCGCCGAAGCGCCTGATCAGCGCCGGCCCCAGCAGCGCGCCCAGGATCGCCCCGCCGGCCAGCAGCCCCTGCGCCGTGCCGTACTCCAGGGCCTGCAGGTCGAAGACGGTCAGCAACTGCGCGTTGACGTTGGTGGTGAACACCCCGCTGACCAGCATGACGGGCACCAGGAAGGCGAACAGGAACCGCAGGGTGGGCACCGCGAGCACGCCGCGCACCCCGGTGCGCAGCGCCGTCCAGTACGGCTCGGCCGCCCGCCCCGCCTGAGCCGGCCCGTCGCGCAGCACGCCCAGGCTGCCGAGCAGCAGCGCGGAGACGACGAACGTGGCCGCGTTCAGCGTCAGCACGACCGGCGTGCTGCCCAGCGCCACCAGCACGCCGCCCAGCGCCGGGCCGAGCAGGTTGACCGTCTGGTTGGTGGTCTGGAACAACGCCACCGCGGACGGGATGTGATGCGAGCCGACGATCTTCGGGATGGCGGTGACCCGCGCGGTCTCGAACACCGCCTTGCCCGCACCCTCCAGCAGGATCAGCGCGAGCAGCCAGCCGATCGAGTCGAGCGCCGGGATCATGGCGAGCACCACGGGCACCCGCACCAGGTCGGAGCCGATCAGCAGCAGCCTGGCGGGCAGCCGGTCGGCCAGCGGCCCGACGAACGCGCCGAGCAACCCGGACGGCAGCAACTGCGACAACACGACCAGCGAGATGACGACCGGGCTGTCGGTGAGCCTGGCCGCCACGTAGACGAGGGTCACCCTGGTCATCGCGTCGCCGAGGAAGGAGACGACGACGGCCAGCCAGTAGCGCAGGTAGGTGCCGTCCTTGAGGAGTTCGATCACGGCACGACGGTAAGCGCCGCGACCACCGGGGACGTGCCGCTTACGCCCGCGGCGGATCCGCCCAGAGCGCACCCGGCCCAGAGCATGACGCCGTGAACGTCCCGCCTGGCCCGTTCGCCTGGCTCTGGCCCCGCGCCGCGACCGTTCGTCTTGCGAATGGGACCTTTCATCGCAAGCCCCCACCAACTGAACGCCGTTCGGCGTCACCTCGGCGAAGAACCCCGCTACGGATCTCCACGCCGGGTAGGTTGCGCTCTTACGTTGAGCGTGATCCGCATCACAGTGGAGGTCTCGTGACGACTAGAGAACATGACGCATCGGTCTATGAACAAGTTCAGGAGAGCAGTGAATTCCAGGATCTGAAACGGCGCTTCCGCCGCTGGACCTTCCCCATGACCGTGGCGTTCCTGGCGTGGTACCTCCTCTACGTGGTGCTGTCCGGCTGGGCGCGTGACTTCATGGGCATCAAGCTGCTCGGTGAGATCAACGTCGGTCTGGTGCTCGGGTTGCTGCAGTTCGTGTCGACGTTCCTGATCGCCTGGGCCTACGCCAGGCACGCGGAGAAGAAGCTCGACCCCATCGCCGACAAGCTCCGTCACGAGGTGGAGGAGAAGACTCAGTGAGCTCCACGACCCTGGGGATGATCCTCTTCCTCACCTTCGTCGCGGCCACGCTCGGCATCACGTTCTGGGCCAGCCGTCAGACCAAGACGGCCGCCGACTACTACGCGGGCGGCCGGTCGTTCAGCGGCGTGCAGAACGGCCTGGCGATCGGCGGCGACTACATGTCGGCCGCCTCGTTCCTGGGCATCGCCGGCATCATCGCGCTGTCCGGCTACGACGGGTTCCTGTACTCCATCGGCTTCCTGGTGGCGTGGCTGGTCGCGCTGCTGCTGGTGGCCGAGCTGATGCGGAACTCCGGCAAGTTCACCATGGCGGACGTGCTGGCCTTCCGGATGAGCCCGCGCCCGGTGCGCACCGCGGCGGGCGTGTCCACGATCGTGGTCAGCATCTTCTACCTGCTGGCGCAGATGGTCGGCGCGGGCGCGCTGGTCGGCCTGCTGCTGGGCATCGACGACCCGGCGGGCAAGCAGTGGACGATCGTCGCCGTCGGCGCCCTGATGATCGTCTACGTGGTGTTCGGCGGCATGAAGGGCACCACCTGGGTCCAGATCGTCAAGGCCGTGCTGCTCATGGGCGGCGCCGCGCTGGTGACCGTCCTGGTGCTGGGCAAGTACGGCTTCAACCTCTCCTCCCTGCTCGGGCAGGCCGCCGCCACCAGCGGCCCGAAGGCGAACCCGGACGCCTTCCTCAGCCCCGGCGGCAAGTACGCCACCGAGGCGCAGGGCCTGGCCGGCAAGATCGACCTGATCAGCCTGGGCCTGGCGCTGGTGCTGGGCACGGCGGGCCTGCCGCACATCCTCATCAGGTTCTACACCGTCCCCACCGCGAAGGACGCCAGGAAGTCGGTTCTGTGGGGCATCGGCATCATCGGCGTCTTCTACCTGCTCACCCTGGTCCTCGGCTTCGGCGCCGCGGCCCTGGTCGGCAAGACGGCGATCGCCGCCGGCGACCCGGCGGGCAACACCGCCGCGCCCATGCTGGCACAGCGGATCGGTGAGGAGATCTTCGGCCCGGTCGGCGGCACGATCCTGCTGGCGCTCATCGGGGCGGTGGCGTTCGCGACCATCCTGGCCGTGGTCGCCGGTCTCACGCTGGCCTCCTCCTCCAGCTTCGCCCACGACCTGTACGCGCACGTCTTCAGGCGCGGCCAGGCCACCGAGCGGCAGGAAGTGGTCGTGGCCAGGCTCTCCGCCCTGGTGATCGGCGCCGCGGCGATCGGCCTTGGCATCCTCGCCCAGGGCCAGAACGTGGCCTTCCTGGTCGCGCTGGCGTTCGCGGTGGCGGCCTCAGGCAACCTGCCGGCGATCCTGTACAGCCTGTTCTGGAAGCGGTTCAACACCGCTGGCGCGGTGTCGGCGATCTACGGCGGCCTGGTCTCGGCCCTGCTGCTGGTGATCTTCTCGCCGGTGGTCTCCGGCGGCCCGACCGCGCTGTTCAAGACGGCCGACTTCGCCTGGTTCCCGCTGAGCAACCCGGGCATCATCTCGATCCCGCTCGGCTTCCTGTGCGGCTGGCTCGGCACCGTGCTGAGCAAGGAGTACAACGCGGCCAAGTACGCCGAGATCGAGGTTCGCTCCCTGACCGGCGTGGGCGCCGAGCAGGCCACCCCGCACTGACCCGCATCACCCCGCGCGGGCCCGGCCTCACCCCTGAGGCCAGGCTCTTCTCACGTGTCGTGATCGAACGACTACTGTCCGCTTGCCGGTGAACGGCCGCTGTGCTGAGGTGAGCGGGTGACCTCTTGCCAGGACCGGGTGGCCCGCGAGCTGGCGGCCGTGATGCGGCCGGGCGTGCCCGCGGGCGAGGTGGGCGCGGCCGTCTCCGCGGCCATCGCGCCCTGGGTGGAGCACGACGCGTTGCGCCTGGTGGGCACCAGCCCGGCGACCGGGCTCGGGCAGGGCTCGTTCAGCTTCTGGCACGGCTACGAGCGGGAGCTCGTCCGGGCGCTGCTGTTCCACCGGTACGCCGAAGGCGATCCCGTCCGGCCGGCCGCGCTGGCCGGGCGGCCGGTGCCGATGGGCGTGGCCGGCGCGGACGAGCGGGCCCGCGCGGTGTTCGCGGCGCACGGCGCGGCCTGCGAGCTGCGGCTGGTGCTGCGCGACTCGCGCGGCGTGTGGGGGCTGCTCGGCCTGGTCCGCGCGGCCGGCCGCCGCCCGTTCGACGACGCGGACGCCGCCAGGGCCGCGCTGCTCGTGCCCGCGCTGGTGGCCGCGTTACGCCGGCACGTCACCACCGCCCCGCTGGCGCCGACCGTGCCCGCGCTGCCCGCCGGGGTGGTGATCGTCGGCCCGGACGACGCCATCCGCGCGATCACCCCGCAGGCGCGGGCCTGGCTGGAGCGGCTGCGCGGCCAGGACCGGCCGGGGGCGCCCGGCTGGCTGGCCGAGGCGGTCGTGACGGCGCTCGCGCTGGACGCCCGCGAGCACTCGCGCGACCCCGGCTCCTGCCGCCCGCTGGTGTGCGCGCCGCCGGCCGCGTTCGGCCGCTGGCTGGCGCTCGAAGGCCAGTCGCTCGACGAGGACGGACGCGGCGACGTGGCCGTGGTGATCCAAGCGGCGGCGGGCGCGACGATGCTCGACTCGTTCTGCGACTGGTACGCGATCACCCCGCGCGAGCGCCGCGTGCTCGGCCTGCTGTGCCAGGGCGTCGCGCCGAAGCGGATCGCCCGGGTGCTCGACCTGTCGGTGCACACGGTCAACGACCACCTCAAGGCGATCTTCCGCAAGACCGGCGCCGGCGGCAGGGACGAGCTCATGGCGGCGTTCACCGGCTGAGCGCCACCCCCCAAACCTGGGGATGTCCCCGCCTCGGGGCCCGGATCTAGCTTTGGAGCGTTCCAGAGAGCCCCGGACCCCGAGGGGGAAGACGATGCGTTCACGATTCCAGGCCCGTGTCGCGGTGGCGGCCCTGTCCCTGCTGGCCGTCACGGCCCCGCCGCCCGCCGCCCACGCTGCCGCCGACCAGAACTACACCGTCGAGCTGCAGAACTACTCCAGCCAGGGATTCGACGAGGCGGTCCTGGCCGTCACCAGGTTCAGCAACCCGGTGCCCGAGATCATGAGCCGGGCGAACGTGCCCCCGTTCACCGTGGTCTCCTTCGACCTCGGGCCGTGCGCGGACGTCCACAAGTACGCGCTCAGCGGCATCGTCGGGGGCGAGCGCGTGTTCACCACCGGCGACGTGGACGCCGACCACGCCGGCTGCAACGACGTCGTGACCGTCGGCGACGCGGGCGCCGTCAGGAGGGCGGGGTGAGGCGGGCCGCGTGCGGGCTGCTCGCCGCCGCGTCCTGCCTGGCCGCCGCGCCCGCGCCGGCCACCGCCACCGCCGCCGCCACCACCGCCGCACCCCCCGCCG